>JANMNR010000090.1:0-7427 GCA_031368325.1 Pirellula sp.
ATCGAGGGACTCGTCGTCGGCATCGAATGCGTAAACCGCCAAGCTGCCCTCTACCGCGATTGGGTCCGGCTTGTCTTTCTCATAAAAATAGACGCGACCGCCAAAGCCACGAATACCTTTTTGACCAGGTTGATGGAGTACAGTATCTGTCCAAACGGCGAGGATCCGATCAGGGACGATTTTCGGTTCGGCGTTTTTCTTCCCCCATGGGACCATGCTCTTGTTCGCAAATAAAGGCTGACAGCCTGATACCGCAAGTAGGAGCAATGCGTTCAGCAACAAGAGCAACAACGGAGCCTGTTTGCTTTCAGATTGGGGTTGATGCGTCAAGGAGTTCGTCCCTGCGTGAAAGGACCGACGGCGATGGTAGCATCCGATTTTCTTGGTAACGAACGCGAGCTGTTCTGGGCCGGAGTTGGGATGAGTTCAGGGGGTCTCGAGAATGCGGGGTCCATTTCTAGTGGCGCAGGAACGATCCCTGGCCGGTCCGCGGACTCGGGAATCCCTCTTGGAGCGATGTCCGGATAGACAACAGGACAGTCATCATCTGCAAGCGGACGATCGAGTACACCATTGGACGGGAACACGTCACCGTGGATCTCGAAGATATCGGCTTCGCACCAGCTAATTCGAGCGAACTCAGCTTGTTTGAGGCGTTCCATGTCACCTTGAGAACGAACAACATGCGGAGTCATGATGATGACCAACTCCGTTCGTTGAATTTCATTGAGATCATATTGAAACAAGTGTTTGATGACCGGTATGTCCCCGAGCCAAGGCACTTGTCGGTGAATCGTTCGCGTGCTTCGAGAAATCAATCCGCCTAGAATGATAGTTTCGCCGTCTGCTGCGCTCACTGTCGCTTGAGCCGTTATGGTGTCGACACGTGGTGCGCGGATGACTTGACCGTTTGGAGAAACCGAGATCGGGATGCCCTCACTGTCGGGCCCTAACTTGGATTTTTCTGCATCGATTTCCATTACGACGTTTCCATCGGGGCTAATCCTCGGAGTCACGCCGATAATCAGACCCACGTTTTCAAGTTGAATGTCGCTGCTCTGCCCCCCTTGCACATTGACGGTCGATCGCACGACTCGAGGTACTCGCTGGCCAACTTGAATGTACGCTTGTTGATTATCGAGGGTTAGGATTTGCGGTCGGCTGAGTATTTCCAAACGACGGGAATCTTGCAAAGCTCTCAACAAGAAACTGACATTTTCGCTACTTGCCGAAAGAACCAGTCCACCGAACCCCAACGCCTCGTTTCCACGTCCCACGGCGAAATTGGAGAGCCCTTGCCCACCGGCGCGGTTCGACGAACCAAGTGCTTTGGCTGAACCGCTATTTCCAATCGGAAGCGTGCTATTAAAATCAAATCCAGGTGTGTTAGACGCAGCGACAATTTCTTGATTGGTATTGGTCACCACACCGGCGGGCGTCGATGTCGTCGTAGTATTGGTTCTGGTCGCAAGTCCGCCGAGAAGGCTTCGGTCAAACAGAACCGAGTCTTGAATTCCCATTTCCACGCCAAACTCATCGGTATTACCCAAGACGATTTCTGCAATCATGACTTGGATCATGACCTGTGGAGGCTGTTGGTCAAGGTCTTCGATGAGCTTTCTGATTTCATCGTAGTATCGAGGCGTAGCGCTAAGAATGAGTTTATTCTGCACCGGTTCGGGTACGATAACAACTTCTTTTTCGATTTGTTCGAATGGGTTGCTTGCATCGGGGCCAGCATTTTCAACTACGCGTTTGCTACGTAAGAACTCATTCACTGCTAACGCAACATCGACTGCGGGCGAGTTCTTTAGACGGTAGACGGAACTTTTGCGTTGAACAGCATCAGTCTCATCCAAGCGAAAGAGAATCGCTTCGACGATCTTGAGATCTCCCTCGGAGCCAACGGCAATGATGTTGTTCCCTCGAGTATCCACCGTAAACCGCAACGGCAGCAACGAGGATTCATCGACGGAACTCGACAATTGTGAGGCTGCGGCCGCCGTTCCGCTGGCTGTCGGCAACAAAGAACGAAGCGTTTCGACCAATGTCGAAGCGACTGCATTTCTGATCGGGAAGATCTTAATCTTTGCAACTGCCCCAGGACTATCCAGTTGCTCGATGAACTGTTCGACAAGTGGCATATTCTCCGGTGGACACGAAACAATGATGGAGTTGGTGCGATCGTTGGTGGAGACTTGTACGGAGCCTAAAATGCCACTCGTCGCAACACTCTTATTCTGGTCATTGTAGAGTTCGATGCTCTTGTTTTTATTGAGCGCGGTCGTCGCCAAGGCTTGCTGCAGTGCTTTCGCGGTATCCGCTGCGATCGTATGTTTCAGTTGAAAAACCTTAGCCGCGTGTTTGTCTAACTTGGGTCGGACGTCGAGTTGCTCAACCAGTTTTTGGATCTCAAGCATGTCGCGTGGGGAAGCGTTAACGATGAGCAGGTTAGAACGGCTATCCGAAGCTGACTGAATCACCGGACCAAGTCCAGGGCGTGTTTTAAAAAACGTTTGCAACTGAGTTTGCACATCGCTCGCAATCGCGTCTTTCAACGGAAAAACTGTGAACGAACTTCCGGCAGCTGAGGGTTGGTCAAGTTTGAGAATCAGCTCTTTCATCGCCAACATGGATTCACCCCAACCGATCAACAGGATCGCGTTTGGAGAACCAAGTGCAGAAATAGTAACCCGTCCCTGTCGTCCTCCGATGAACTTATCTTGGGACTTCGTTATCAGGCTGGCAAGCGACTCGGAGTTAACATGTTGGAGGGGCACCACCTCGATTTCAGGTTTTGACAAGCGGCTCGCCTCATCTAGTCGCTTTATGATCTCTGTGAGATCGGTGAGCTGTCGATCGCGTCCTCTCAAAATAACCGCGTCCAGCTCCGGAAGCATTTGCAACTGTACGCCATCGAATTGCGGCAAAGGCAGAGAAACGGGAGCATCTGGATCCGGTGATTTGTTTAAATCTGGATTTTGGATGGGTGGTGCATTGCCAGTTTGTGAATTTGCGGGCATTGGCGCTGGAGCTTCTTGCGCCGACGCGAGAGCAATCTCACTCGAGTTCCATCCGGATTGTCCGCCTTGCGAACCTGGACGCTGGATCATTTTGAGAAAAGAAATCGACGACACTTGTCCCTTCGATGCATTGTTCGATTGGGCAAGCCTTCCTAACGACTCTTGGCCGTTGTCACTGAGCGAGAGAATTCGGACTTCACTCTGTGGGGATCGAGTGGAAACAGCGACTCCGATCCTGAGCAAATCGGATACTAATTTTTGGTTCCCTTCGACTCGCAGACGGTTTTGTGCGGTTGCGAACTCGATCGAAACGGTCTCATTCCCGATTTGCAGGAGGATCGAGTTCAGTTTTGCTGGATGAGGATGGATGCGACCTTGAAAAAGTTGGCGATACGCCGCCTCGATGTTCGTCAACTGTTCAATTGGAAAAGACAACTCTTTTCGAACTACAGAATACTGGTCACCTTGAGGAACAGCGGAGAGACTTCCAGCCCATATCGACATCCCCAAAACTGCACAGAACGCTGCAATCAGTTTATGGTGTGTCATGAGAAATACTTTGACGGCGGGAAATCGGAAGGAGAAAGACGCTTCTCCCTGCGGTATAGCGAATTGATTCCAGATGGGTCAAGACTGGAAAGACCACACTTCACATTGGCACTTTGCCGGAATTGGTTTCGCAGTCTTGAAAGTCACGATTCCACGATTCGATCGTTTCACAGCCGCGGCGTTGGTTTTTCTTGATAGGAATGGCAGTTCGATTGAGGCGATTAGCGGTGAGCTTTCCGACCTAACATAGGCCGTCGCTACCGGCAGTGCTAGTAAGCGTGAGATCGCCAAATTCTTTGAATCGCATCGATCGAACTGATTCATTTTCCACCGATCGGTTCCATTTATCGCAAGTTGTTGCTTGAAAGGCGTTTAGAGTGTTTTTGGCACCGGGATTGCACTTTTTGTGCGTTGGTGTTCGGAACCGGACTATAATCGGTTGGTCTGGGCTACTTTGCGGTAGACGCCGGGCTTCGAGAGCGAGAACCCCACCGCACCTCGAACCACCTCCCACCACGTGGCCAAATCGTTTCTGCCACAAACCGATTGAGAATTTCTGGAATGAGTCAACCAAAGAACAAGTACGCCCATAATTGTCGTTTCATAGTCTATGTGTTTACCGCGATAATAGCAGCCCATTCTGTTTTCGGACAAAGCAACGACATTTCTCGACTGGTTCATCCCGAAGTTGCAGACAAGCTTAGTCTGACGGATGCTCAACGGGCTGACCTGCAGAAAGTAATCCTCGAACGTTCGAGTCGAGTTGCCGCCGCTACCGAGAACGCCGCCAAGAAGTCGATTGCTGAGGAATATGAGCAAAAAGCTCTTCTGCTTTTAACGGAGGAGCAACAAAAGGTGTTCCGAACGCTCGAGCCATTGAGGAAGCTCAAGTTTCAATTTCGCGACATGAAGTGGGACGAAGTGCTCGCGTGGTTTGCGGATCAACAGGATTTGACGTTGATCATGGACCGGATTCCGCCCGGCTCATTCACCTACATGGATATTCGCGAATACACCCCAAGCGAGGGAATCGACCTGCTCAACAGCGTGTTGATGACCCGCAACTATGCGTTGCTTCGACGCGAGAAGATGCTTGTCGTCATGGAGTTGGGCGACTCGATCCCATTGGAGTTGATTCCGCGTGTTGGGCTAGCGAACTTGGTCGAGCGAGGACAGTTCGAGTTAGTGAGTGTTGTCTTTCCGTTGGGTGGACGTCCGATCGAGGCGGTTTTGAATGAAGTAAAACCGTATCTCAGCAAGTTCGGACGAGCGATACCACTTGCACAGGGAGGGCAGCTCCTCGTGGTTGAGAATGCGGGAAAAATGACCACGATCAACGAGTTGATTGCATCGGTTCCGCTTCCCAAGCCCCAGCCCAAACCCGATCGTCCCGATCCTCCACCGCAACCTGTCTTCGCGTCTTATCCCATCGCAAATTTGGATGCGGCATCGACTTTGAAAACGATCCAAACATTGATTCCAAGCCAACAAATCACGGTCGATTCTAAGACCAATGTGCTCAGTGCGTTTGTCATTCCATCGCAACAGACAGCCATCAAATCCGCAATTGATCAGATGATTGCGAACTACACAGCGCTGCCGAACAGCAACTCGCAAGCCTACCAGGTGACGGGAACTGCAGCGATTGAAATCGTAAAGCACATCAAAGCTCTCGTTCCCAACGCCTCGGTTTTGCAGGTATCCGACCGCGTGCTTGTTTCCGCTTCGCCAGAACAGCAACAGACTATTCGAGCCGACCTTGCAAAGCTCGAGGTCTATCCGGTGGATCAAGAGAAAAAGAGCATCCGGTTTTTTGAGCTTCCTGCCAAGCTCCATTCGTCAGTAGAAACTTCGCTCAAGACTATTTTCCCTGGCGTTCAAATTGCATCGAATCCGACCGCCGGAAATCTAGTGGTCCGATCATCTGAAGTCGACCTCGTTCTAATGGGTGAGATTCTCGAAGGGTGGAAGAAATCGGCTGCTGATGCCAATGTGACTCTCAAGTCCTTTGGCCTGGATCGTCCCGCCATTTCGGCATGGCTCACCGTGGTTGCAAAGATTGCACCCAACACGACGACTTGGCTAAGAGAAGATGGACTTCAACTATTTGCACTGGGGAATCGCGTTGAGCTAGAAGCGATTGAATCCAATCTCCCTGCTTTGGTTGAACAGATCCCTAAAGCGATGGAACGCCAACTTCAGATTTACAATTTATCGAAATCGCAACTTGCTCGACGTCCCATGTTGAGCGAGCTTCCCAAGAATCTGGAAAACATCAAGATTACGGATGGCAAGAGCAAAGGGGAACTCTACATATGGGCAACCCGCGAGCAACACGCTCAATTCAGCGACTTGCTCAAAACGCTAGACCTCGCGATACCTACGATTGCACCCAAGGAGCCTCGTTCCTACACAATCGATTTTCAGAATCATGCGCTTGTTCAGCAGATGCTGTCGGCGGAGTTCGCTGAGGCCACAATCACCGTTGACGCGGACGGCAAGCTGCTTACCGTGGTTGCGGATACAGAGACGCAGATCAACATCAAGTCGCGATTGGCGATCTTCCAAGAGAACTTTCCAAAGAAGTCTCCGCTTCGCATGGAAAACTATTCGGTGAAGGGAATGACTGTCGACGTTCTTCAAACAACGCTTGCTCCACTGTTGACCGGTGCACGCGTCAACGTTGACACCAAGAATCAACGGCTTTTGATTACAACGGATGACAAAACGCACACGGAAATTGCGAAGCTTATGTTGGCAATTCAAATTCCAACCGCGCCGGAGTTGCAGAAGATTGCGTTGGTTTATCCTCTCGAACATGCAAAGGCAACGCAGGTAAAGATCGTCGTAGATCAACTTTCTCTGGGGGTCACGACAGTCGCAGATGATTCACTGAAACAAGTGGTTGCAACGGGAACGATTGAAGATCATGCCGTAGTCAAAGCGATGGTCGGACAGATGGATCGCCCGATGTTGGCAAATGCAGAAAAGCAAATTCGCACTTTCGACACAAAGAGAGTTGCGTCTGCCTACTTGTTGCCCGTTTTGCAAAAAATCTGGCCGGATATGGAGTTCTCTTCGGATGCTGCGAACAATCGCGTGATTGCCTCAGGCACTGTCAAGCAACTAGCAGATGTCGGTGCAGCGATGGACCGACTCGTTGCTTCCCCTGACGGTAGCTTGCAAACGGTAAAGACCTATGCCGTTCCTTCAGGGGATATGTCGACGTTGCCGGTAATTTTGGGGCAGATCGCACCACAGGCCATCCTCAGTAGCGATCTACCATCGCGAACCGTTACCGTGTGGGCGAATGAAGAACAGCATACGCGAGTAGCGCAGGCCATCGAGCAGATTTCGCGTGTTGCCCAGAATGCGAAGAAGCCAATGACATACCGTGTGAGCCCTGTACATGCGATTGCGGTTCAAGCCGCAATTCCAACGCTTGTTCCGTCCGCAAGTGCTGCGGTGATAGGGACGACGGGCCAAATAGTTGTCGTGGGCTCCGACGATCAACAGCGTCGTGTTGCTGAGATCATCGAGATGTTGTCCAAAGAACTCGACCAATCCAATCGCGTGGTCAAGGTTTATACGATTGATCCCGATCAAGTGGATCAAACGGCATTGCTTAATGCACTTCAGAGCACGACGCCAACTCATGTCCGTTTAGAGTCCAGTCTGTTGACTCACACGATAATGGTAGTGGGAACATCCGACGAAGTGGAGGCGGTCGGAAAGAGAATCAACGATCTTCAAACAGAGCTTCCCGCCCCAACCAAGAAGTCGACTCGCAAGGTCCAGCTCAATACGACCGATGTGACAACGCTACTTTCTATCCTGAAAGGAGCGCATCCAACT
>JANMNR010000094.1:0-1688 GCA_031368325.1 Pirellula sp.
AAGTCGGTAGGCTTGATTCACTGTCGTGAACGTCTTCCCCGTTCCCGTTGCCATCGCAACCAACATTTGGCGTTTGCCATGGGCAATCGCGTCTTCGACCGCTTCATTGGCAAGTTTTTGGTAGAACCGAAGACGAGGATGTTCGTTGGGGTTATTTCGGAACCAATTGCGAGCCTTGGATGGATCAATCGAAATCCAATCGATTAGTGCGGACGGAGTATGAAAGGCAATTAATGAGCGTGACACGTTCGACTGAAGTCGTACGTCATAAAAGTGGATGAGTTCCCCGTTCGTCGAGTAAAGAAAAGGTACGCGATAGCCGTGAAAATTGAGCTGGCTCGCGGATAGGCCTTTAGAATAGCGCTCCGCTTGAACGAGTGCTCCCTTGGGGCCGGTAGTCAGTTTCTTGGCTTCCACGATGCCAAGAATCACTCCATTCGAAACGAGAGCATAGTCAGTAGGCCCGGAGTCCGTCGGGAATTCTTCGACTGCATGATTGGAAAGCTTGGCAACGTCTAGTCCAACCGAGTATGGAACAATGACCCATCCCGATTCCTTCAGTTTGGCGTCGACTCGCGTCTTCCTGGTTTGAGCTTCGGATTCCATCGATTGTTTATTTAGTACCCAATGGCGTTGCGGAGATCATAGGGAGCTTGTCCTGGTCGATTCACTCTTGTCGTCTTTCACGTTTTGTAGAGAATTACCCGCATAAGTTCACCTCACCACAGCCTTTTGCGTACTGCTCTCTCGCGACGTGCGATGCTGCCTCTGCTGTGGGCTGGGGATCCAGTCGTGCTACCCTGGGGCCTCAGCAGACCGTGACTCAAGGTAGTGGCCAGTCTAGCAGACCCAAAATCCGGGCGATACAACCGACATTGGGAGACTTGGTAGTTAGGAATGCAGCGCAAATGCTGCGACAAAGGGGTTTCGGATCCGATGGCTAACCGGCAATCCTTGCGGCGTTGGATTGCGAAAGATTGCGGTTTTATTGATTCAAACAGGCATTGATTCCTTGATCCAACTAACGCAAATTACAGCCTTTCGGATATGGATTCTGGGGATACATAAATATGTGGAAGCGAGAGGGTCGTGCGGCGTAGCCAGGGCACAAATTTGCCACCCCCTGGGTATGGCGATCATGGCGATCGGAATGCCAGTGAAGACAGGAGCATCTGCACAATGCCGGCCCCAGTATGCAAGACCTTCGAGAGCATTCATCAAGATCTGTTGCGTTCGCCGATGAAACATATCACCCGTTGGTTCTGCTTGGCTTTTATCACTTCCGATACTTTCGCGATCTCGCGCCGGATGGGAGCGAGCTTCATCGTGGTCAAAGGGGTGTTGTTTCGTTCGACAACGGATAGCGTTGGTGATGGCGGTGTGAGAGAGGGCACGCGCAGACACGCAAGCCAACTATAAGTGCTCTATACATAGATACTTCATAACTCGACCAAACGGGCTATAAGGAACAACGCGTGCTTGTGCGTGCCTGCGCATCTCCCAAAACGTATTTATTGTCAATTTGTTTTTTAGAAAGACTGACTCCCACGTATACGCGTTTTCTCCCCCCGTCACATTTTCCGTGTACAGTTTTCAGTTTGGGCAGGTGCGCTAGTAGATTCTTTCCAAATACCTGCGTTGTCGATGAATTGATCCCAGGTCGGTTGTGTGTCGCTCGGTGGTGTGCG
>JANMNR010000104.1:0-15888 GCA_031368325.1 Pirellula sp.
AGCACACCAAGGTTGACGGAATACTCAAGTGTTCGGCGAACACGGTAAACTTGTCTGCACGACCATCGTTGTCCGTATCTTCGCAAATCTTGATTCGATCGCGACCTTGCCCCACAGGTTGCAGTTCATTCGGGTAGTCGAGCGTTTCACAGACCCAAAGTCGACCACGCTCGTCCCAGTTCATTGCGATCGGCTTGCCCTTCAGCCCCGCACTTGCGTCTTCGCTTTGGGATTCTTTGGGCCAGTAATCGTTTGACTCTTTGGCCCATAGTGCCATGCGGAAACTTTGGGGAACCGAATAGCCCTTGATCGAGGTTTCAGCCGGCAGTGGAGTCTGCATCTCAGTCAACGGAGCGGCTTGCGTACCCCACTGTCGGCCCGGAGTGTAGTTAGGGATCTTCGCGCCTACATCTACAAATGTGAACATCTTTTCATCAATCGTAGGCTTCATCATTTCCGGATTGCTGAACAATCGATTGGCCTGGGTAACCGCTTTTGATTCATCTGTCGTTTTTGAATTGTCGTCAGTGGTCTTGCCTGGAGCAGTCACGACGTTGGCCAGCGGTGCGTGACAAGCCCAACGAATTCCACGGGTTAACAAATGCTGAAAGTCGACATTACTCCAAGTCCGGGCATCGTGCCCCCAAGCGGTGTAGAACACGCGTCCCTTGCCGACTTCTCGGATCCATGTATAAGGTTCGCCGTTGGGATCACTGACTGGTCCTGATGCATCGCTGCGAGTTTCGAGGACGATGCGTTCCGGATTGTGCCGTGAATGCATGTAGCTTTCATCTTCAGACGAGATCGGTTTGAGTCCCTTCATGATTTCATGATCGGCTGCCACGATCTTGGTTTCGAATCGAGTAAAGCCGTGACGTTTGAATTGGCCGCCGACCAGGGTGACATACTTTTCGGAGTTCAAGAAGCAGAACGACGCACAGTGGACAGGAATCAACCCGCCACCTTTCTCGACATAATCGAGCAACGCCTTTTCCGCTTCTGGCGTAATGCGCTCGATGTTTGCAAAGATCAGCAAGCCGGAAAATCCATTTAAGTTATCGCTGTTAATATCGCTCAGATTCTCTGTATACTTCAGCTCAATACCGTTCTTCTTTAGCGGCTCCTCGATGGTTCGATAGAAGCTGGATGGTTTATGAAAGCCCGCATCACCAAGCATCAACACTCTTAGTTCTTGCGAGCGCGCTGTCGATGAACCAGCGATTAATGCGATTACCGCGACAAACATAGTGACGGTTGGGAACTTACTAAATATGGTTGCCACGATTGAAATCCCTGGTATTGATAAGTGGGTAATAGTCATCTGGTTGGAGCACGACATCGGCTGACTCATACTTCATTTGCTTGCGTTCGATTCGACTCAGATAGAATTGCATCGTTCAACGACTCTGCAATTCGTGTAAGGATTCTGATGAACTCCACCGCGTCGTCGGGCTGAATCGCCTCGAACATTTTCGTTCGAATTGACTCGCTAACATTCCAGAGCTGCCGAAACTTTCGCTTGCCTGCTGCAGTGAGCGCTACGGTGCGTGCACGCGAATCACTCGGATGAACATCACGCTCGATCAATCCCTGTGTCTCGAGTAGGACCAACATTGCACGCACGGTACTGGGGTCTGAGGGCATTCGTCGTGCAAGCTCTCGCTGCGTCATTGCATCGCCTCTCGAAAGAGTGGCCAGTAGAACGAATTGATCCGCCGTTACGCCATACGGTGCGAATTGTGTATCAGTCGTTCGGTGCATAGCCAGATACGCCGATCGCAATGCCAGAGGGAGTTCGCTTTTGTCCGCCATAAATGCCTTAACATCTGAAGCTACATCGTGTGTGTACGCACGATTTGAGATTGTATTGCAAACCGAATCGAAATTCAAGCATCTTGCCAGCACATTGGAGATTGGCGGGTTTGGGGCTGGCCCTAAGTACACACGGGCCAACAACCTCGAGCCCGAAAAGGAACCTAAAGATTACACTTTTTGGATTAGGCACTTGCCTTAAATAAATACCCCCGCTCCGGGCGCGGTTTGCTGCATTCTGATGCCCTCATCGTTTGAAATTCCAAGACATACTACTAAATTCAGCAGTACAGAAAACTTGCAATTCTGGCTTTTTGGTTCTAGGATCTGCAACTGACGGTGAGTCGGTGAAACGTCAAGAATCCTACGGGAGACATCGCTTTTCATTCGTTTTTCGGCTTGCCTCTTCATCCAATCGAGATTTCCACCAACGCTCCCGTTGGTCATAGCCAATGGAGCGTGACCGATGAATCGTCCTCGGGGCGTCAAGCGAAATCATACGGATACAACTGCAACAGTTACCACAGCAGGCATAAAGCCACCGGCATCCTGCCTACTATTTCCGACTCGGGATTGAAACTAGCCTCAAGCTCAAAACGACATTGCACCGGTTCGTTGAGTGCCCATGCTTGCGACCGGTCGTTATCACTCAAGATCCCTTTTGATCAGGGCAACGAAATCGGATTACTTCAGGATCTCGAAGAGCAACATGTTTCGTCTTTCGCCCCTTCGTGCGTGCCCGCCAAAGTCGAAATGATGACGGTTTCATCTCGGCTCGCATGAGCTTGATTACATCGCCGGGAGTCAGACCAAACTGAGATCGTATCGCATCGAAAGCAGTCCGGTCTTCCCAAGCCATTTGGATGATGCGGTCGAGATCAGCAGACGACAATGACATGGTTCCGAACTCTAAGAAATAGGATAATGTACGAGTAACTAAGCTTTGCTTCGTATGGGTCTCGTACGGAAACTTTTGATACACGCAAATACCGGATATACACTCAGAAAGATAACGATCGCGAGCATAACACCGCCTACCGCATCCCAATCAAAACGATCTCGGCCACGAACGGTTTGCCAAACTGCATAGATTAAGAAAAGGAATTGGGCAGCGAACGCGGATTGCACTATGCGAACCGAACGATCCAAACAAAGAATTCGAGCCAGCCAAGCAAGAATCGGTAACAACTGAATTGCATGTAGCGCGACGCCGTGTGGAAATTTCAAAACACCTGCCCTGCCCCAAAGTTCATACGAACGACCAGCTGAAAGGCTTACCTCGCCGAGAACCGTGGTTGCGATGCCAAGCAAACATGACAATGCGAGCAGCCCCATGCCTCCCCGGATCGCGATAGCCATCGCGGGATGAATCGCACGCAACCAATGAGTTCGCCATGTCAAATAAAAGATCCCACCCGTCACGAATAGTATTAACCCGAGCATCGTGAATTCGATCGCGGCGTCGATGTTTGTCGAGTGATTGAAGTGCGATGAAACACCGCGCCAAGTCTGCAGCGTGATGAGGGCAACTTCAATGAACAGCGCCATCGATAGTGAATTCAGCAGAAATCGATCTGAATTCTTAGGGAGTAATTGCGTCATCAACCAAGCAATCGACCATAGCGTCAGGCCGCCTGAGATACCAAAGAGTGCGGGTTTGCGTAGCGATAGTGGACCGTGCCAGCTTGTTCCATGGACTGCAAGGATTGCCAAATGGACGCAGCCACTTGCAATCAACAAAACTGTCAACAAAACTGGGATTCGAATCAGAAACTGCGATTTAATTTGGCTCGAGTCTGCTATTGGGCCTAAGTTGTGTTGGACCGATTTGGTCTTTGGAGAATTATTTTGCAACGGTCACCCTTTAGGTTCGCTTTCTTCGCGGAGCAAAGAGCGACTTTGATAGAACTTCCAGAGCATTCGGGTCCCCACACTTCGCCATGGACGCCAGTGGTCAGTCATGGCCAAGAGTTCCTCGTGCGTTGGCCTGACCTCCATCCCATTCAAAACGCGATATGCTTCCTGAACGCCGATATCTCCTTTTGGCAATATATCACATCGTAGCAGACATTCCGAAAGATAAATGTCGGCGGTCCAGTTTCCGATGCCTTTATGCTTTGTCATTGCCGAACGAACAGCGTCATCCGACAACGGAGCCAGTGACTCAAACATAAACTCTCCCGAAGCAACTTGTACGGCCAATAATCGTGTGTATTGGATCTTTTGACGCGTAACACCTAACTCCTTGAGCTCCGATTCCTTTAGATTCAGCAAACCCTCCGGCGTAACTGTGCCTGAAAGCTTGGACTGCAATCGAAAAAATGTTGCATTGGCAGACGCAAGTGTAACCTGTTGCTCCAAGATGATATGAACAATTGTCGAGAACCCAGGTGGACGAGCCCACATGTCCGGATAACCCTTTTCATCGAGAACACGCTTTAGTGCGGGGTCTCGTTCTGCGAGCAAGCGGCTTGCAAATTGCATTCGCTTTGGCGTCAGTGTGAGTATGGAGCCTTCTTTAGCCATGAAGCTTCTCTAAAAAGCGACCTGCAACGCTTTTATGGTGAGCAAGTTTGGTGCCCATTCGGTCAAGTTGCCCCACCATAACTCGCATGCGTGGATTGGCACTGAAGAAGTCGCGTTCGCGGTCAATGAATCGCCAGTAAAGTGCATCCCAGACTTCGCACCATTCCCCCTTGGCATAATCGCTCATCTTGAGGATGTAGCTCGAACCACTGATGTAAGGTTTGGTCGTCATCAATCCACCGTCTGCATGTTGACTCATACCATAAACATTCGGAACCATGACCCAGTCGTAGGCGTCGATAAACAACTCCATGAACCATCGATACACTGCGTCGGGCTCAACATCGCACAATAGCATAAAATTTCCCAATACCATCAACCGTTCGATATGGTGGCAGTAAGCGTATTTCAACGTGCGTTTCACGCTTTGGTCGAATGGGGTAATGCCAGTCGAACCAGTGTAGAAAGAAGCCGGAAGTGTTCGCGTCAGCTTCCAGGCGTTGGTGGTTCTTTGTCGTGAACCCGAATGCACGTACACGAGACGAATGAACTCCCTCCAGCCGATGACTTGTCTCAGAAATCCCTCTAACGAGTTGAGCGAAACTTGATCGCTCCTAGCGACAACTTGGTTAACGATCTGCTCGGGGGTCACCAAGCCAATATTCAGCATTGGCGTCAAAACACTATGGAAAAGAAATGTTTCTTCCTTGGAAATGGCGTCTTCGTAGTCGCCAAACGAAGCGAGACGATCGTCAATGAACGTATCGAGCCATGTCGTCGCCTGCTCAGGCGTAACAGGGTAACAAAAGTCATCCACTTGGCCGATCGCGTTCGGAAACTCTTTCGAAACGTACCGCTTAGCTTCGGAAACGCTGGCCAGCGTATTCGGGGTCTTTAATGGTGGAACCACATGACCTTTCGGCAATCGTTTTCGATTCTCGGTATCGAACGTCCACTTACCACCGACCGGTTTTCCTTTTTCATCGAGCAACAGTCCAAGTCGTTTCCGCTGCTGCATATAAAAATCGGTGAAGCGATAATGCTCACGCTTTTCAGCCCACTGCTGCATCACGTCGGTGGGCGTTAGAAACGAGGGGTCCGCCAGCCACTGGAGTTCGATCTTCGCTTCGCGGCAACCGTCTGACACGAGCCGCTTCAGCCAGTCATCCGTAGGCTCCACCGCGAGGGCTTTCGAAAGTTTTTTGGCCTTCAGAAAAGCACCGATTTCACTCGAGCACGACATCGACTTTGACGCGATTCGATAAACTTTCTTGCCCAAACTCTCGCAGCGCTGCATAAATTCCGTCATGGAAGCACGGTGTAGCACCAATTTTTGAACGTGAAATTGATACTGCTTGAAGAACAAAGGGTCCTCAACCAAAACAACTATTGGCGCATTTGCCACCGCTGGGTTTGCTGCCCAGAGCTGGTGCGGGTAGACAATTGCGGCTGATTGATGTGTCATTGGGATTGAGTCGTTCACCGTTTAATGGCATTCTGGCTGTCTTACAAGAGCAGTTCTAGTTGTTTTAGCTCGTGCGAATTAACATCGGCTGCGATTGTTGCTGTGCGTTCATGTAGGGAACCTAAAACTTGTCCCGCGAGCGAAATGCCGCTCTTCAAAGCCCCCTCAACGCGAGGACCGCCACACCAATCCCCACATGCACCAAAGCGATGCATTTCGTCCCATAGTGAGCTCTCAAGCAAAGACTCGTTCGGTCGGGAGTAAAGCCAGCGATGTGCCCTGGCAACGCACGGTTCCGGCATAGATTGACGCGTTATTCTCTCCGCTTCTTCCACTAAATTCGCAATCGCATTTTCCTTTGAAATATCAAGGCTTTCCTTTGCCCAGGCAACTGTCGAATGAAGAACCCAAGTATCGAGAGTTTGACAACGGGACGGTTTACTGGAGTCTCTCGCAATCCAACCGAGTGAACCACCATTGATAAATGCACCATCAAACGGAACATTCCATCGATTTTCGAAAGCGAGCATTACTGACCAGCATGGCACCATTTCAACCCTGGAAAGTTCGGAGCGCCAAAGACACTGTGGAGGCATTAGATTATTTACCTGAACGGGTGGGCAGTTCCATAACACGATGTCAAACTCGCCAAGATCGCGCTCCGT
The DNA here is from genome assembly GCA_031368325.1 of Pirellula sp. Classification (GTDB taxonomy): domain Bacteria; phylum Planctomycetota; class Planctomycetia; order Pirellulales; family Pirellulaceae; genus JBKCUI01. The sequence goes on from JANMNR010000104.1 coordinate 6,469, forward strand.
CTTGGATGTTAATCGATATCCGTTCGATTCTGTTGTGACTCTTGCAACTTCGGTATCAACCTCGATCACCAAGTCCTGCGCAAGGTGCTGTGGGAGAGATTCCATCCGTGGGATGCCGACGAAACGGTTTACGAATGCTACGTCACGAGCAACTCCAGGAGAGTCGATCGAGACTATGTGACCTTGCCATTTGGCTACGTGACTGTCCGCGCACCAAGACTCTATATATGGTTTCAACTCCGGATCGCGTATCGTGAAGTATTGGGCTCCGTGATCGAACTGTGTTCCGCCATCTGCAACCCGTGTCGACGCTCGCCCACCGGCTCGATTCGACTTTTCAAAACATTTGATCTGCAATCCTTGGTCGTGCAAGATTCGACTGCAGAGGATACCTGCGAGCCCGGTTCCTATCATTGCGATGCGTGGCGATAGTTGTGTTTTCGCTCTGTCAATTTTCCGCTCGTACGCTTGGATGTTCGTTCGCTCCGCATGAAATGATACGGGGCGCGGACGAACATTCCCTAAGATTGGCTGTTCTGGCTGAAATGGCCGATCGAATTGCCCTAAGCACCAAAGGATTCCGCCGTACGACGCTGGGTCTCGGCCATCAAGTGCATAACGATGATTGAGATCGATCAGTCTTTCCAACGCTTGCCGATGATCGAGTGACCAGTCAAGGATGGCTTTTCCCCAAGTCATACGAACATTGTTGTGAAGCTCGCCATGCTTGAGCAAACTGCGTTGGGCTGCGTCCCATAATCGTTCCCCCGTTTTCGCGCGTGAGAGGGTCTCCCAAGATAGGCAGTTCCTTGAGTCATTAACATGATTGGACAGTGTCGTAACCGCCCACGCAGGGAGACTTGCATCTGTCTCAAGGTCCTTTCGGTAGTAGCAGAATGCATAAGCTAGTTCTCGCCAAATCAGAAGCTCATCGAGATACTTTTCGGCACCATCCGCGGAAGCCTCCCTTGCAATTCGGAAGGGTGAGACCATTCCATAATGAAGGTAAGCTGACATTCTGCTGACACCGTCGATTTCGATTTGGTTTCGACGTTTAGCGTACCAACGCAGCCCGTTCTTTCGAAAGGCGTTCCATCGCGCATAACCCGCCTCAGAACCGCCTCGCGTGTCTGCTACAGGAGAGATGGAGTGATCGATTTCGCATTGAGAAACTAATCCCGCTACACTCTGTCCTCGAAGATTCAGCGACTCGAACGGAACCTTTGCGGGCTTTACCGTTCCAACGCAAGCGGGCCAGGGAAGATCAACGCGATTGCGATATAGCTCAGCCGTCGCATCACGAAAGGCAAATGCGCGTTCGTACGCTTTCCCGACCATTCGAGTGGGAACAACGCAAGCGGTATCTACGAGTACGATCGGACACCAATTAGATTGTGCAAAACGTTCGGTCCAATCCTTTGTCGCTTCAATTGGGAAATCGTCTGTGACCAAAATATACGCAGATTTAGCGAGTTGCGCTAATCTCGGACGCCGTGTACTGATGCGATCGACGTGCAACGCGTACGTGATTCCAAGCTTCGCGTATTTCGCTTCAAGATCCCTTGCGGATTCCAGAATAAAGGTATGATGTCGATCCGAGGCAAAGCGATACTTCTCCGATAGGCCTTGGTAAACGATCAACGGCAGTCCTAGCGTAGACGCCAAGGAAATCGCAACATCGAGAGCAGGATTTTCATCTACTCTCAATGCGTGATGCGTCCAATAAAGAACATATTCTCCCGCTTGGATTTTTGCGTTTGGTGTGCGCAGCCATGCCCGTTCGGCCAAGTGCGTCGGCAAGGCATCTAAATGTTTTTGAATTTTCAAGCGGCTATCGGTCATGACCGAATTCTAGATACTCGTCAAGCCAGCATATAGATTGAACGGTTCATCATACTAACAAGGAGGGGGAGTTCTTAGGGAAATCGGCTCCACGCGATACCGATTCCCATGCAGAAAACTCTGCGCGTAGCTCCTCGAGTTTTGAGACCGCCATAGTATAGGCGTCATTTCCAAGCAAAAGGCGATGTGGCGGATTTGGCGATTCGACGGCGTGCACAATCGCTGCAGCGGCTCGGACAGGGTCGCCTGATTGATGGCCCGATTGAGCTCGCAGGTGCCGTATGTTTTTATCGGCTGTCTCGGAATAGTCGTCGATCGGATGCTCTGTTGCGTTTGCGGAACGCCCAGCCCAATCCGTTCGGAATCCGCTTGGTTCCACAAGCATCACCTTGATTCCCAATGGCTCAACTTCCTGCCAAAGTGCCTCCGATACTCCCTCGACGGCGTACTTAGTTGAGTTGTAATAGCCAAGGGCAGGAAACGAACGCAATCCAGCGATGGAGGAAAGATTAACGATAAACCCTTTGCGGCGTCTTCGCATCCCAGGCAGGACGATATGGATCATTCGGCAGAGGCCGAAAACGTTGACATCGAACATCTTTCGGACTTCGGTTTCGTCACTCTCTTCTACCGCAGCAAAATAGCCGATTCCCGCATTGTTCACGAGCACATCAATGCTTCCAAAATGTTCTTCGGCAGCTCTAACTGCTTCTTCGGCTTGCGTTCGATTGGTCACGTCCAACTTGAGAACCAGTACGTCGCCGAGAGTGGACAATTCTTGAAGATCGGCCGGGTCGCGAGCTGTAACAACCGTCCGATACCCTAGTTCAAGAACATGCTTCGCAATTTGATTTCCAAATCCTGTCGAACATCCCGTAATAAACCAAACTGGCTTGACGGACTGCACTGAGTTTTTCGCGGATGACGTCATCTATAAACCTTCTCTATTGGCGGACTGTGGAATGGATCTTGCTAACCGGATAGAGCATTCCGCAGGCCAATTCGAAGGTGTTCATGGGAATTAGGAATGATGATCTGATCACAAATGATCATTTGTTCGCGAAATACGACCAAGCTGCGGGCGACAATCACGCGTACAAATCGGCGTTGTCCGTTGGCATCGTCGCCGTGCGCATCGTGCAACCCTATCGTTGCGAATCAACCAAAATGAGCATGATACAGGTTTCAACTAAACGTTGTTTTGCTGCAAATGGACTTAGACTCTTGCTCCAACGAAGTACCCGAGGCGAAGTTTGTTGGGGGTACCATTTTGGCATCAGCAATTGAAACCGAGAAGCGACGTGATCATGCATGGAAATGCACATCGCTTCGAACAGGATAAATCAGGTTGGTCTGCCATCCAAGTTTGACTGAGTGACCAAAAAACATCGACTATCGTGCCCGCTTAGGAATCAATGTGAACGAAATGACTCCATGTACAGCAGATGCGAGTTTACACGCAGTCTATCCTTGCCATACAACCCGGCACACTTGTTGCAATTCTTTATTGTAGCTCCTTAGTGCAAGGATTGCGCCACGATCGACCACTCCGAGCATAAGTTGGTGAGGAACATTTTTTGCATTGGGCGTTTCAGGCAGAACGCAGTGCGAACGTCGCAACAAACATCGAATGGATCGCCGAGAAAGAAAAGGACTTTGGAAACCTAGGTCATGCTGCCGAAACTCACGAGGATTTGGCGGTGGGACGAAGCGGAGAGGAGGCACGGAAACCCTCGGAAATGGATCAACAGCGAAGAGAGTGAGGCCGTCTCTGAAGTGCACCTCATGCCTCAAATGATCCTAGTTGCTGCAAGCGGTCGCATCGTAGGCTGCATCGATGAAGTTATTGAAGATTGTGTACAAATCATTTCGATTCAAGGGAAATATCAACATTCGAAGACTATTCCATGGGATTGTATTAAATGCATAGTCTCTCGTGTTTATTTAAATCGGGACAACGAAGAAACAATCCGAAACAGTTAGAAAAAGCAAGCGGTTGTCAAACAACGATTAAGCGTTGGTTCCATGGCTGTATTGCACAGTTGCTTGTGTAGCCTGATGAGAAAAGTTGGAAAACGCATTCTTATGGGTCGGAGACTTTGTAAGCAAACGCGTTTCTACGACTAGGAACTGACGTGCAATTCCGACCGCAAGTAATTGGCTGTCGATTCCTTTGCACCTTTTGTTGACGGTATCGCTGGTCGAATTCTTCCAAACAACATAACGAGATAACCGGTATGGGGATCGAGTGAACGACTGTCGCGAAATCTTACGGCGCGAGATTTGCTCTAAAGGCAGTTAATGCACCTCGGTGAACACCAACATTCCTGTCTTTTCGTTCCAACGTCGCCCCCATCTTCGTAAAAGCATCAACGTGTTAGCAGATATAAATACGATTGTTACAGAATCCGGGAAGCATGCTGTTGAGGATGAGAAACAAACGCCCACTTCCGTGCGGTCGTGGCACACTATGACGTCCGAGGCTGTGGTCGAGCAGCTAAAGACGGATCAAGCGAATGGCCTTTCGCAGACAGAAGCGAAAGCTAGGCTGGAACAGTTTGGACCAAATGCACTTTTACAAGCGAAACAGCGAACGGCTTTCGAGATTCTCATATCTCAGTTTCAGAGTTTGATTGTTCTGATGCTCGGAGCAGCGACGGCGATTGCGTTTGCCATGGGCGATCAAACGGAGGCCATCGCGATTCTAGTGGTGATCGTTATAAATGCGGCGATTGGTTTCTTTACCGAGTGGAAGGCGGCTCACGCTCTGCTTGCGCTGCAAAAGCAGGCAGTTCGAGTTGCTCACGTGGTTCGAGATGGTAAAGAGGCCGAAATCTCAGCAGCCGAGTTGGTTCCGGGCGATTTGATTGTCCTCGTCACCGGTGCTCGAGTGCCCGCAGACGGTCGAATCATCGAATGTGTGCGTATACTGATTGAGGAGTCTGCGTTAACCGGTGAATCGAATGCAGTACCCAAGTCGGCGGAACCGGTGAGTGACCAAAAAGCAGTCTTAGCGGATCGCCACAACATGGCTTTTTTGGGCACGACTGTTATCGACGGGCGTGGACGACTGCTGGTAACCGCGACTGGTCGAGAAACGGAAGTCGGCAAGATCGGTGTGCTTATCGACCAGGCGACCACACGTGCTACACCACTCGAACTAAAACTATCTCAATTGGGTAGATTGCTCATCGTAGTCACATTGGTGTTGTGCGTGATCATCGTTCTTGCAGGTTGGTTGCGCGGCGTAAGCAGCTTATGGCATATGCTGCAGATTGGTCTCTCACTCGCAATTGCTGCCGTACCGGAGGGACTACCCGCGGTGGCCACGATGACTCTCGCTTTGGGAATGCAACGCATGGCAACGATGCGCGCACTCGTTCGACGGCTTTCCGCAGTGGAAACGCTAGGTTCGACAACGGTTATCTGCACTGACAAGACGGGAACGTTGACCAAAAATGAAATGACCGTTTGTGCCTACATCTTAGACCAACGTCGTATCGAAGTCACCGGTAGCGGGTACTCTGTCGAAGGAACGTTTTCCGAAAAAGAGGTGCCCATTGACGTCAATACAGATGAGCAGCTCAAGTTACTTCTGCGCATTGGTATGCTTTGCAACGATGCAAAGGTAGAACGAAGCAATGGCAACGAAACCGTGCTAGGCGACCCGACCGAAGCGGCTTTGATCGTTGCGGGTGAGAAGGCAGGCATGACGCTTGCCGATTTAGCAGCGAAATATCCTCGGATTAGCGAGGTTCCGTTTGATAGCGTCAACAAGAGCATGTCCACTGTTCACCAAACGCCCGATGGAAAAAAGTTAACTTATGTCAAAGGAGCTCCAGGAAGGATGATCGATGCCTGCAGTCGTCAGATGAAGAAATCCAACGTGCAGACACTGACCGACGAAGATCGACAGAGATGGAAGCAAGTGAATGAAGAACTGGCGGGCGCTGCCCTGCGTGTGCTTGCCTTGGCGTATCGTGATCTTGATGAGGGATTTGATGAGTCGGATTTGTCTCGCGACTTGATCTTCGTTGGCTTGGTTGGAATGAGTGACCCTCTTCGACAGGAAGCCAAAGAGGCAATCGCAAAGTGTCGTGAGGCCGGTATTCGGACAGTGATGATTACGGGCGATCAGCAATCGACCGCGGCGGAAATCGCTGCACGGTTGGGAATCGATGTCGACCACGAAGGAAAACGTCTTAGGACCGTACACGGAAATGAATTGGAGGGGTTAAACGAGGAGGGCTGGCGGAAAGCTGTTGCCGACGCCGCTGTATTCGCGCGTGTTTCACCGGAGCACAAATTGCAGATTGTTGAGGCTCTGCAGCGACAAGGTCATATCGTCGCCATGACGGGCGATGGAGTGAATGACGCGCCTGCTTTAAAGAAAGCTGACATTGGGATCGCCATGGGGATCAAGGGAACAGAAGTGGCGAAAGAAAATGCCGACATGGTGATCACGGACGATAACTTTGCAAGCATCGTTGGAGCGGTTGAGCAGGGGAGGATCATCTATGGAAATATCTTACGTTCTATCCACTACTTGCTTTCTTGCAATTTCTCGGAGATTCTCACGGTGTTCATCGCCTTGATGATCGGCTGGCCCCTGCCGTTGGTTGCTTTGCAAATACTTTGGCTCAACTTGGTCACCGACATCTTCCCGGCTTTTGCGTTGGCATTAGAACCGTCCGCACCGGACATCATGAATCGCTCGCCACGCGATCCGAAAGAACCTCTATTGTCGCTGCGATTCATAGGTCTGATCGTTTCGCAAGGGTTGCTGTTAACCCCGGTAACACTAGTCGCTTTTGGAATCGGCATGAATTGGCATGGTGATGAAGGTGAAGGCCTTCTTCGCGCAACCACCATGGCGTTCATGACTTTGTCGCTTACGCAAATACTTCATGTTTTCAACGCGCGTTCTCAGACACGATCGGCTTTTACCGACCGGTTATTCACGAACGCCTGGTTATGGGGTGCCGTTGGACTCTGTGTAGCACTTCAGGTATCCGCGGTCTATGTGCCAATCTTACAGAGAGTCCTTCACACACTCCCGCCGACGCAAGCTGAATGGGGAGTCATCTCCCTTTGCGCATTCTTTCCCATAATCGTGGTAGAGTTGATTAAGCTTGCACGTCGACATAATAGAGCTTCTACTTAAGGAATGAAATGAAATGGTGAAAGTTCACGCAGCCCCGGGAGAAGTGTTCGATGTTGGACCCTTGGGTGATGCCTTGGCAAACACGAAAACAGGGACGCTTTTTAAGTCAGAGAGCATGGAGGTGATTCGACTGGTTTTGCCAGCCGGCAAAAAGATCGCACAGCATAAGGCACCAGGGGAATTAACCGTCCAATGCATCGAGGGACGCGTTCAGTTTACTGTGATTGACAAGACGGTCGAGCTTACAACGGGAACGATGCTCTACCTAATGGCCGCAGAATTGCATGCATTGAGTGCGGTCGAGGACTCGTCTTTGCTTTTGTTTATATCGTTAGTAAAGAAATTAGATTCGGTTCAGTGAATTCTCTTGTATCCTCTGCCTTGAGTCGCTCCTACATGTCGAATTTGTCATGAGGGCCGCATCGCTCCGCGACTCTCGTTGATTAAATCAGATATCCCGGTTTGCTCCGATTGCAATCCTGTTTTTGAAAGATGGGATGCGAATCTCTGAACCCCAAGTCGCGGCTATTCTGTCCGGCAGAATTTGAGAAGGTCCTCGAGCAACTGCTTTCTATGCGTAGCAAAGATCCCGTGGGATGCTCCTTCGTACTCAATGAGTTGGGCACCTTTGATTGCCTTGGCTGCGGGCCGGGCCGTTGCGTCGATGGGGACCGTCTTATCACCTGTCCCATGCACAATTAACGTCGGCAATTCGAATGCCTTGAGGTCTGGGCGAAAGTCCGTCGTTGCAAATGAATTAAGGCACGCCAAAGTCGCTTGCAGACCGGCTTGCATTGCAATGGATTGCGTCCATGCAAGCCACGCATCGCTTACGGATGTTGATAAAACGTCGACGCCGTAAAACTTTTTGAAGAATGATGTAAAGAACTGAGGGCGATCTTCCGTCAAACCCTGGCGCATTTGATGGAAGCCCTCTTGTGGAACGCCATGGGGGTTGGATTCATCCTGCATCATGTACGGGACGATAGAGGAAATGAGCGCAACGGAACGAACTTTCGAAATTCCATGACGGGTTAAATACCTGGCAATTTCGCCACCGCCCATCGAAAAACCGATGAGAGTGACGTCCGTTAGTTGGAGTGTCGATAAGACAAATGCCAAATCGTCGGAAAGCGTGTCATAATCGTATCCCTCCCAGGGTTGCCCCGATCGACCGAAGCCACGTCGGTCATAAGCTATTAGTCGAAAACCTGCATTCGCAAGTGGAACCGCAATGTCATCCCAACTATCGGCTGAGAGTGGCCATCCGTGAATCAATACCAACGGACGTCCTTTCCCCCATTCTTTGCAGTACAAAGCAACGTCGCCACGATGGACAATGGTAGACATATTTAGAACCCTTGGAGAATTGACTAGTACAGTTCTGCCCAAGCCGACTGCACGATCTGATCGCGCGGTTGAGAATCGACAGGCTTTAGTAAACGATGAGTAGTGCTGGACCGAAACACCAAATCGCAAGGGATTTGGGCCAGGAGGGCATCAGTTTGTGGTCGGTCCCACGTGATTCCTGGCAGGTGCCGAGTCGTAGTGCTCATCGCACTCCAAAACGGTTCTTCTACGCGGAGCAGAGCGTGTTATGAAACTTGGGCTTCCGAATTAACGGTTTCGGCGAGCACTGAGAGTGCTTCATCCGTTTCTTCTTCTTCGTTCAAATTCAGCTTCAGTAATTCAAGCGATTTATGGTATCCGAGAAGCTTCGCCCAGGTACACAAAGTACCATATGTCGCAATCTCATAGTGCTCTACTTTTTGAGCGCACGCGATCAGTGCTGCATCCATCACCTCCGGCGACGCCTTCTCCTCCATCATCTGTGAGGCTTCCTTAATAAGACCTTTCATGGCTTCGCAAGACTTCGCACGAGCGTTCTTACCCGTTTGGGCGTATGCCTCCTCGACACGGCTCACTTGCACAAGGGTTTGTTTGAGGTGATTTTCGAAAGCCTTCTTTAAATCTTCGCTCGAAGCCTTCAAGGCCATTTTGGGTAATGCGTCGATGAGTTGTCGTTCTGCGCTATATATGTCCGTGAGTTCGTCATGATAAAGATCGGCTAAGTGATTCAGTGGCATAGTACGTTCCAAGTTTGAGCAATTAGTTTTGAAAGGCGATTGCTTCAACGGGTGGCTGGTCGCGAATAATGAGGAATGTTAAGCACGGACGCAAACGCTGCGCCCAAATGGTTAACTGCTTCGCAAATAAGCTACCGTGACGAGCAGGTTGGCCCTTCGTGCTTGTTCGGCAACCATTTCGAACGAACACATGGCAAATTGGTCGGTTGGGATTCATGGATGGAAATGCAAGAGTGAAAATTGGCAGGCGTTGCTTCATCGGCATGCGGTTTGCCTTGCCTGTGAATGTCGAAGGCAAGGCCTTCAAATACGTTTGAAGCATTCGGG
>JANMNR010000154.1:0-6402 GCA_031368325.1 Pirellula sp.
CACTGTAATTGCTAGTGGGTTCAACCAGATCGATCAGGTGATGTGGCACCAATGCGCGTTGCTCTGTGGTTGGCTTCGCGGTCCCTATGTCCATCCCTCGATAAACGGCCATCGAGTCCACAGAGATGATTTCGGCATCAATTCTATCCGCCAATTCCAAGGCAACCCTACTTTTTCCAGAAGCGGTCGGTCCAGTTAAAAACCAAGCGTCTTCGATAGGAGGTTTGATCCAATCGGCGAATGCTTGAGAATGAATGGACATTGGAGATTTGTCTGTTGTGCTATTTACGTTGGCCGTTAACGCTTTTACGCCATACGACCTTACCGACATTTATCATAGCAAGATCACCAAAAAAAGTCTTCTGATTTCCCCAGCAGTGCCTAGCGACGTGCATTCATCACTCCAGCAAGGCCGCGATAATCAATTCCCAGCCTGAATCCGACACGGTAATCGAAAACCACTAAAACAGGCGTTTCGCATTCACAGTTGTAAGCTCGGCTAGCTCCTTGGTTAAAATCCTAATCATTTCCGCTAGGCATTTGGGCGGGGGGGATGGGGCTCGTGGGGGCTCACATTGGGGCGGATTCGACGGGCTGGTGCGCATTCGAGGCCGCCCAACTCGCTGGCCAGCCGCGCGAAAGAGTTACTTGGTCTTCTTGCGAGGCAGCTTTCGTCGTTGGTTTCGCTCCAAGTCGATCCAACGTTTTTTTGACTTTTCGCACTCGGAGGAATAGGCGGGATCGAGATGGCCGTAGACCCTGCCGATGGTCTCGATTTGCGTAAGAGTCAAATTATGGTTCTCCGTATAGTCCTCGCACCGACTGATGAATGGGACCCACGGAATGTAGAGGTCAGTCAATGTGGGTAGCAAATGCACGAAGAGATCGAACTCGGCGCCTGAATGGTTTAGCTTCATTCGAATGATCTTCTCCACCGCCACGTCAAATGCCTCCGCGTGAATCTTCATGGCTCCCTTGGCATCGACGAAGCGCGTCTTCAAACGGTCTTCACCGGAACAAATCCTATAGCCATCGACAATCTTACGCCGTGTGATGAGGTAGTTTGCCAACTGGGCGCGTGTGGCTTTGCATTTGGTGGTGGCAACGTGTTTAAGCCAATCATCCAACGACTTTAAAGGTTTCGAGGCTCGAACAATTTTTTGGACGTCCTTGATCATCGACTCGATTTTCGCTCGTTCCTCTTCATGGATTTCGATCGGGTGAAAAAAGGGCGAGACCATAAACCAATCTTCGTTCGGTCGTTTGACAATTGATGTAATGGCCACTTTGCACCAATTCGACCACTCCGTTGTCATCGTCGGTAACTTGCACAGTTCCCGCTCAAGCAGTTGAGCCAAGTCTGAGAGCACGCGATGCCTTTTGAGAAGGAGGCAATCATCGCGAATATCCTGAAGCATTCGTCTTGCCCTGTAGGTAACACCAACTCGTTCGATCTGAATCTGAACGAGAGTGGCAAACATCTCCGTGGACTTTTTCTGTCGGCGGAGAGTGCAAAGATCAAGCCAAGTTTTCTCATTCGATTCAGCCAGGATCGACTTCCCAAACCTCTCTATGAATCGTTCGAAGTACCAGGTGCCAAAAGGGTCGATTTTGTGAGGTGGAAAATTAAGTCTGTAGTGCAACTCCTGTCGAATCAATCCCCAAAACACGGAAGCCAATTCTGGAATCCGATCCGCCATAGCTGCCAGGTAGTAGAAGCCTCGATCGCTTTGTCCGCTTGTCCAACGAAACTCATCCAGCGTGTCGCGAAGTTCGATTCCAAGCTTCTTCTGCTTCTTCTTATCGGTTCCAGCATCCTGCCAAGCTTTCTTTGAATCTCGAATCCATCGTTCAAATTCGGATCGAAGATGTTCATTCAGAACATTGAGCTGACACAGTTCGTTCAGGAGTTGACCGAGCGACGGGAGTGAATCCAGTACTTTTTCGTTCGCTGATTTTCGATTAGGAGTCTGTTTTGATTTTGACTTTAGCATAAGCCGATGCTGGGTTGAACTGCAGTGGATTGAACCAATAACGTTGGAGATACAATGGTCGAGGGAAATCAAGTGATGTGGGACGCGTGCGCGTTGCTCGGTAGTCGGCTTCGCGGTGCCAATGTCCATCGCCTGAATCCGACATGGTAATCGAAAACCGCTAGGAGCTCATCCGCCAAAACAGGCGTTTGGCATTCGCCGTCGTACGCTCAGCCAGTTCCTTGTTCGAAATCCCGATGGTTTCCGCGAGGCATTTGGCTGTATGGGCAACAAATGCGGGTTCGTTAGGTCGCCGAGATCGATTCGGCTCAGGAGTCAAATAAGGGCAGTCGGTTTCCACCAAAATTCGGTCCAAAGGTATCGTCTTCGCTGTCTTGCGAAGCTCTTCAGATTTCTTATATGTCAACATACCGGCGAAGCTAATAAACAATCCATATTCCACGCACTTCATGGCTGTTTCCGTGCTCCCTGCAAACGAGTGCATGACACCGCGAAGCTCGCCTCCGACCGCTTGCTTACGCAAAGCTGCGAGCATTTCCGTTTCGCAATCTCGCATGTGAATGATGAGCGGCAACTGAGTCTCTCGACTCAACTCCCAATGGCGTTCGAAATTCGCTTGCTGAATGTCAAACGGACAATCGTCCCAATGCAGATCGAGCCCGGTCTCTCCCAAAGCGCACACACGAGGATGTTTCGTAAATTCAGCGATATTGGTCCAATCGGTGAGAGATGCCTGATGCGCGTAATTCGGATGGATTCCGACAGACGCCCACACGCACTTCCTTGTTTCCGCAATTTCAACGGCTTTGGTGCAACTTTCCGCGTCCACAGCCACGCAGATTATCTCGGAGACACCGGCCTTGTTCGCGCGATCCAGTACATCGTCCAATTGATTGACCAAGGACTTGTCCGCCAAATGTGCGTGTGTGTCGATCAACCCCACCGAACTTCCTTATGTAAAAAAGAACCGCGTCAGATGATAAAAAATCGGAGCAGAAAAACAGAGCGTATCAATGCGATCTAGTACACCGGCGTGGCCTCGAACCAACGTACCGTAATCATGCACACCGCGGTCCCTTTTAATCGCACTCATCGTCATGCCACCTGCAAAACCCAGTGCCGCGACCATGATCGCCATGAATGCGGATTCCCAAGGCGTATATGGGGTTACCCAATAAAGCGTCGCGCCGACGATACCCGTCGAAAGGGACCCGCCAACCAACCCCTCCCAAGTTCTCGAGCTACTTACATCCTTGGCGATCACTCTTTTGTTCGCAACTCGCCCCCATACCCATTGAAAGATGTCTGAAAACTGAGTTATCAAAACAAAAAAGAAAAGTAGCCCCGCATTGCTCCCTGTCCATGGAACACCAGCTGCAGTCTTCAGGTTTAGATAGAGCAAGGCAGGTGCAAACGACAGACAATACACACAGATCATTAGCCCCGCTTGGATCTGTGCCGAACGCTCAAGGAATCGTTTATGGTCGCCCGCAATCGCGATTCGAGCGGGAATAAACAGCGATGCGTAGACTGGGATCATGATGCTGTAAATCTCGTAAAAATCAATGGTCGTGCCATTTCGAAATTTTATCCCCAAAGGCGACAGCCCAATCAAAACATACTGCAACGGTGTGAAAACGACCAAACTCCAAAACAACGCACGGTGGTCGCCTCGCCGCGTCGGTGTCATTGTGATGAATTCTCGAAAAGCCCAAAACGAAACGAGACCAAACAGAACTACCGTCCCAACCTCACGCAAAAAAAGTCCCGCAATCAAGATGGCAAACATCAACCACCATGACCAAAGCCTCAGAACAAATCTCTCAACCAAGGCGGGATTAATGGATGGGCTCGAACGCCTGGTCAGGTAATTTGCAACCCAAGATGCGATGGCCAGCACCGCCAAGACTACACTCGCCAAAATCAGCGTACGCAGATCCATCCAAGCCTCACGGGGGACCGCTTGCGAGATTTTTTCCGCAGAAGTGGCAAGTTCTGCTGCGGCTTCAGCGACCAAGGGCGGTTCGGCCTGGGCGAAAAGGGGATTAGGGAATAGCATCTCACCAACTGGGACTGTGTTTCGGACTTCGTCGCTATATTATCACGATTTCAAACCTTGCCGAGATCGAATGTGGCACGTTTTCGAAAGCTTCGATTGGAAACTAGACTTTAACCATTGGATTGACCATGTTGATTCGGCTTGGCACACGCCAAAGTGCACTCGCTTTATGGCAAGCGGACTATGTTTCGTCCGCTTTGCGTACGCTGGGGCACGAAGTTCAATTGGTTAAAATCATCACTTCTGGCGACATTTCGACGACTCCGCTCGGCGAATCTGGCGGCCAAGGTGTATTTACCAAGGAAATCCAACGTGCTCTGCTCGACCGTCGTTGCGATTTAGCCGTCCACAGCCTAAAGGACCTGCCAACGGAAGTCCTCCCCGAATTGTGCTTGGTCTCAGTCCCGCCTCGCGAAGACACTTCGGACTGCCTCATTTCGAATGACTTGCAGTTTGCAGACTTGCCGCCAGGTGCAAGCATTGGGACCGGCTCTCCGCGTCGAAAGGCTAGCCTGCTCCATGTCCGACCGGACCTAGTAATCAAAGACATTCGCGGAAATGTCGAAACCCGAATTCGAAAACTCGACGAAGGACACTACGACGCAATTCTTTTGGCTTTCGCCGGTCTACATCGCTTGGGGCTGCAGTCTAGAATCACACAAAAGTTCACCTCGGACGAAATGCTCCCTGCCGTCGGCCAAGCTGCGTTGGGGCTCGAAACGCGTGCAGACGACACGGAGACGATTCAAGCAGTGAGCCAACTTGATGATTTGAAAACGCATGCCGCTGTTATTGCCGAGCGTACGCTGCTTCGGTCCATGCGAGCCGGGTGCCTTGCTCCGCTGGCATGCAACGCGATTGTGCATTCAGACTCCATTCAGATTTTGGCTCGAGTTTTTTCACCTGACGGAAAAACAAAAATCGAAACCAAAAACGCGATCGAACATAAGTTTGATTTCTGCCAAATAACGGACAAAAATGAACTGCTTCACTTAGCGGAACAACTTGGCCGTGATACCGCAAAACAATTGACCGACCTAGGTGCAGCAGCACTCATCCATCAAGCCCATGCTTAACTCGCGTATTCCGTGTCTCCCCCTGGTGATCAGACCCTTACGAACAAAGTAAAAAGTCGCTTTTGGTTACGATCCCAAGCAAGCTCTTAAACGAGGCATTAGTGGCGTATCCGGTTGAGATGGGCCATTGAGTTTGAACACCGACATCGCCAAATACTGGGATCGCAATGCAGTTGATAAATGGAAGCAGTCCTCCATGATTGCCGAACTAAATTTGTAGTCGTGTGAGTCCGTTCCTTTTAAAAACACCATCTGCCGTGCTTGGTCCATGAACGGGCGGGCCATGCTTGAGTCTCGAGAAAGGAGCGTCGTGAGACTTCTCGCCGACAGATCGTTGTCCCTGGCAATCGATTGAATCACTAGCTGCAGCGCCTGCACATTGTCCTCAGGAATCTGTGCGGATGCAAAGTCACCAACCCGTTCCTCTCGGTGTTTGCCCGACTTAACGCGTTGGCAAAACATCCCGAGGAATGACGCGTTTTGCAAAAGCAATTGAAGCCTAAGGTCAGGCGTAGCCACTCGTCGGTACATGTAAGCCAAAGCATTGGTCGTCGTTACGGCATGAAGTGCAACGATGCCGGGTTGACGCATTAACAGTTCGCTTGAACTCACAAACAGAGCATCCCAAATCGATTGAGGACTGACGCCCGACTGCAACATTTCGGACACCAAACCGGCAGCATCCTCGGATGTGGTATTGTGAAACGAGTCGATCAACCGCGTGGTGGCCAACGGGTCGGCTTTGCCATGTAGCCAGTCCTTCCGCATTGCCGCGATTCGAAGACGATTGCTTTTGATGGCCCGATCCGGTTCTAAGTCACTCTGGCTTGGGTTTTCGTCGTTGCTTCTACAGAGTAAAGCAAACGCCAAGCTTCGCATAATGGGTTCTGCATGTTCCCAACTCATCGCACCTAACGTGCGAAACGCATTTGCAACATATATTGCCTTGTGCCCAATGTCTCGTAGATCACGAGAGCCGTAATGGGCCATTGTTTCAAATAATTCGGATTCCGAAGCGGTACGTGACCAAGCGGCAATCGAAGCATCGGCAGCTTCTTCGTCCCAACGATCCATTGCTTGTCGAAAAGCGTTTTCCGCTAAATGGGAGGCCGGCATTTTGCTATCTGCAACTGCCGGCATGGTCCAATCTCCTTCGGTAACGTCACGCTGCTGGCTCGCCTTAAACGTGTCAGCAGCCCATAAAAGCGGAAGCCATCGCTCTTGATCGGAGGAAGCGAGACTGGCAAGTCGTGCGGAATTGACAACCAGGACC
>JANMNR010000181.1:0-4275 GCA_031368325.1 Pirellula sp.
TTGATCCTTCCAGACTTCTAGGGTTTGGGATCCGTTACTTTCGCTGGTACCAACCTTCAGGACTTGATTTCCAAAGACCTCAATCGTTTGCTCCCCTTTATCCTTTTTTTCAAAACCAACTTTAAGGGTATCGTCGTTTTCAACAACGCGATCGAAGTTCTTTTCGGCATGGAAGTAGATCGATTCCTCGCCCTTCTTGTCTTCGAACCGAAGTTCATTGAATGTGTTCTGGTCGCCTTTCGGCGTACTCCGCGATTTGACTCCACTTTGCGTGGCGGATCCTGGCAGCTCATACGGAACTGTTTGTTCGGTGTTGTAGACCCTCCCGGTAACCAGTGGTCGATTCGGGTCCCCATCCAGAAACTCAACGATGACTTCTTGCCCAATACGAGGGATATGCATTGAACCCCAGCCTTTGCCAGACCAGTACTGTGATACACGGATCCAGCACGAACTGCTTTCATCATTCTTGCCTTCGCGGTCCCAAGGAAATTGGACCTTGATGCGTCCTAGCGAATCGGTCCAGATCTCTTCGCCACTCTTGCCGACGACGATCGCTGTTTGAGGCCCCGCCATGACCGGGCAAGGTGTTTCTCGAGGGAGTCGGTAAGACTTCTCTTTCTTGATCGCAATGAACTCAAGCTCCGAACGATTTTCAGACTGGGATGTGAATCGTTCGATTTCGCCCGATGTGACATCTATCACTGACGCGATGACGGTATATGCGGCGTTCTCGTCCTCACGCGGATGTTCTTTTAGAGTGAACTGAGCCCCTGTGTACAATCGGTGGCTTCGTGCTTGCCCCTCAACGTGCGAAAACTTTGCGTCAAACTCCTCTTTCCGTAACTTGAGGTACCGATCTCCGTCGGCCGTTTCGGAATAGGATCCTGGGTATTCGTACTGTTCCACCGCATCGTTCGGGTGATCCCGTTTTGAGATTAGACGGACTTCAAGATTCGCACTTGGCTTGTTGTAGTCAAAGTCACGCAGAACTAGCTTGCCGGGTTGGACCGCAACATGATGTTGCCACTTGGTAACTTGCTCTTCGCCCGCTGACAAATCAGGGGGTCGGAACAAAAGCTCGCCATCACCATCGATGTTCTTGTGCGATGATGGTGCGTCAGCTAACACCAACGTGTGTTTGCTCTTTTCGTGCTCGAAAAAGTAGTAAATGCCTTCCTGTTCTAGCAACCGCGTTACGAAGTCGAAGTCCGATTCCCGATACTGAACGCAATAGCCCTGCTTTTCATAAGTCCCATTGAGCTTTAACTGATAGTCCGAAAAGCCGTTCTTGTCCTTGAACACTTTTTCAATGATCTGCGGAATTGTTAGCTCCTGAAAGATTCGCGAGTCCAACGAATGGGACATCAGCCAAATCCAAGGACGCAACTCAAGCGAGTAGAGTTGAAGGCCACCTGAAGCCCCAACATTTAAAAATTTACTGATGATTCCGTGAAAAAAACGACTCTTACCTTTTCTGGATTTTACCTCGACCGACATCGGCTTGCCGATCATGTCGTAGGGAGAAAGTTCAGCCTTGGGGCTCAGAACCTCGACCTCGAAAACAAAGGGGCGTCCAAGTTTGTCCTCACCTTTTAGCCTGCGAAAAATCGCTTCGGGTCCTAAGGGGCCATGCAGTTCGTGAATACTTTCGGCCATTCAATCCTCTTACCAAATGAATTGGGATTACAAGCACTCCGTAGGGAATCATACCTAGTCGTTACGGTGTTTCGAGCCCTTTGACGACTTCGCTAACTTTCCAGCTCGCTGCGACATCTTTTCGATGTCATTCTTTTTGTTTTTAAGAGTTTGCATCTTGGTTCGGGCTCGCGAACTTTTGACGCTTAGGTCGGCGTGCAGCCTTTTCAGGAACCCGAGACCAGGCACGTTCTTTAGCTCAAAAAGGATGTTTTCGAGAAATTCAAACATAGTTTTCGACTTGGCCTAATCAGGCTTGAAAAAAAAGTGTTGATTCCGTTCTAATTTGGTTTCGATGGCAACCGCCATCAAAACCAAAGATTGTTCTGTTTCGACAGGGTTTTAAATCGGCATGATCGGCTGTCTTGCTTCTCGGCATTTAGAAATATAAGGTTAGTCCGTACTACAGACGCTTGATCCAGAAAGAAACCGGACCGTGTACCAATTGTATCGAGAATTGCCAAGCGTTGCCCCACTTCTGGCTTCGTTGTTCCGAAAACTTGACCAATCTCCGGATAATCCTCGGTCGCATTTTGAGCTTGGGGAGGCAGCCTATGAAGCGGGATTGATTCAATTGTCAATGGAGTGTTTTTTGCGTGTAACGGAAATCGCACCCCATGTTGAGGCAGGTTTTTTTAACCTTGGAAATGCCTTCTTCGACCTTGGTCAATTCGATGACGCGAGAAAAGCGTATGAGCAAGCGTTTAAATTGAAACCAGACCACGGAACGCTCAACAACCTGGGCAACTCCTTTGCCGCGATGAAGGAATGGGAGAAAGCTGTCCAGGCGTTTGACCGAGCGATAAGTCTATCGGGCTGCCCACCAATTCAAGCCCGCACCGCCATGAGCAACAAAGGAAAGACCCTTGTGGCTGCCGAGGATTGGGACGGAGCTCTCGAAAATTACCGACAGGCCATTCAGAGATTTCCCGACGACATCGAGTTTTTGGTTTTGAAAGCGAAATGCCATCGACAGCGGTTCGAGTTTGGAAAAGGGGTCGAGTGCTTGGTGGAAGCTCTAGTCGCTTCACCCAACAACCCCGAACTTCTTTGCCAAATCGCAGATCTGAACTTCGCTCGTGGCCGGACCATGGAATCCCTTTTGTGCCTGAACCAAGCCTTCCAAGTTCTACCTCCTCCCGTTGCTTTGCAAAGTCGCCGGCTTCAACTTTTGAACTACTGTGTTCCAACTACGCCTGAACGTATTCTCAATGAGACGACGCAATGGGCTAACTCACTAAGTCGAACAGAGTTAAATTCCACGAACGAGCCGTCAGGTAAGACATTGGAAATAGACATCTCAATCCCCTCAACGCCTTTTCGACGGGTTGGGATTCTATGTCGCGATCTGGCGACTCGGGGACTAAGGGATTGGCTGCCTGTTTGTTTGGCGCATTGCGACCCGGTGCGGCAACAATGGATTCTTTACTGCGATCAGCCAGTTGACCTAGAGTCCCAAGATTTGCTGGTTCATGCAGGATGTCGTTTGGAAGATACTTCACGACTGTCGAATACGGACTTAGCCTCTCGGATCAAGACGCATGAACTAACGGTTCTCGTCGACATGATTGGCCATGGCCATTTCACTCGATTGGAAGTCTTTGCAAAGAAGCCCGCACCCATTCAAGTCAGTTGGTGCTCTTTCCCAATGACCTCAGGGTTGACACATATGGATTTCATTTGGTCTGATGAGGTTTCGATTCCCCCGGAATCCGAAGGGTATTTTTCTGAACAGGTCATTCGATTTCCTCAGTCCTCCTTTTGCTTTCAGCCAAGCTGTTCGATCGATCTGCAAATGCAACACGAGACGACTCCTTCGCCGTTTAGTGTTGGATTTCTTAGCCGACCGGAGCAGCTCTCAGAACCTTTGATCGAGGCCATTGAGTTGATTTTGGAGCGTATTCCGGACGCGGAACTCGTGTTTATTGGGCAATCGTATCGAGACCCCGCGTTTCAATCGGAGATAAGGGCAAGATTTTTCAATTCAGCGATCGTTTCCGGCCGAATTCGATTCGAGTGTTTCGAATCCGCTTCGGACGAGTTGAAATCGTATCAACAACTCAGTGTGAGTTTGGACCCGTTTTTCGTTAGTTCTCCTCAACGGGCTTTCGAGTCTCTTTGGATGGGCGTTCCCGTTGTAACTTGTCCAAACCCGCGACTTTCCGGACGTGGCACTGCGAGCATTTTGAACGGACTCCATCGCGAATCATGGATAGCGAACAGCCGAAGCCACTACGTCGACGCCGTCATGCAACTCGCGGAGTGTCGAACTCTCCGGCGATCGAGACGTGCAGAATTACGTTCGGAATTGCTGGCCTCCCCAATGTGCGATATCGCTACTTTGGCGCAGAATATTCAAGCTGTCCTCGACGAATCGATACACCGAATCAAGCTCGCTAAGAAAACACGATAAGATGAACACACCAAGTTTAGCCTCGCTTCTCTCCGCCATATCGATCCAGAAACTAACCTCCTATTTGACAAACGGGGGTTGGAAGGAGAGTGTTGCCGATGGACGACTCAACTTCGTAAAAGAAAATGAGCCGGGTGCGATTCAAACTATCTTTGTGCCCGCTG
>JANMNR010000190.1:0-23432 GCA_031368325.1 Pirellula sp.
CATCTATAACGTCCCGGATTTCTTGACCGGTACGATCCATGGCTTCGAATTGATATACAGGCATAATAGGTGTCCTCGGGGTTTCAGGCGTCAATTTGTACGCGTTGTTGATGCGAGTTTACCGCATCGCATTTTTTGAAGTTAAGGCCAGGGAAACGGCACGGAGTGATTCCTTTAGGGGACGGCACGGAGTGCCGTGCTACACTAGTGATCGTGGACGGTCTCCCGCACGATCTCTTCCGCAGTTGTAAATCCATCGAATACGAACTGCTTGCCATAATCGCGAAGCGTGATCATGCCGTACGAAACGGCCTTGGCTCGCAACTCATCCGAAGTCGCATTCTGCATAATCATGTCCCGCAAATCGTCATTCATGATCATCAGTTCAAACAACCCAATACGGCCCTTGTAACCCGTGTTATTGCAATTGTCACATCCTTTGCCCCGGAAGAACTTGTACTGGCTTCGGTTCTCCTCGGTCACACCGATATCGACCAAGATCTCCATCGGAGGATCGGACTCCTCGCGACACTTCGTGCAAATCCGCCGAACAAGCCGCTGTGCCAAAATCGCCTCCACCGTGGCTGTAATCAAGAACGTTGGAATACCCATGTCCTTCATTCGGGTGATTGTGCTCGGGGCGTCATTCGTGTGCAACGTGCTGAACACCAAGTGACCCGTCAACGAGGCTTGGACCGCGATCTCCGCCGTCTCAAGATCTCGAATCTCACCTACAAGGATGATGTCTGGATCCTGCCGTAAAATCGCTCGCAAACACGACGCAAACGTCACCCCAATATCGTGATCAATCGGAATCTGTACGATCCCGTCGATGTCGTACTCGACCGGATCCTCTGTGGTGATCAACTTTTCTGAGATCTCATTCATCTCGGAAAGAGCGGGATACAACGTCGTTGTTTTTCCTGAACCCGTCGGCCCAGTCACCAACACAATCCCATTCGGACGCTTCATAATGTTTCGAAAACTGGCCATCGTGACTTCGTCCATGCCTACCTTGGTCAGCGACAACGAAACCACAGAGCGGTCCAGGATTCGCATGACTACGCTCTCACCAAACATCGTTGGCAATACGCTCACTCGCAAGTCCACTTGGTGTCCACCCACCATCAACTCAATACGCCCGTCCTGCGGCATCCGACGCTCCGCAATGTCGAGATTCGCCATAACCTTGATTCGCGTCGTAATCGCAAACGCAAGGTGACGCGGTGGAGGAACCATTTCATACAGCACCCCCTCTGCCTTGATCCGAATTCGAAACTCATCTTCGAACGGCTCAAAGTGAATATCGCTCGCGTGATCCTTGATCGCCAACAACAGCACCAGATTTAACAGCTTGCGCACTGGAGCACTGTCAGCCAACGCCTCCGCACCATCTAGACTGAACTTTTCTCCCTGCAATAAACTCGTCGCCTGCTTGAACAGCTCGGTGTCCTCGGCCAGCTCCTTAACAATCTTTTCAACACTCAAGCTATCCGACGAATAAAATCGCTCAATCGAAGCCTTGATCTCGCGCTCGGTCGCAACGACCATCTCGATCTCAAAACCGAGAAACGTCCTCAGCTCGTCTTGGATACTCAAATTCTGTGGATCACAGGTAGCGACCGTCAATCGGTGCCCGTCGTACTTTACCGGAATCACTCGGTACAGCTGAGCCATCGTTTCGGTTAGCTTTTCGAGCAACTCTGGAGCTATAGGAGTGTCACCTAGAGTCACCACCTTCATGTTCATCTGCTCACCAAGAGCTTGCGAGAGCTGCTCATCGGTAATCAGCGTCATGTCTTCGGCCAACTTGCCCAACAACGCACCGGGCTGTTGCTGCTGCTCTTCCAACAACAGCTGCAGTTGCTCATCGGTTATAAAACCCATGTCAACAAAAATTTGCCCAATGCGTCGTGTGCTCATAAAACCATTCCTGTAATCAACTCTTGTTCGTGCCCGTAGCACAGGCTGCTAGCCTGCCTGTCTGCCCCCATTCCACGCTCATCCTCAATGCTCAGCCGCGTCGCCCTCGGGCTGTTCGTCGATCACCCCATGCCTGGCATTGACAATGCGCTTTGCAAGCTCATCCGGACGGTGTGCCTTGCCCAAGATATCCTCCACCGTCACTCGCCCTTCCTTCCAGTGATCGAAAAGCGCGTCATCCATCAACTTCATTCCAAACTTAGCACCGGTCTGAATGGCCGATCCAATTCGAAACGTCTTGTTTTCACGTATCAAATTCGCTATCCCCGATGTGACGATGAGCACCTCATACGCGGCAACGCGACCTCCACCCACTCTTGGAATCAACGTCTGCGCCACCACACCCAACAAACTCGTTGAAAGCTGCGTACGAATCTGGTCCTGCAAATTACCGGGAAATGCATCGATCAATCGATTCACAGTCCCCATCGCACTGTTCGTGTGCAACGTTCCAAAAACAATGTGGCCAGTTTCCGCCGCACTGATCGCAGCCGAAATCGTCTCCAAGTCTCGCATTTCCCCAACCAGGATGCAGTCAGGGTCCTGACGCAAGGCCCGACGTATCGCTTCCGAAAAGCTTGGCACGTCAACCCCGACCTCACGTTGGTTGATCGTCGACTTTTTGTGTTCATGATAAAACTCGATCGGATCCTCGATCGTAATGATGTGGTGGTCATGCCCCTCATTGATGAAATTGATCAAACTGGCCAAAGTTGTACTTTTGCCCGAACCTGTCGGGCCCGTCACCAAAACCAATCCACGAGGACGCAAACACAACTTAATTACGGATTCGGGCAGCCCAAGCTGCTCTGGCGTCAATTTGTCCGTCGGAATCTGTCGCAGAACCATGGAAATAAAACCACGCTGCTTGAAAATTGAAACTCGAAATCGAGCAAGCGTTCCAAACGCAAATCCAAAGTCAGAGCTACCCGATTCCTGCAACTCTCGTTGGCATCGCTCAGGGGCAATGCTCTTCATCAGCTGAACAGTATCCTCTGCCTCAAGGACCTTTGTCTCAAGCTTTCGCATGCGACCGTGCAAACGAAATACAGGTGGCTGGCCAACAACGATATGAATGTCGCTAGCACCCTGCTTAACACACGCCTGCAAAAGTTTGTCAATTAAGACTGTTGCCATGTTTTTTTAAATCAGATGAGAGCAAAAGGAGGACATCTCGAAATAAATAATTTCTCGTGCCAAAAAGATTGTAGTCGGCGAGCCTCAGCGAAAGAATCTTTGTGTTATTAATTCGCGAGGATTGCAAAAAATCCGGCCGCCACTCGCAAACACGCTGAACGCAAACAAGGGAAACTAATCTTCCCGTGCGATTTTTTCAGGTTGTGCAAAAGCGACTGTCGCCGCATGTCGCCTCTCGCAGCTCCGGCTTGAATAAGTTACGTGCTGCGACCGTTTAAAAGATTAATGTCGGTATAGCCAGAATATTTAGCTAGCCGAGAACTTCCTTAACCACCTTCTCGATTGCAATGTACTCTTGCTCTGTCTTCTTGGCGGTTTTGTAAACCTCGTCCATCGTCGTGATGCCGTTGATTACTTTCCGAAGGCCGTCGCAGTAAAGTGTTGTCATACCAGCTCTTATAGCCGCTTCTCGAAGAACAGCTGAAGACTGTCCGGCAAACATTAGTTCGCGTAATTTACCGTTAACCACCATCAGCTCGTAGATACCGATCCGTCCGCGGTAGGTCTTCTTTTGGCAATACGGACACCCCTTGCCCTTGGAGAATTTCGCAAACGGAACGACCTCCGTCGGGAGCCCTGCGTCCGCCAAAACGGAGTCGGGAATAGTGATTGGATGCTTGCAACGCGTGCAGATCTTGCGCACCAAACGTTGAGCCATAACGGCAATAACACTGCTCGCAACCATGTAACCAGGCACGCCCATGTCTGTCATTCGAGTAACAGCACTGGGCGCATCGTTCGTGTGCAGCGTACTAAATACCAAGTGTCCTGTCAGGCTAGCCTGGATACCCATCTGGGCGGTTTCAGTATCCCGCATTTCGCCCACCAGGATAATATTCGGTGCTTGACGCAACATGGCGCGAATGATTCGAGCAAAGTCCAATCCGATGTTGTGGCGAACCTCAACCTGATTGATTCCCGGCAGATAGTACTCGACAGGATCCTCAGCCGTAATAATCTTGCGGTCCGGACGATTGAGCGCATTCAACGCCGCATACAAAGTCGTTGTCTTTCCCGAACCCGTCGGACCGGTTACCAACAGAATTCCGTTCGGTCGCTTGATCAGGCCCGTAAAGACCTTGAAGTCTCTATCCCCTAAACCAAGCTGCTTGACCCCCACCTTGATGTTGTCTTTGTCAAGCAACCGCATAACGGTCGATTGGCCATGGTTTGTAGGGATAACACTGACTCGAAGATCAAGCTCCTTTTCCCCTACGGTGATCGTGATTCGCCCGTCTTGCGCTCGGCGCCGCTCCGCAATGTCCATCTTTGCCAAAATTTTGATACGAGAAAGGATGGCTCCCAATAGCCGGCGGGGGGGGCTGTCGCGTTCAACGAGGGTACCGTCAATTCGATAACGAATCCGTACCCGATCCTCAAAAGGCTCGACGTGAATATCCGACGCCCGCAACTGGACCGCCTCTTGAATCATGTACTGAACCAGACGGACCACCGGAGCGCTATTTTCGTCGGCTCCCTCCTCGGCCTGAGCTTTGTCCTCCTCCGTCTCGGTAAAGTCAATTTGAGTATCCGTAAACTCCTGCAACATCGAGTCAGCGGACTCACCCTCGACCTGTCCATAATATTTATTAATAGCCTCCTGAATCTGCTCGCGTGGTGCGAGTGCGGTTTCAACCTTTCGATTCAGAATAAACCTGAGCTTTTCAATTGTCTCAATGTCGAAAGGATCGGAAACCAGCACCTTGATGGTCTCATCCTCATCGGACACGGGAATAATCTTGTTTTCACGCGCGACCGACTCAGGCACCAACTGGATGACGTGATCAGGAATTCTAATAGCAGACAGGTCGACGTACTCGAACTTATAAAATTCTGCAATTGCCTGCGTTACTTCCTCACCAGACGCATATCCGAGCCGAACTAGGATTTGCCCGACCGGCTCATTGTTCACATCTTTTTTCGAGATGAGCTTCGCCTCGGAAAGCTGGTCTAGCGAAATCGTTCCGCGAGTTAGCAAGAGGTCGGTATATTCGCGCATCGGCTGGCCCATGGTTAGTCTCCAGAAACAGGAGACGTGAAGAGAAGAGTCGGAAATGGAGCGACGGACCTAATCGGCCCGCCCGACCTCCAAGTATATCGCAAGGGCAGAGTGGCAAACAAACATCTTTCTTGAACTTTCCTCCTCTTTTCCGAACAAAGTCGCGGGCCCTCAAGGGGCGACGTTCAGTCGAGGCTTGCGGGTCCGAATTAAATCGCTTTCATACGCTTCACGAACCACGGATCGGGCAGCCGGCGAGTCGGCGGCGAAGACGTGAAGCTCGATCGTGATTTCTTCGTTATCTCCCTTTTCTAGGTACCTGGCCAAGGATTTCCGGTCCGATTTGTCGAGATGCTTGGAAAGTCGCGTCCGCAGGTTGTTGGATTGGCCAATGTAAAGGAAGCCGGTTTTGTCTCGAAAGATATAGATTCCCGCGTTGGTCGGCAGGCTTTGCAATTGGGCTAAGGCTTCCGAAACGGTGTAGGTTTGGATTTCTCGTTTCCAGTCTGTCACTCGCGACAAAAGTTCGGGTTGCAACTGCCTCGATTTACGAAGAGTTAAAGCCGCCTTACGGGTCGCATAAAGATCGGCATTCGGGACGATTTGCGAGACGAGGGCATCAAATTCCGCCAGTAGTTTCGGGCTAACAAGCCACTCATCAATGTTTGCATTGAACTGATCCTGCATTCTTCGGGACACAATTTCAGCGACTGGCATCCAATCGTCAATGTCGGCATGATCGCGCGGGTTTGCCCGCTTCGTAGCTTTGATACCCAGCTTCCCCGATTTCCTGACTTGCACCAAACGTTCAAACAGAGAGCGATCGGTTATCTCCTGAGATTTCAAGTCAGGTTGGCTTCGGCATGCATCCAAAAAGAGCCTGCGGCGCCCATCTTTGAGCAAAACTTCATCCACGCTCCAGCCATCATGCGACTGCTGAAAAGCGGCCTTAATGGCTGCATCAAATTCCTTTGAAGCTTCCTGAGACCATCCCATGGAACAAGATGCCAAAGTGATCCAGTAAATCAAAATGCACATGAGTACGAGACCCTTTTGGTAGCTGACACAAAGTGACAACGAGCACTTGCGTGGCGAATTGCTTCGTGAAGCCGGCATGACTGATGGCTAACTCCTAAACACGGGACCCAAACAACGATGCAAAATGTTCGGCAGCTTGTCTCGCTAGTCGAACACACTGAGGGATACCCACTCCGTCAAACGCATTTCCTACCAAGCGAATTGTCGGGTCCGCTTCCATGGACTTGCGGATCGCCCCGATCAAATGCGTATGACCGACCAAGTATTGTGGCATGGCTTCATTCCATCGAACTAACGATTGCCAGCGGGGCAAACTGCCCGCACCCAGCAGTTCCTTTACTTCTTTTCTTGCGATGCCCAGCAATTCATCGTCCGATTTATCCATCAGCTCTGGACGAATGGCGCCTCCCATGAAAACACGAACCAGCACCAAATCACTGGGGCATCGACCATGATATTTTTCGCTCGTGAGGCTAATTGCCAAGCAGTCGCGATTTTCCATTTTCGGTACCACCACGCCAAAGCAAAATGCCTTGGGACGAATTTCGCTCCGTTGAATCGCCAGCAGAGCGACAGCCGAGGATGCATATGGAATGCGTTCGAGTTGATCGGAAATACTCGGATGGGATGGCTTTAAAAGCCGTGCCGAGCGAGGGCTCGGCAGCGCTAAGCAAACAGCGTGGTAACCTGTCTGCAAATCAAAAGACTTGTTGCCATCGGATGAACATTTCGTTCGCAACGACCATGTATTGGGGGAGTCTTTGCTGAGCTGTTCCACCCGAGTGGAAAACCGGATTGGATTTCGAAGCGAGCTGGCGATGTGGTTCAGCCACCAACTCATCCCTTGCTTGGGGGCGAGGAATTGATCGTAGCGAGCGCCGGTCGCTTGACGCGCCGAACGTTCGGATCGGCCTTGGCTTTTGCGTTTGGCAATCGCGCCACGAATCAGGCCACCAAACTCGCGTTCCATGGCAGCGAACTGAGGCATCGCAGCCTGCATGCTCAGCGTTTCGGCTCGGGCCGTGAATATTCCGCCGACAATGGGTTCGACAAGTCGGTCAAAGCATTCGCGTCCCAACCGACGTACAGCAAAGGACTCAACGCTTTCGTCTTCCGTAGACGTCCTTTGCTTCACGCAGAATTCGGCCAATAACCGCATTCGGCCGGCTATCGAAAGTACAGGAGTCGAAAGGACGGCGGATAATCGCGTAGGTTGCATCAGCGAAAAACCGTTAGGAATAGGGAGCACCTTGCCGTCTCGGACAACTTGCGCAATTCGGTGGTCGGGTTTGGGGCCAATGAACTGGTCCCGAATACCCATTTCGTCGACCATACGGAGTGCATCCGGAACGAGCGTTGCAAAATTGTCTGCACCGAGTTCAGCCAGGAATGGATCGGAGTAACAGGTTTGAATAACGCCACCTACCTGTCGCATCGATTCGAACACATCGACATGTGCGTTGGGAAGCAAACGTTCGAGGTACCAAGCGGCTGTCAATCCGCTGATTCCAGCGCCGACAACAGCAATTTTCGGCTGTTCAGCAGGTGAAACGTTCAGAGGAACCGGCACGACTGTTTGCATTGACTGAAGTTGGTAGATGGGCGGATCACGAAAACTGTCTTTCATTGTACTCGCGAACCACTGGGAGTTGAGTCCCTTGGTGGCGGACCGCCTCGAGAGCAACTTGACACGGTTTCTAAGTACGGATACCCTCTATCGCCGAGTCAAATTCTGGGGGTATAGCTCAGTTGGGAGAGCGCTTGCATGGCATGCAAGAGGTCTGGGGTTCAAGTCCCCATACCTCCACTTATTGTAGACCTTGACTAAATAACAGCTTGCTGCTCACTCATCTGTATACCGATTCCCTTCGATGAGCATTGAGTAATGAAACGACTTTTCGAGTCATTGTCGTGAGTCTGCTCTCGACCCTAGACGCATCTTAGTTCGAAGCTTTCTATGTAGAATGTTTCGTAGCAAGTAACCCAGGCAATCTTGACGCCATCATCTTGAGTGAGTCAGACTTCTTGCCTCCAAGTTTCATCATTGGCTCGAGGTTTCCGGGGACGACGCTCTTAATAGAGCAACAAATAGATTTGGACTAGCAACTAAGACTCATGGTTGGCTTGATGTCGCCCTTGCAGCGCCGAATTGACGGCTTTGATATACGTGCGGCCAGCTTTGGAAAACGGGTGGACGAGGTTGAAGTAGAGGATGTACCAAATCGCGGCTATCCCATCCCAAGTGCCGATCTTTTTGCCCTCTTCGTACGTTCTTCCATAGTAGGAAATCGGGACCTCGTAAGTTCTGGCTCGGGTTTTGCAAACCATCGCGGTGATCTCGACCTCCATTCCAAAACCACTGCTGCACAGCTCCATTGGGAATATCACGTCGCGATGAAAGGCCTTGTAGCATGTTTCGATATCCGACATGTTGCGATTCGTCAGAATATTGCTGAGGCAGGTTAAAGCTTTGTTTGCGAGATAATGGTAGTAGTATAAGACGCGTGACGCTCGTTTGACCATAAATCGGCTGCCATACACAACGTCGGCAACCCCCTCCACAATCGGCGATATAATTCCCGGAATCTCGTTGGGATCGTACTCCAAATCGGCATCTTGAACGATCAGGATATCACCAGTGCTCTCCTTGATCGCTCTGGCGATGGCGGAGGTCTTACCTTGATTCGTTGCTTGAACGAAAAATCGAATCAACGGATTCTGCGTTGCAACCCTTTGAACTATCCGCCCAGTGCTGTCTGTGGACCCATCATCGACAACAATGATTTCGCGTTCTTCGATGGGAATTACAAGCAGTTTAGCCAGAACGCGTTCAATCGTTTTCTCTTCGTTGAACGCAGGAACCAGAATGGAGACTTTCAACCCGTTTGCCTCAGTAGTATTGTTGATGAACAGGCTTGATCACAATTTCTGGAACATGAACGCGATCCGGCAAACAGGCCAATCCCACGACAACTTGGGCGATATCCTCAGGCCGCAAAATTCTTTGGCGATGTTCCTCCGACACTGGCGTCGGGCGTTGATCAAGAATGGGTGTGTCGACTTCGCCGGGGTAGACATTCGTCACTCGGATGTTCTCGTTCGCAACTTCGTTCGCAACACACGTTCCCAAAGCGGTCATAGCGAACTTGCTCGCCGAGTAAGCAACGCCTCCCAACGCGAGAGCACGTTTTCCGGCAACACTGGAGATGTTGATGATCATTCCATTTTGGCGGACTCGCATTTGGGGCAAAACGCAGTAGATGCAGTTGTAGGCGCCTGTGGCGTTGATTGCCATCACCTGATCCCACTGGTCTGGAGCCATGTTGTTGATTGAGCGATCGCGGATATTGACCCCAGCTCCGTTTACCAAAAAATCGACTTGTCCCAGCTCAACCGCAGCCCATTCAAAAAAATGCTCCACGCTTTTTCGATCTGCAACGTCGATCGAATGTCCAATTAAGGCGTTGCCGGATTGGTTTATCGCATCCGCAATCGCCGATTCTCTACGAGATCCGATCGCCACCTTGGCCCCTCTCTGGGCAAAAAGGCAGGCAATTGCGAAACCGATCCCGGTTGCACCACCCGTCACCACCACATTCTTGTTTTTGAGTACGTTTGAGTCGATCATGCTTTGCGTTTTTAGTTAAAAAGTGTTGAGAAATGAGTTCTCTGACGGAATAACACGAATGGACTAATCCATTTCGTCCAGAGTCTTTACAATCAACAAGACTTTTAGCCGTTGAGGTACATACCGTTCGTACAATTAAAGAAACCGTCCCATCGTGAAGCATTCTACCAAAACTCAGGTTGTTGTGATCGGAGGCGGTTTCGCTGGCATGGCTTGCGTTCGAGCACTTCGCAAAGCGGACGTCGAGATCAAATTAGTCGATCGTCGCAATTTTCATTTGTTTCAGCCGCTGCTATACCAAGTCGCCTCAGGTGGGCTGTCCCCCGCAAACATCGCTGCACCACTTCGCAGCATTTTCCGCAGGCAAAAAAACTCGCAGGTTCTTTTAGGAACAGTCGCGGATTTTAACATTGGTGATCGTGTTGTGGTCCTCGAGGATGGGACGTTGATCCCATACGACTACTTGATGGTTGCGACGGGGTCGACTCATCACTACTTCGGACGCGATGCAGAATGGGAACCGTTGGCACCAGGATTGAAGACGATCGAGGATGCTACTGAAATCCGTCGACGTGTGTTGACCGCTTTCGAGCAGGCGGAACGAACCGACGATGAAGCGAAACGGGCTGCACTGCTCACGTTTGTCGTTGTCGGTGGTGGACCTACCGGAGTTGAAATGGCGGGAGCCATTTGCGAACTCGCCCATCAATCGATGAAAAACGACTTCCGTTCCATCGACCCAAGTACCGCTCGTGTTATCCTGGTCGAAAATAGCAAGTTGATCTTGGACAAATACCACACGTCTCTTTCCGCTGTCGCCGCGCGAGATCTGAAGGGATTGGGCGCAGAGATCTGGAATGAAACTCGGCTCCTGGAAATCTACTCAGATCACGTCATCGTGAGTCAGGGCGGAACGCAAAAGCGACTCGATACAGCGACGGTGATCTGGGCGGCGGGCGTCAAAGCATCTGCTCTTGGGAAAAAACTGGCTGAGGCGGTTCATTCCCTCGATCAGCTCGATCGTTCCGGTCGCATGTCCGTAGACAGTCAATGCGCTGTTGTTGGACATCCAAACATTTTCGTGACAGGCGATCTTGCTGCGTTCAATGTTGCAGAGGGCAAGACATTGCCAGGTGTCGCACCCGTAGCCGTTCAACAAGGGGATTTCGTCGGGCGATTGATCGCAAAGTCCGTACGCGGAGGTCGACCGACAACCGCTTTCCAATACTGGGACAAAGGAAACATGGCGACGATTGGTAGGTCCCGAGCGATTTTGGAGGCAGGGAAGATTCGCATGAGTGGGAAAATTGCTTGGCTCGGTTGGCTCTTTATTCACATCATGTATTTAGCTCGCTTCGAAAATCGAATGTTGGTCCTGATGCAGTGGTTTTGGAACTACATTACGAGAAATCGAACGGCGCGGTTGATCACCGGTGCAGACGAACAAAATGTACTGAAAGAGCCGGTTGTCAAACAACCTCATTGAACACGGGTAGATCGTCTTCTCCGTCAATCGAATTGCTTTCAGATTGAAGGCCCCATTGTTGGAGCCGACGAAGCAACCGTGCGCGGGAGATATTCAGGAGTTTGGCCGCCGCCGACTTGTTCTGCGGAAAACGTTCTAACGCTCGCAAAATCATCGTTTTTTCGACATCTTCCAGGATCGCATCTAGATCCACCGGCGTATCGCCACTGGAAAGTTCAATGTGCGACACACAAGTACGTATGTTCACTGGAAGGTCTTTTTCGGTCAGTTTCTCCATCGAGTCGGATTTGTTTGCATGATCCATTGCGTCCGAAAACTCTTCGACACCGCCAGGCCACGGGTAAGCAGTTAGCGCATCCACGAAACCTTGACTAATCTCTCGTTTGGCAACTCCGCTTGTCTTGCGTGAGTCAAACCACGCGGCAACCAAAAGCGATACATCTTCCAAACGATCCGCAAGATTGGGCATATCGATGCGCATCACGCTGATTTGGGCCAGCAAATCGCGCCATCGCAGGTCACGACTCTGCGTCAACTCCAACTTCGAGGGATCGAACGTCGCAATACGAAACACCCCAGGATGGCTCTTGAAAAAGAACTCCAATCGAGAAATGCACTCGGCTGGCAATGAATCGAGGCCGTCAAGCATCACGGTCTGTCGATTCGCGTTGCTCTCGTGAACCACCTCAAGCATGCTTTGCAAAAGATCCGTGTCCATCAACGAACAGTCAATTCGCACCAACGGTTCGCTCATCGAAGACACCTTCTCGTTACTTCGCAATTGTTTGCGCTTGTCATGGACAGTTTCCGCGATCCATGTCCTGCCTGATCCCATCGCACCATAAACAATCAACGGAGCCGAATTGGCGATCGCGGCTTGGGCTTGTTCTAGGGCCCGGTGCGCGCCGGCCGATTTCCCCTGGAGGTACCACATGTCATCTAGGTGAATGTACTTGTTCCGATCCTCCCTCAAAGTTTTCATGTTGAGGGAGGACTGCGTTTCCAATTGCCCGTTTATTTCGCGCTCGGTGGCGCTGCTAATTGGACAAAAAATGCATAGCACACATCCTGCCGCATCCGTCAATGGTATGAGGCAACGCGTCCATCCCTCGCAATTCAAGTTGGGCTGGTTGCTCGTTGTGGATCCAGTCGCACCCGGAAAGGGTCCAAATTCCTCAGTGATTTTAAGAAAACGACGAGACCAATGAATCGGCAAAGCGAAGAATGTGCTGAGTTCGCTTAGAACGTCCCCATCAGCAGAAATAGGAGAGCTACACCGCAAACCCAAAATGCTGTCTGGAGTCTGCCCGACCAAATTTCCCATCGCATCGTTTGCAAAAACGACGGTATCCTCTTCCGAGATAACGACGATTGGTAACGATGAACCGCCGAGTAGCCTTGCAAGCTGTCGCTTCGCAACGGAGCGTTTGTTTTCATCCATGGGTTACTCGGCTTTAGAAACGAAAAAACACTGCGAGATCTCTGGATCATCGCAGTGTTGTAGGGATAGTATCCTGTGCGTGCTCGACGCTTAGAATACGTCCGTCAGGAAGTGATGTCCCCAGTGATACCGCTGAGCGGTTGGGTAGTAATTGTACCATTTACGGTTGTAAACTGGGATTTGCATTTCAGCGGGATAGCGTTGGTAGAGACTATCGCTGCTGCGATAATACTCATTGCCATAGAAATTCTGTGGATAATAGACATATGGGTAGTGATTGAATCGCTCATAGTCGCGATTGCTGGCTCCACCACCCCATGCTTTGCCATAAGCCTGTGCCTGAGGCTGAGCCTGCTGGGCTTGGGCGTCGTCAAACGATGCCAAACCAGCGACGAGTGCTAGTGCGGCTACAAAAAAGGCCTTGCGGACCATCATAAACCCCCCGGTTGAATCGAATCTTCGTCGCTCTTGCGATCGTTCGTTACAATCGGCACGGCGACCTAGGCAAGTTGAGTCTTTTATTGCTACAACCCAATTCAGTGGATTTTTCGAAACAATACGGAATTGCGCAGTAGATTGATAAGTCGGTTTCATCCCGATCTTTTAGGGGAACGGAGCGAAAAGTAATGGATTTTGCGATGGGGAGCCGGGCGGCGTTGGGTTTTGCGTTCAAGACTCTAGCTAATCAGCGGATGGCCCCGCTCGCTGGTACTCAGCGTAAACAGTATCCCGCTGGGCCCATCATCCTCCAGAGGCCAATAAATCCATGATTGCCGAAATAGACGTTCAAAACTCCTATACTCCCTACTTTATTGCCAGCACCCAAGCCGTATTCAAAACAATGCTGGGTTGGGAAGTCGAGGTGCTTGCAACCGAACGAGCAGACGAATTCCAACCAGGTCATGACGTCGCTGGCATCATCGGTTTTGCAGGGTGCCTCGACGGAACGATTGTGATCAGTCTTGACAAAGAAGTGGTTTTAGCGGCAGCCGATATTTTTATTGGCGAGCGACCATCTACCATTAATAGCGATATCATGGATCTGGTTGGCGAGCTAGCAAACATGATCGGCGGCGGTGCCAAAGACAGGATCGATCTGCCAGGAATTGCATTGGGTTTACCCACAACAGTCAGTGGCGGCGACTATCGTATCTCGTTCAAACCCGATGTCGCCATTGAATCGATCAAGTTTCAGTCGCCGCACGGACCGTTAACGGTCCAAATCGCGATGCGTCGGATCTAGTCGCCTCCATCGCATTTAACGGAATCGGAGCAGCAATTGAATACAGAAAAAATTGTCCTTCACGTCGATGATGATCCAGCCATTTTGAACATCGTCAGAGCCTCGCTCCAGAAGCGAGGCTATTCGGTAGTTTCGGTCAACGATCCGAGGAATGCTTTAGGCGTCCTTTCCGCTTGCGGAGCTCGAGTCGTCATCTTGGATATCGACATGCAAGATAAGGATGGTTTGACCCTCCTGCGTGAAATCAAAGGCCGAGACGGTGGCATTCAAGTGGTGATGCTGACTGGAATGGTTTCGATGGGGACAATCCTACAAGCAACCGGTCTCGGTGCTCAGCATTGCGTATTCAAACCAGTCGATGACATGAAGAAAGTAGGCGATGCTGTCGACCGATGCTTCTCTAACATTGAAAGCTGGTGGACCGCTTTGCGAGAATGGATGGATCGAAAAAACAATTCTGAGCTGGCGATGATACTTGAGCAAAGGCAAGTCACGGAATGCGTCCCTGGCCGGTGATGCTGCACAGTCAGCA
Source organism: Pirellula sp. (assembly GCA_031368325.1). Taxonomy (GTDB): domain Bacteria; phylum Planctomycetota; class Planctomycetia; order Pirellulales; family Pirellulaceae; genus JBKCUI01. The sequence goes on from JANMNR010000190.1 coordinate 14,548, forward strand.
GCGAAGCTAGCCTGTGCAGAATGGTAGTGGGGTGTCCCTGAAGTTCTTCGAATATCAAGTTTGTAATGAACTGATCAAAAGCCACTGGCGTACGAATCGGATTGTCCGGCCATTTACCACCAGCAGCAGAGGTGTCGAATGATAGTTCCTCACGGTAGCTTCTCTCTCGCTATTCTATTAGTCGGTAGCGCATTGGTCCTAACTCTTGGGTGCGGACAATCGGCCAAAAATACTGGAACTGCAGCAAAGAGTATCCGCTCCAACGAGGAGCTGCTAATCGCTGGCGGTGCCACGCCACCTGAAAGCCGCGAAGCATACGATGCGATCGAGGAAAATGGTTTCCTTCAGACACTTGCGCAACCGCAGTCCACCTTTGCCATCGATGTAGACACAGCGTCCTACTCCAACGTGCGTCGATTGATTCGCAGTGGGGTTAAGCCCCCTAAAGGAGCGGTTCGACTTGAGGAGCTCGTCAACTACTTTCCCTACGAATACAACGAACCTGATGGTGATGCTCCCTTTTCGGTGGCCACGGAAATTGCGAACTGCCCGTGGGCTACCGATCACCAATTGCTGCGAGTTTCCCTCCGAGGTCGCTCCATCGGATCGGAAAATCGCAAGCCCTGCAATATCGTTTTTCTTCTGGACGTTTCGGGCTCGATGCAGGCCCCCGATAAACTTCCGCTCGTGAAATCCGCGTTGAAAATGCTAGTCGGTGAACTACGGGAGACGATCGCATCGGCGTGGCCGTATACGCTGGCGGCAGCGGCCTCGTGCTCGACAGTACTCCTGTCGAGCAGTCCCAAAAAATCCTAGCCGCTCTCGATAGCCTCGAGGCAGGAGGTTCAACGAACGGCGGTGCGGGTATCCAACTTGCCTACAAAGTAGCATTGGCCAACCGAATCGACGGCGGCGTTAACCGAGTCATTCTTTGCACCGACGGCGATTTCAACGTCGGCATGTCGAGCGATAGCGCCTTGGTTGATCTCATACAAACCGAAGCGAAGAAGGGAGTCTTTCTCAGTGTTCTTGGATTTGGCCAAGGAAACATCCGCGATAGCACCATGGAGAAACTTGCCGATAAAGGCAATGGCAACTATGCCTTCATCGATTCCATGCTCGAAGCTCGCAAAGTTTTAGTTGACCAGGTGGGCGGCACCCTTGTGACTATTGCCAAGGACGTTAAGGTCCAAATCGATTTCAATCCCAACCATGTCGGTGCCTATCGGCTGCTGGGTTATGAGAATCGAAAATTGGAAAACCAAGACTTTCGCGATGACCAAAAGGATGCGGGCGAAATCGGTGCAGGACACACAGTTACGGCCTTTTACGAATTGGTTCCAGCTGGTGTGGAAAGCCCGACAGGATCGATTCGTCCACCTGAGTTTGTTGAGCAAAAACCATCCCTGGCATCCGCATCGGACACCATGCTCACTGTCAATCTGCGGTACAAGCAACCCGATTCCGACTCGAGTCGGGAGCTTCAACTGCGAGTGACTAAACAAACCGAAGCCAAACCGGCGTCCGGTGATTTCCGCTTTGCAAGCAGCGTTCTTGCGTATGGAATGCTGTTGCGCGATAGCCAATACTCAGGCAAGGCAAATTGGGATTGGGTCATTTCAACCGCGCAAGAAAACCTTGGTAAGGATCCATCCGGCTTACGAACGGAATTCGTTCAGCTGGCTAAGTCAGCGAGTCGTATGGCAAAGTAAGTTCAACTGTTCGACGACTCGATCGCAACTCATCAGCCTGAACTGCAATCAGTTCAGAGGAGTAGCCGTACCGCGATTTCCAAAGTCGCTTCAACATCAAATCCATTTGAGGGTCCACTTTTGGAGCCGCAACGAAGGTCGTTTTCGCGGCATCTCCCAAGAAAATTCCGTTATGGAATACTAGATTGCCTCTCCTGAAAACCATCCTAGGACGTGCGAACATCGCTTCGACGTTTTCACTGCGTTCGTAGACGACGACATCCGCCAAGCTACCGTGGCTGAGACAACCTCGATTCTTTAGCCCCAGGGCCCGGGCTGGACCAAGTCTGGTCATCTTGATTACTTCGTCTAGCATATACTCGCGTCTCAGCGACGGCAAAGAACTGGACTGCTGGACATCTGGGTGCAATTGCGAAAAAACCGACATTCGAAAATCGTAATCCATCAGCAGCCGGATCAAATGGGGATACGATGTGAAGGGCGCGCCGTTTGGATGATCGGTTGTCAAGAAAACTTGCAACGGATTCTCGATTCGCAAAAACAATTCGATTCCAATCGTCCAAAGAAGACCGTGCACATACTGATCGTGGCGGTATCGAAACGGCAAGACGCCGCATCCCGCCTGGCACTCCAGATCCTGGAAGATTGCCTTGCGAGGGCGCGCCAAATTCCGATTGGCAAACTGGTGCATTGTGTCTCCAGATAACGTTACCGTTTGACCAAACATCACTTGCCCAACATCGATCGACAGGTTCCCTTCCTTGTTGACGCGATCGGCCAACACGTTGGCAGCCGAACTGTAACCATGCGGCCCATCTGTTCCATAGCAATGAAACTGCGCGTGAGTCAGGTGCAATCGGCGCCCCTCGACAGCGTCGATCGTCGCCATTGTTGCTGAGATGTTGCCAGCCAATCCCAAATTACTGCTGTGCACGTGCAGCGGATGGGCAAACCCCTGTGACTCCACCGCAAGGGATAACGAGTTGAGGATCTGTCGTGGTGTGATACCAAAATGAACGTGTCTGTCATCAACGCTCAAGTGCCTTTGGTTGAACTTGAATGCATCGATACCACCCGCATTCACAACCTTGACCGCACAGCATTGATGCGCGCGAACCATCCAGCCCACGTAGTCGTTGATCTGCTGTTGCGGCACACCATCACGAATCCACTCCAACAACAGTCGGTCGTTTCCGAGCAGAAGATAACCACCGGTATCTATCCACGGTGTGTCTGCCATCTCGGCATGGGCGTGTCTAGCATTTGCTGGCAAGACGGCAGGCTCAAAGCAGGCGGTATAGCCCATCTCAAGATAGCGACGTCCGGTTTCCCACGTGCCTGGCACCGGCGATGTCAGCGGTTGAATCCGATGCGATTCTTGTTCAACTTGTTGATCATGACTATGGTGGTGCTCCACCATTTCAGGCAGAAGCAGTCTCGCAATATTGACCTTTCCGCCGCCGATATGCGTATGCAGATCAATTCCACCCGCGACAACGATATGGTTCTCCAATCGGTAGTCCGCGTCGCTTCGCACCAGTGGAAAATCGTCGCAGCGAATCGTTTCGCCGTCGAGGAGAAGATCTCGAACCTCGGATTTACTTACACCATCGATACAGACCGCTCCTCGCAAACGGGTGATCATCTGGAAAGCTCCTCCAACCAATCCACGGCGCTCTTCACAAAAGGCCGAGGATCGCGTTCCGCTTCGACATGTGCGAGCAAACACTGGTCAGCGCGAAAAACACTTGCGTTCATTTCCAATCCACTAACGGCGGTAGGAAATCGCGTCGAGGTCGGCGTTAGCTCGAGCCATGTTGCAGTCGCGGCGGCATGATATGGTTGCAGCTTTACGAACGGCTGTGCGTTTATGGTCTCATCAATCAAAACGATAATAGATTGCTCATGAGCCCCCTTTAGCGTGCGATCCATCCAGTGTTCATAACTATTTTGGACCGGATCGTAACTTGGAACACCGTCTAAAAAGCGAACTCGACCAGGAAAACCCGTTAACCATGTACAGACCTGTTGAAACGTCCCGTCCGTTGAGGTCCATGGAAGTGCGGCGCATCGCGTTGTTTCGTTCCGACTTGCTATCCACTGCAATAGACGCTCCACCCAAAGGTCCGCTTGAGCCATGTCTATGTTTGCGGCCGACCAAACCACAGTGGTGTAGTTTGCATGCCGCATGCGTTCGAACAACAGATTGGTCCGTGAACCTTGGAGTTGCACATCGCTTGTTAAGCAATCTAACCATCGAGAGAACTGCGCCAGCGAGCTCGGAACTGCCGAGAGGTCGCAGGGAACGGACCATGTGTCAAAGCCGGCCAACCTCCAATGCTCCGTTGCAGCGGAACCAAAATCGCCCAATAGCAAAACCGTTTGTGAACGAAATTCGCTTTTCGAAAGTGCCAACGGCAAGCGAGGAACTGCTGATTGAAAGCCGTCGTTGCCGACTACAATGAACACATCGGTGTGATCGCGTGCTTCTGCCAACGAAACGGAATTGAGACCGGCGCGCTGAATCGCGAGTATGTTCTTGAACACATTTCCGGATTCCGCGCAATCGATTGTTGCATGGAACTTGACCGCAAACGTCACGGCAGCCCTTGCTGTCTCAACGCTGGCAATGCGCCCTGTTACTAGGATTTGCTTCGCGGATTTCAGCAGTTGCGGGATGCTTGCCGGTTTGGGCAAACTGGTTCCCAACGAAAGCGAATCATATTGGGCGAGCGAAGCCATGCGTCGCTCACACTGAATCTCCCTAAGGTCATCTGCATCGCAGAGCAGTGAACAGAAGGGGCAAATCATTAGACCAACGACTGCAGCACGAGGTCCGTGACCGCAACCGTACCGATGGACGGTTCGCCTCGCCTGACAAGATCCGCCGTCCGGTGCCCCGCGGCGAGGACCTTTTTTACAGCCGCTTCAACCGTTCCGGCTTCCCGCTCTAAACCGAGCGAATGCCTCAGAAGCATGCCGGCGGCCAATATGGTCGCCAAAGGATTTGCGATCCCTTTGCCGGCAATATCAGGTGCCGAGCCGTGAATAGGTTCGTAAAGTCCAGGTCCGCTCGAGCCAAGCGATGCACTGGGGAGCATTCCCAGGGAACCAGGCAGCATCGACGCTTCGTCCGTCAAAATATCACCGAACATGTTGCTGGTCACCACAACGTCAAAACTGGTTGGCCGGCTCAATAAATGCATCGCCATGGAATCCACCAGCACGACATCATACTCGATGCTTGGAAATTCCTCTTTCATGATCTTGGCGGAGACGCGGCGCCATAGTCGAGATGCTTCGAGGACATTCGCTTTGTCAACCATGGTCAGCTTGCCACGGCGTTTCAAGGCCGCTTGTGCTGCCATCCGGACAATGCGTTCGACTTCGGATGTTGTGTACACGGCCGTGCTAAAGGCTCGTTGTTGTCCGTCAGGCAGTTCTTCCAAGCCGGACGGGCCAAAGTACAGTCCGCCAGTTAGTTCTCGAAAGAATAGGATATCTGTCCCCTCTATAATTTCTCGCTTTAGTGGCGACGCGTCCAGCAATTCTTCAAACGTCACGATTGGGCGAAGATTGGCAAAGAGACCCAGCTCCTTTCGAATTTTGAGCAAGCCGGCTTCGGGACGCGTTTTAGCGTTCGGGTCGTCCCACTTTGGTCCGCCAACCGCGCCCAAAAGAATCGCATCAGATGCCTTGCAGGCTGCCGTAGTGGCATCTGGCAACGCTTCGCCCGTCTGATCGATGGCAATACCGCCAATACTGTGCTCACTGAAGGAAAACTGGTGTCCAAACTTGGTAGCGATCGCTTCGAGGACACGGTGCGCTTGGCGAACGACCTCGGGACCGATGCCGTCACCGGGCAACAATACGATGTTGGCTTGCAAAGTTAAATTAGCTCCAAAAATGTGTGAAAAACCAGGCGGCCGCGAAAGACATTCGCTTGTCGGCGCGACGGTGAAAGCCATAGGATGGGGTGGCACACTATACCAAGATCATATCTCATGTCCTTGCTAAGCGGAACGCGGACTCTGTAGCAAAATGAGACACCTTAGCGTATACTGTGCGTTGCCAAGTTCAAAACACAGCACACAGACGTCGATCTTTAGTCGGGCTCTGACGGACGCAATCGCGTTCCGGCAGATTAATTGCAGGGCGCAATCCCTCGGTTATCGTCCCATGCAAATGTCGACGCCCTCAACACACTACCGATGTCGACGTATCTAGTTATTACGCGAGGCCGAGAGCTTGATTCTCGTTATTCGTTAGACAAAGCAATCGAAAATACCATGGGGCGTGGGTTGGAGTGCAAAATCCAACTCAACGACCCATTATCGTCGCGCGTGCACGCTCGCCTCGTTTTTCAGGATTCTCAGTGGCGAGTACTCGATGCGGGCTCTCGGAACGGGACTCTACTGAATGGGTCCAAGATCGATACGGCAGTTTTGGCCCATGGAAATCGCATTCGAATCGGAAATACGGAGCTCGAGTTTGTCGACGACACACTCAACGAAGACATTACGGTCGAACGGATCAATTTGTCCCATGATTTGAGGGGCGACAAACTGGGAAGTAGTCCGGATGGATTTGCGTCGGGTATGTCCGCATTTCTATCGCTTCGCAAAGCTGGCCGAACCGAAGATCTGTCCGATTTGCATCAACTATCGATCCGCTGTATCTCGTTGACGACGCCAGACGAAGTGGTAGCCCTGGCAATCGAAGTGTTGAGGAATCGAACCAAGGCTACGTTTGTTGCATTCCTGCTGGCGGATGACGATGGAAAACTCACCGCGCACGGCAAGTATCCAAACAACAATATCGATTCACGCATCTCGCTAAGTGATAAACTCACGGAGATGGTCTGCAAACAAGCGACAGCAGTTTGGGTGAAGAATGAGACGCAGCCCCCGGGTGACGGGCCACTACTTCACTATGCTGACGCGATTTGTGTTCCACTATTGCATGAAAACAAGACCATCGGCGTCATTCACTTGTATCGCGAAAACGAGGTGTTTGAGAAACACTCGTTTGACTTTACGATCGCCTCGGCGAGCTTCCTCGCAGCATCGCTGGTCCGTGCTCGCAATGAATCCTCGCTTCGCTTCGATCACGGAAGGCTTCAGGTCAAGAACGCTGACTTTGACGAACTCTTGGGTGAAAGCAGCGTAATGCTTGAGCTCAAGGAGAGAATCAATCGAGTGGCCAAAGCCAGCGGCAGTATCTTGATTCGCGGAGAGAGTGGAGTGGGCAAGGAGCTGGTCGCACGCGCTATTCACAAGGCTAGCACACGCGCCGATCGCCCGATGCTGAGCGTCAATTGCGCTGCCATCCCCAGCGAGCTCATGGAAAGCCAGCTCTTTGGGCATGTGAAAGGAGCTTTTACAGGTGCGGATAAAGACCACATCGGTTGGTTCCAACAAGCGCATGGTGGAACGCTTTTCCTGGACGAGATTGGCGAAATGACTTTGGCAGGACAGGCGAAACTGTTGCGAATTCTCGAGGGTCATCCATTCTTACCAGTCGGTGGACGCAAAGAAGTCCGTGTGGATGTACGGGTTCTAACTGCTACCAATCGGGATTTGAGTGAGTTTGTGGCAGACAAACGATTCCGCGAAGATTTGTACTATCGATTGAGTGTATTTGAAATGAAGGTGCCGCCCCTACGGCAACGTGGTGGAGACATTTCGCTTCTATTAAATCATTTTCTGGAGCACTTTGGTCGTCAGCATGGTCGAACGCAAATCCGATTGAGCGAGGGAGCCAGAAAGAGGCTGCTTGAGTACAACTGGCCGGGAAATGTTCGGCAACTGCGGAATATCATCGACAGTGCGATCGTCTTGGCAACCGGAGACGAAATCCAAGCTTCGGATCTGACACTGCATGAGTCCAAGACCGAAGTTTTCGACACTTTGAATATCGAACAGTGGGAGAAACGGCTAATTCAGGAAGCCATGCGACGCACGCGAGGAAACATCCCAGAAGCTGCCGAATTGCTAGGTATTTCGCGCGCTACCATGTATCGCAAGCTCGAATCCTACGCCATCGACAAAGACGACTTTGACAAAAGATAGAACCCAAACCCTTCGTAAAGGGCGGTCCAAAAACTGCTCGGCCTTGAAAGAAATTCTGCTAAACCAGATTCTTTCGAACCGCCCAAACCGCGGCCTGTGTTCGATCCGATACGCCGATCTTGCGCAGAATGTGCTGCACATGCTCCTTAACTGTCTCGTAGCTAATACCGAGCGACTGTGCTATCTCTTTGTTCGTGAGTCCGTTCGCAAGTTGCTTTAACACTTCGCCCTCCCTCTGCGTCAGAGGAATCTCCGACTCACTCCCCATCCGCATGGTCGCCAAGGAGCCGGTAACTCGTCTCAACTCTTCCCGACTCCAGATATTTTCTCCTGTAGCAGTTCGTCGAATGGCGTCCAGAATTCTCTCTGGGGAATCGGTCTTCAGAAGAAAGCCGTTCGCACCCAGAGCTACCGCTCTTGCGACATATGTGGGATTGTCATAGGCGGAAAACACCAAAACGGGCTGGGTAGGAGTGTGCGTTTTAATCTTCCCCAGGAGTTGCAAGCCATCCCCGCCAGGAAGTCGGACATCCATCAAAACAACATCGAATTTCGAAATTACAAACTTGCTATATCCCTCGTCCGAGGAAGCCGCTTCGTCCGAGATTTCTATCTCGCTCCCTGTCAACATCTGCCTCAGCCCCAAGCGCACGATTTCATGGTCATCGACAAAAAGCAGTCCAATCGTCATAACGCACCCGATTCTACCAGCGGAGCAAGTTTGGTTTGAAATACAATCTTTTGTTGGTTTTTTGCGTAAATACTGTTTACCAATTTCCTATAAATAGACATTCTCGCGGCTAGCAAATCTCACGCACGACGATTGGAGGAACACGCAGTATTGGCAAACTTAGCATGCAAATGTGGTAGGCACCATGCTGCTGGAGCTTTTTGTCGCTTGAATTTATTGCGAGCAGCTTTTTTCTATGTTTTCGAAGGTCCAATCGGGTTTGATGGACTGCTCTGGCATCGCAGGCCAAGAGAATGCTATTTTGAACGTGACACGAGTCCTGAGAAGCCAAGCTTCGTTTGGTTTCAAGAATCTCTGATGATTGTGCGGTCCGAGCAAAGGAATGCGGGATGTATAAGTTGTTATTGTGCT
>JANMNR010000247.1:0-2957 GCA_031368325.1 Pirellula sp.
TTTGGCAATGCGAAAACAGGTTGACAGCAAAGGCAACTCCATTGACATGGTACCCGTTGCGTTAGCCGTTCCGCCTGAGCTGGAATCGACGGCACGAACGATTCTAAATTCGCTCGAGCTTCTTGGTACTTCAGGCCCAAATGGTAACCCAATGGTTGGCATCGTTCCTAACCTCGTTGTTGAGTCCAGGATGAGCAACAGTGGGTATACCGGGAACAGTACAACCGCTTGGAACTTGTTTGGCGGGCCGATGGCAAATCCCGTTACGGTTGGCTTCCTTGATGGCAAATCATCTCCAACGATTGAGATGGGCCAGGCCGACTTCAATAAGCTTGGAGTTCAAATGCGAGTCTATCACGATTTTGGCGTCGCTCTTGGCGATCCAAAAGCATCTGTCAAAGCGACTGGCGCTGCGTAAGTAGCAACCGCCAGCGTTGCCAATCCGCGAAGTGGTAACGCTGGCGGGCCTTTTTTTGAACAACCGATACGGCATCGATTGAAAGCCGGCTTGTACCAACGATGGCCGGCGATGTTCGAATCATTTATGGAAGAAAACATGGATAACGACCTGTCATCCGTTCTAGATCGGATCCCCCCCGATCCGATTCAAAAAGCTTTGGAACGATACGAATCCAAAGCGATGCAATTGACGTTCCCTCGACAGTCGAGGGGCCCTTTCATCCGTAGCACAAAAGAAGTAACCAAAAATGCCGATCCAACTGGAACCTGATCAAGCTTTTGAAATCGTTCTGGACAGCGACAAGAGCAAACCAAGCGAATCCCGTCCATTGTTCATCGTCAAAAGCCAATCCATGCGAGGGCAAAGGCGACTCATCAAAACGCTTGACCGGATCCTTGAAGATGGATTCTCGACCGATACGCTTTTCACCGAAACCGCTTCCGCGTTGTCCGATGTTCTACTTGGTTGGAAAAACATGAACGGAATCGAGTACTCCGCCGACAAGATTGAAGACGTTTTAGCCTACAGCGAAGCCCGGGAGTTGCTGCGCAAAGTCGTTTTTAACTCGAGAGTTTCAGACGACGAAAAAAAAGCATCCGCATAGTTGCTTTGCTGCGAACGGGCAAGCTATGTCGAGGATGTTCGCATGCCAAATGCTACGAGGATATCAACAGCGGGTTTGATTTTCAGTGCCCTCTATGCGACGGGGATGGATGTGAACAGTGCGAAGATGGATACTTACACATCAAAGGGTGTCCCAATGACCACTGCCGAGACATTGCCAGCGCGATGCCAGTCATCGACATGATGGAAAAGGGAGTCATGCCAATACTGGGTGGATCACTTGACCAATCCGCCTGGTTGATCGATGCGGCCAGGCACTACCGAAATGACGTTGCATTGATTCATAGCGAAGGGTAACCGAAATGGCTGCTGATATTGAAATCGTGATTGGCGCCAAAGATCAGGCGACGCCAGTCATCAACAACGTTTCGAAAAGTGCAGACAGCAATTCGAAAGTTCTTTCCGAAGTCGGCAACCGTGCAAAGTTGGCTGGTACATCCGTCGAGGGACTAACGTCCGCGATGAGTCGTAATGCGTCCAGCACGGAAAATGCAAGTGAGAAAGCGACGCAATTCGGACTTGCCTCCAAGGTTAGTGTTGGTTCGGTTGGTGCCTATGCCGAGGTCCTGAAAAGTACGTTCACGGTCGGAATGCAAGTCGGCCAAATGTTTGGTGAGCTCATTTTCGACACGAAGCGATGGGAAGAAGAGCTTCGCCAAGCCACCGTTACGGCCGGAGATCTCGAACAGCGAGTTAAAAAGGTTGCTGCGATTCGCTTCGCCGATCAGAAGCAAGATATCGAACTGATTCGCGACCCTACCGAGAAGGTCAACGCATACAAGCAAGTCATCGGGCAAATCGATGCCGAGACAGCCGGCCTACAAAACCGGATAGCATCCATGAGGAAGGAGCTATCAGAAGCGGAGAAGGAAGAGCAAGGTAACATCCTCCAGGTTTTCGGGGTCGAGTTCGATAGCCGCGTAACGACGATACCCAAGGAGATTGAAAAGACACAAAAGGAAATCGTTGAACTAAGTGAAAAGCGGCTGGAAATCGAAAGGCAAATATCAGAACGTACTCTCAACAACGAAGCGTTGAAGGAGCAAAATGCGCTCGCCGACAGATCCGAAAGTTACATTGAGACACTGAAGAAAGAACTTGAGCTGCAAAAGGCACTAGCTTCTGCACGGGGCCAACTACCTGCTGATGCCCCAGCGCCAAGACTCACTGGTGAACAGCAAACGTTTGGCCACGCCGAGCAAGGAAAGGCAGCCCAAGCCCTTGAGAAAATGCCACTACCTGCTGCTTCCCCAGCGTTAAAACTCACTGGTGAACAGCAAGCCAAAATAGAGGTAACGACGCAACAGCAAACGTTTGGCCAGGCCGATAGAGTTCAAGCGACTCAACTACTGACTTCCATCGAGCTTCTCAAAACCGAAGGCCAACAGCTACAGCAGATTGAAAAAGAGAATGCCCGGCTTGAGCAACAAAAGGTTCAAGCATCTGAACGGATCGCAGCCGCAAAGCAAAGCGAACTCGACAAGCTTGAGATGGAACGTGTTCTGTTAGAGCGTGGAAAGGCAGCTGCCCAAGCATTCGCCCTCGAGAAGAAAGGTATTGACGCCGGCACCGCGGAAAAAATTTCGGTTGAAGCGCAAAGACATCGAGGAAAAACTCACCAAGGAACATTTCTATCTGCCGTCGCACTCGACGCTGTTTGATTTCCTGATTCAGCTTTTTGAGGACGGTGCTGTAATCGAACTAGTTAGCTTGGTTCAAAGATTGTTGGACCGCGGCCTGCTCGACCGGGTGGGCGGTCCGGCGGCGCTTACGGATCTCTACACCTATGCGCCAAGTCCCGGGCATTTCCGGCATCACTTGCAGCACGTGAAGGACAAGTTCGTCCTGCGTTCCATCATTCAGCATTCCAACG
>JANMNR010000270.1:0-8786 GCA_031368325.1 Pirellula sp.
AGCACAACTACTAGCTTCGTTAAAGAAACAAATCGTTGCGCTGGGGGGAAGCATCAAAAGCGATTGTTTGGTAACCGGCTGGAAAACCAAAGGCCAGTCCATCGTCGCACTCGAAACGAAGCTGGGCGAAATCGAAGCCGATGAATTTGTGCTCTGCGGTGGCGTTTGGTCCGAGGGGCTGGTAAAAAAACTGCAGCTTCAATTACCATTGCAGCCTGGAAAAGGCTACTCGCTGACGCTACCCAACCCAATCGAACTGCCCCATGTTTGCTCGATTCTGTGTGAAGCCAAAGTGGCGGTAACTCCAATTGGCGACGGACTGCGTTTTGGCGGTACGATGCAAATCGGCGAACTCAATCAGTCGATTGATCCGCGCCGTGTACATGGCATAGTCAAGAACATACCCAGCTACATGCCACGCTTTCGAGAGCAGCATTTTGATGGAATTCAACCCTGGTGCGGACTGAGACCCGTCTCCCCAGATGGGTTGCCCTACATCGGACGGACGAGTGCGTGGAAAAATCTGACAATTGCAACTGGGCATGCCATGATGGGACTAAGTCTCGGTCCCATCACGGGCGAGCTAGTAAGCCAAGTCTTGCATGGTCGACCGACCAAGATCAACATCGAGCGCCTATCTCCCGACCGCTATCGGGCCTAAGCAATAAGCGAACCGCTTCTCCGAAAGTCGTCCATCGCAGCAGCTTGCTTTCAACGAGCAAAAATTGTAGGGCAAAAAATGTTGAAACAGACCGTTAGATCGTTTTCATTTTTTGCCCGCACATTTGTTGCCCAAAAACGACGTGCTCGCTACAGATACCGATTGAAAATGTTCTCGAGCATCTCCTGACGACCGCTTTCGTTTGCGGACGCTTCGCCTTTTTCGAGCATGTATTTTTCCAAGCTCTCAAGGGAAGTCTTTCCAGCTTCGATATCGGCACCGATGCCGCTGTCCCAGCTTCGATATCGATTGGCAACGAATTGGCCGATCACACCGTCTTTGCGAATGTCCGCAGCGATTCGAAGCCCCCGGGCAAATGCATCCATCCCACCGACATGAGCGTGGAACAAATCGATCGGTTCAAAGCTCTCGCGTCGAACCTTGGCATCAAAGTTGACGCCACCGGTGGTTAGCCCACCGTGCTTCAAAATAGCCAACATGCATTGAGCGGTGAGGTAGTAGTCTGTTGGGAACTGGTCGGTATCCCATCCCAAGAGTAAGTCACCTGTATTGGCATCGATCGAGCCGAGAGCTCCCTGCATTCCCGCGTAATCGAGTTCATGCATCATCGTATGCCCCGCCAGCGTTGCGTGATTGGTCTCAATATTGAGCTTAAAGTACGGCATCAGGTCGTAGTTTCGCAAGAAATTCAAGCAGGCAGCGGCGTCGCTATCGTACTGGTGCTTGGTGGGTTCTTTTGGCTTGGGTTCGATTAAGAAAGGCCCTTTGAATCCGATCTTTTTGGCGTAGTCGACAGCCATGTGGAAGAACCTAGCGAGGTTATCTAGCTCCCGCTTCATGTCGGTGTTGTAAAGGCACTGATAGCCTTCGCGTCCGCCCCAGAACACATAGTTTTCGCCGCCCAGCTCGTTCGTTACTTCCAGGCACTTTTTTACCTGAGCGGCAGCATACGCAAAGACGTCCGCGTTACAAGTCGTAGCGGCTCCATGCATAAAACGCGGGTGGCTAAAGAGATTGGCCGTTCCCCACAGTAGCTTTACACCTGTCTTGTCCTGGTGTTCCTTTAGCGACTTGGCGACTCGGTCAAAAATGGCGTTGGATTCACGCAGGGAACCACCCTCCGGCGACACATCGCGATCATGGAAGGCGTAGAACGGTGCGTCCAGCTTTTCGAAAAGCTCAAATGCGACTTCGACCCGTTTCAAGGCATTATCGACCGAACTGGAACCGTCATCCCAGGGGCGAACGGCAGTTCCTGGCCCAAACGGATCAGAACCAGTCCCCCGCATGGTGTGCCAATAAACGATGCTAAATCGGAGGTGGTCCTTCATCGACTTGCCCTCGATTATCTCCGTGGGGTTGTACCATCGAAACGCCAACGGATTGCGGCTTTGGGGTCCTTCGTATTGGATTTTGTTGATTTCGGGGAAATAGCTCATGCCTGAGTCGCCTTGAAGTTGATTTGTGAGGAAGTCGGTACGCGGATTGGCGAGCAGTTCGCCAATCGAAACGTCGATTTTTTGGACTGGTAGTTTAGCAATCCGTTTCAAAGTCAGAAGGGCGCAAAGCCTATCGGGTTGCTCTTTAGTAAATCAACAACGCAAAGGAAGGGTGGAAAAATCGGAAAACCTGCATTCTTAATGGACCGCCGATATGCTTTGATAAAAATTTCAGTACACTAGAGTTAGCGGTAGCAAGCGAAGTAACTGAATGCAATGAAGCACTTTACTCGTTTTTTTCAGGTTCGTTGAATCGGGAACTCCCCAAAGGCGGCGGCATTCGTGGAGCGTTCGAGGCACAGTTTGGCATGACGCAGATTACATCTGACCGAATATTCGAGCTGATCGAAAAAAGTCGTCTTGTTGAGCCGCTAGTGCTTCATGCTCAACTTGACCTCATTCGGGGACGTCACAACGGAATCTTGCCCGAAGACCCGGTTTTAGTCTGCAAAGAAATTGAGGAAGCAGGTCTTGTCACGCGCTGGCAATGCGAAAAAATCCTTCAAGGTAAGTCCAAAGGATTTTTCTTAGGCAACCACAAAATCCTCGGTCACCTTGGCTCGGGTGGGATGAGCAGTGTTTACCTTGCCGAACACGTCGTCATGAAGCACAAGCGTGCCATCAAAGTGCTTCCAAAGTCGAAACTGGGTAACAACAGTTATCTGGAACGGTTTCAACGCGAGGCCAAAGCCATCGCCTCATTGAATCACCCGAACATTGTTCGCATGTTCGACATCGACAATGACAAGGATACTCACTACATGGTGATGGAGCATGTAGACGGCCCCGACCTGCAAACGTTGGTACGCAAGCATGGCCCTTTGCCTTTTGCTGTCGCGGCAGACTATATCGCTCAATCGGCGCGAGGGCTTCACAACGCTCACGAGGCAGGACTGATCCATCGTGACGTAAAGCCGGCAAACATCTTAATCAACAAGAAGGGCGTCGTAAAAGTTCTTGACCTCGGCTTGGCATTGTTCTCGGAAGAGTCGGATGCCTCATTGACCATGGAGTACAACGACAAGGTTCTTGGCACTGCCGACTACTTGCCGCCGGAACAAGCCATCAACAGTCACAAAATTGACAGTCGCGCCGACATGTATGGACTTGGCTGCACTCTTTACTTTTTGTTGACCGGCCATGCGCCATTTCCGGAGGGTAGCATAGCAAGCCGTATCATCAAGCATCAGAACGCAATGCCACCGGACATTCGAAAGGATAGAGTCGACTGCCCTGGCGAGTTGGACGGAATCTGCGTCAAGATGATGCAAAAGGATCCCCGATTTCGTTACAAGGACTGTTTGCAAGTCGCCGAACTCCTCGAAGAATGGCTCGTGAAGTATCGAAAAGAAATCGAAAACGATCCGGAAAAAAACAAGAACAACAACCTATCCATATCCGATCTACTTAGCCAAGGACCCAAGAGGTCTCAACAAGACATAGATACCGTTACCAACCGCTCCGAAAAGTCCAAGGTAGCGGGCAGCTCCGTCGTCATCTTATCTGCCTCGGATAGCGGTGTTCTTCGAGCAATCGCTAAGAGTGATGCTTCGACGGTTGACAGCAAAATTGATCTCGAGCAAGACTCAAACGCACCTAACGCCAAGAAATCGAAGAGCCAAGCGATTGCAAAGGCGACTTCCCCCATCTCAACACCTCAAAAGACCGGCCCCGGTGGTTCGTCTCCTTTATTGAAACCGATTGATAAAGGAACGATTTCAAAGCCGACTCCGAAGCCGAATGTTGCTCCGCAAACAAAGTCAAACTCGGCAAAACCACTACCACCTAGAAAAAAGAGCAATATCGGTATTTTGATAGGTGTCGGGGTACTAACGCTGATCTTGTTCGCTGTCATTGTGGCCGCGGTAATCGCCACTCGATAGTTCTGTAAACCACGCAACGCTCATCTATTTCTGGATGTGATTGTTTACTATGCTTCAAAATGCAATTCGATTGTCTTTCCTTGTCTGTGTCTTGCAGCAAATTGGCCTCACTCCCAGCATAGGCCAGGAGCCGACCTCGAAGATCAGCCAGGTCGGTCTTCAAGCCGTTAAGGATTCGGTTAAGCAGTCGGGATCCTTGCTCAAAGAGGGAAAGCTAGTCGACTGCGTGGAGGTAGTTGAACAATCTACGAGAAAGATTTTAGAGTTAACAGAAAGTGCATCGGCAAAAGAGCTGGCAGAAATCAAGAAGGTTTATGCGGAGCTCGCCACCACGCACCGAGACTTGAGTGTGCAGGGCGCTGAGCTTACCGAGCTTCCAAGTTGGGAAGAAATACTCAAAGCAAAAAAAACAAACCGACCGAAAAAAGAAGACGGGAAAACCCCCGCTAACCCCACCAATAGTCCGGCAACTGTTAGCTTCGCCAAAGATATCGCTCCTTGGTTGGTGGACCAATGCTCGCGTTGCCATATCAATGCAGAGCGCGGCGGTTTTTCCCTTGCCACGTTCACCGCCATCACCAAAGGATCCAAGGGAGGCGTTGTACTTTTTCCTGGCGATCCAGTCGCAAGCCGTTTGGTCGAGACCATTGAAACCGGTGACATGCCTCGAAGCGGAAACAAGGTATCGCCCGAAAATCTCGCCAAACTCAAGCAGTGGGTCAGGGAAGGAGCCAAATTTGATGGCACCTCGCCAGATGCTCCTATTGCATCTCTGATAACCGGCGCAGCGCCGGGCAAGAGCAATCCAGCTAAAACCGAACCAGCCAAGATCAGCGCCCCCTCCGGAAAGGAGACCGTTAGCTTCGCAAAGGACGTCGCGCCGATCTTGATGGCGAACTGCAATGGCTGTCACTACGCCGCCACTCGCGTTGGTGCTGGCCTGCAATTCAATACCATTTCGCAGATCTTTAAGGGTAGCGACAGCGGACCGATTCTTGTTCCAGGCAAACCCGACGAAAGTCTGATCATTCGAAAGCTGCGTGGTATGGAGGGAGCTCAAATGCCGCTGGGCAGGGCGGCACTACCCGACTCCCAAATTCAGATTGTCGCTACCTGGATCAAAGAGGGTGCCAGCTTTGACGGTCAAAGCAAAGATGCCAAACTCGATCAAGTCGTCGGCCAAGCGTTTGCGGCACGGGCCAGCCACAAAGAACTGATGGCCAAACGGATGGAGCGTACGCGAGAGAAATGGAGAGTCGCCTCTCCCAAGAGCGAACCTGATGAGGCTATCGACGAACAGTTTCACATCATTGGAAACATAGGGTCCGAGAATGGCAAACTTCTACTCGCTCAAGCCAATACGGCGACAAACCAGATCCGAAAAATGTTTAACCTGTCGGGCAAAGAGCCATTGGTCAAAGGAGGGATCACCGTCTTTGCCTTGAAACAACGTTATGACTACAGCGAGTTTGGCAAGATGATTGAATCCCGAGCACTTCCAGGAGAATGGTCGAGCCATTGGCGAAGCGAAGTCCTAGATAGCTATGTGGCTATCGTTTTCGACAAAGCGGAGGGCAAGATCAACGAGACGTCGCTCTTGCAGCAGATTACGAGCCTTTGGATGAGTTCGCACGAAGGGGTCCCGAATTGGTTCGCGGACGGTGCAGGACGACAAGCACTTGCGCTCACCGTTGGTGTCAAGGACGCGAGGGTTCAGCCTTGGCTCAAACGCATGCCGGAATCGATGGAGCAGTTAAAGAGCTTGAAGTCGTTATTGGATGGCTCGATGAACGACGAGGCATCCGCCATCATTGGCTTCGGGGTCATTCGCACCATGTACGAATCCAAAATGAAAACCAAGTACGAAGCCATTGTTAGGTCCCTCGCTAGCGGCATGAGCTTCGAACAATCGACTACGAAAAACATTGGATCGATTGAGACTTTTTTGAAACAGCTTCTCGGCAAATCAAAGTAGCCGCAACAACCGCTTTCAAGTTACGAGGAAAATCGCCAGTCCTTTGCAACTTGATATCGAAGCGAACGCGCGAACGATTAATTTGATCGTGGCAGCATTTGTCGTAATCGGAAACGTTGCACTGCCAAGTCTTTTTTGGCATGTGAAACTACCGCCAAACGTATGGTCTTCCTTTGCGATCTGCTTCAGCGGTGTCTTGCCCGCCGAGATATTTGACTTTTGGGGGAAAGCTGGCTTGCGATTCCTTAGGTAGAACGAAAGGTTTCTAGGATGAACATTCTCGTTTGACGCCGAGCCAACGGCGAAGCTGCCTCTGCGCAGTCGGGGCTCGTTGCTTGGCAACCTTTGTTTAGCCAGTCTCCGACAGCTCGTTCGGGACAGCTCGTTTTACGCAGAGCCAACACCGAGGCTGCTCTTGCGTTTTTAGGGACGTTACTTGGCAACCGTATTCTGGTACCTTCTGCTGGCTGATTTGATACAATTGGTCTCTATCGGAACTCAACCAAAACGCCTAATGTTGCCACCACGCGAAAGCGATCCCGTATGAAATACCATCCAAGTCTTGTTTGCCTATTCGCTTTTTGTGCCCTGAACTCTACTTCATTTCAGGTCGGTATCGCTGAGGATTGGCCCCAATGGATGGGACAAAAAAGAGATAACGTTTGGAACGTGGCCAAACCGCCACAGAGTTTCGCACCGGGTAGTCTGAAGGCAAGTTGGACAGCGCCCGTCGCGGGTGGGTATTCCGGGCCAGCTGTGGTTGGCGAACGACTCTATGTGACGGATCTGGTCACGAAAGCAAACCCAAAGGATGCGAACTGGGGCCGACGCTCCTTCGAAGGAACGGAACGGGTGCTGTGCCTCAACAGCAAAACGGGAAAAGAAATTTGGAAACATGAAAGCGCCGTGACCTACGCTATTTCCTTTTCTGGCGGTCCTCGCTGCACTCCGATAGTGGATGGCCAATATGTCTATACACTTGGCGCAGAGGGCGATTTGATTTGCTTTGAAGCCGAGAAAGGCAACGTGGTTTGGTCCCTCAAGCTCAAGGAACAGTATAAAACGAACTCCGCCCTCTGGGGCTATGCAGCGCATCCCCTCATCGACGGCGATCATTTGATCACCTTGGCTGGCGGCGAGGGGTCGCACACGGTTTGCTTGGACAAAAAGACGGGCAAGGAGATTTGGAAATTTGGAACGGCACCCGAACAAGGATATTCGCCTCCTACTATCATCAACGCCGGGGGCAAGCGACAACTCATATTGCCCAATCCAATTGCCATCAACTCTGTAGATCCAGAAACAGGCAAACTGTTTTGGACACTGCCCTACGAAGCGAGCAGTGGTTCGATCATCATGTCACCCATTCAGTCGGGCAAGTACTTGTTTGTGGGCGGCTACTCCGACAAGAACTTGCTTATTGAACTAGACGAAAAAACACCGACCGCAAAACAAGTTTGGCGCGATCAAGCCAAGAAAGCGCTTTCGCCCGTAAATTCGCAGCCGATGGGAATCGGTGACGTCATCTATGGATTCGACCAGAGTGGCGAACTGATCGCCTTTAAGATTGACACCGGCGAGCGGATTTGGGAGACAGCAAAGCCCATCAGCAAACGACCACTTCAAAGCGGCACGGCATTCATCGTACGAAGCGGTGACCTTTTTTATCTCTTCAACGAGTTGGGGGAATTGATCATCGCTCGTATGACACCCAAGGGATATGAAGAAATATCTCGTGAAAAGATCATAGAGCCCACCAACGAATCGTCAGGTCGCAATGTTGTCTGGTGTGCACCGGCGTTTGCGAATGGTTGCATCTACGTCCGCAACGACGAAAAGTTGATTTGTGTTCCATTGACGAACTAGTGACGCTAACTAGTCTTTTCATCCGTTCGCGGTGTTCCTTCCTCTCAAAACAGATAACTTTTATGCAAAACCGAGAAGACCAAACAAACGATTCGATCACTCGCCGCAGCTTCAGTCTCGGAGCTGTGGGTGCCGTGGCCGCTGGGGCCGCCTTAACGGTAGCAGCTTCGAATACACAAGCTGCTAACCCTGTCGATGCCAAAAAGGGACGGCTCAAGCAATCCGTATGCAAATGGTGCTACAGCAAACTTTCGTTGGAGGAAATGTGCATCGAGGCCGTGAAGCTGGGCTTGGTCGGCATTGATCTACTGAAGCCTGAGGACTTTGCGACTGTCAAGAAGCACGGACTGGTTTGCACAATGGTTTCCTCGCATCCACTCTCTGATGGATTGTGCGATGAAAAGTACCACGAGGCGTCCTTAAAGAAGTTGAATGAAGCAATCGAAGCCACCTCGGCGGCCGGCTTTCGCAACGTCATTTGCTTCTCCGGGAACGCACGAGGCATCGACCGCAAAACGGGCTTAAAGAACTGTGCGGCGGCTCTCAAAAAGATTGTGGGCGTAGCGGAAAAGAAGAACGTGATTCTCAACATGGAGCTGCTGAACAGCCGCGTCGATCACGCGGATTACATGTGCGACAACTCCGCATGGGGAATCGAACTCTGCAAAGAGGTAGGCTCGAATAACTTCAAGCTACTCTACGACATCTATCACATGCAAATCATGGAGGGAGATATCATCCGTTCGATTCAAAAGAATCATCAGTACTTCGGCCACTACCACACCGGAGGAAACCCAGGGCGGCATGAGCTGAATGATCAGCAAGAACTTTACTATCCGCCGATTGCCAAGGCGATTGCGGATACCGGCTTTAATGGTTTC
>JANMNR010000291.1:0-15890 GCA_031368325.1 Pirellula sp.
CGAGACGACGAGGGGTACATGCTGCAGATTTTCACCAAACCGGTACAGGATCGCCCGACCTTATTCTTTGAAATCATTCAACGCGAAGGCTCGAAGAGCTTTGGCAAAGGGAACTTCAAGGCCTTGTTTGAAGCAATCGAACGCGAACAAGAAACACGCGGAACACTGTAGCCGATGCCAACGCCTCTTCCTCCGATTCGAAGCATCCGCGATTTCTACGCTTTCGAACAGCATGTCAAAACCTGCCGCGCACAGCGAGGTTTGGGCATGGTCAACCAATGGTACGAGATCCCAGTCTTTTACTTTTCGAATCCTGCGTCCGTGATTGGTCATGGCGATTTGGTCTATCCGCCAAAGAACTCAAGCGAGTTGGATTTCGAATTGGAGATCGCTGCCATCGTCGGCACTCAAGCGAGCGATCTTGAAGCGGATGATTCGGCCATGGATTGTATCGCGGGGTTTACGATCTATAACGATTGGTCGGCCCGAGATCTGCAACGCAACGAAATGGCAGTTGGCCTGGGGCCAAGCAAAGGCAAGGACTTTGCCAATGCGTTAGGGCCAACCCTCGTGCCCTTTTCGGAATTGAAGAATCGCTATAAGAATGGCCGACTGGATCTCAAGATGACGGCATCCATCAATGGCAAAGTTGTTTCGCAGGGCAATGCATCTAGTATGTACTGGAGTTGGCCGCAACTATTGGCTCATGCAAGTCGCGATACCAAATTGCTTCCCGGCGACGTTATCGGCTCCGGCACAGTTGGGTCAGGCTGCATTCTCGAGCTGACGCCTGAAGTTGTTGGTGGCTGGCTAAAGGCGGGGGATGTCGTCCAATTGGAGATCGAGCGATTGGGGATTTTGGAAAACTGCGTAGCTGCTCGGCAAATGATCCATGAAACAACCATAAAGGTCTGAAGAAAATGCCACAGTATCTACAACGAGGCTCGATTCCAGCCAAACGGCACACGATTCATGCCAATGTTCCTGGTCACCGACACGAGGGTGTCTTTTATGAGGAAGTGATCACGACACAGGGCTTCGGCCGAGCGTATAGCATTGTTTATCACTTGCGGCCGCCAACCCGTGTCTTGCGAATCGAGAACGGCGGTCGAACGCCGATTGTCAAAGCAGAGGAATCGACGCTTCGGCATGTTCACTTAAAGACATCGGGGATCGTTGCCTCGGGTGATCCAATCACCGGACGCGTGCCGTTGATGTTCAATTCGGACGTGGTCTTGTCTCGTTGCCGACCAGCGACGCAACAGAATGATCTTTATCGCAACGCCCGAGCGGACGAAGTGATTTTTGTTCAGCGAGGTTTCGGTCGCCTGGTGTCGATGTTCGGTGTATTGCCTTTCCGACCAATGGATTACATAGTGATCCCCAAGTGTACAACCTATCGCATCGAGTTCGACACGGATGCGATCGCGCCCGACATGTTGGTGGTCGAATCGATGGGAGACGTCGGCTTCCCACCACGTTATCTCAACCCGGACGGACAGTTTCGATTGGGTGCTCCATTTTGCGAACGAGACCTTCATGGACCGCAGGAACTCGGCACTCACGATGAGGAGGGCGAATTCGGCGTTTGCATCAAGGACGGCGACCAGTGGACCAAGTACGTCATGGCCAATCACCCTTTTGACGTCGTGGGCTGGGATGGGATGGTTTACCCCTATACTTTTAATGCCGACGATTTTGAACCAATTACCGGCACGATTCATCAGCCACCGCCCATTCATCAGACCTTCCAAACCTCTGGATTCGTTATCTGTACCTTTGCACCAAGGATGCTGGACACGCATCCACAGGCGATCAAGGTTCCCTATGCGCACAGTAATGTGGAATCGGACGAGGTGCTTTACTATGTTCGGGGGCAATTCGGCAGCCGTCGTGGCGTTGAAATCAGTTCGCTAACGCTGCATCCGCATGGGATTCCGCACGGGCCTCATCCTGGTACGATTGTGGCGAGTCGGCCGGTCAAGTTTACAGATGAGCTGGCTGTGATGGTGGATACATTTCGACCGTTGTCCCTAGCCGCCGCCGCAGGTTCACTAGATGATCCGACATATCCTTTTTCCTGGTTAGATTAACGTATGCGAATCGATGTTTCGAAAACGGAAGTTGTGGCCGTGTACCAGATGCTGGTTGGGCTTGTCGCCCCACGCCCTATCGCATGGGTAACTACGTTGTCACAGTCTGGAGTTGTCAACTTAGCTCCGTTTAGTTTCTTCAATACGTTTGGAGCGAATCCGCCTGTTGTTGTCTTTTCCCCGACCTTAAAACGCGACGGCGGGAAAAAGGACACGTTGATCAACATCGAGGCGAATGGAGAGTTTGTCATCAACGCATCCACGGAAAAACATGCGGACCTCATCAACATGTCGAGCAAGATGCTGTTGCCAGAGGAAAGTGAAGTTGAGATGACGGGACTCGCTACGTTGCCATCCGAGAAAGTGAAACCGCCACGTCTTGCGGATGTCCCATTTGCATTGGAGTGCAAGGTGCTGCAGATCATCCCCGTGGGCAATGGCCCCATCTCTGCCAATTTGGTCGTTGGGGAAATTTTAATGATGCATATCGATGACGCCGTACTCGATCCAAAGGGACAACCAGACCCGAGGAAGATCATGGCGATCGCTAGACTTGGCGGCGAATTTTGGTGCCGAACTCAAGACCTCTTTCAATTGGAGCGGCCCGTTTAGGCAGTTACCAAGCCGAGTTCGAAGCCTCACACTGAGCTTTCCCTCCAGTTTTTGCAGTGCCTTTGTCGACATCGAAGATATTCCATCTACGTCAAATTCAATCCCTTTCAGAATAGACAGACAAATTTGAATCATCCCAATCAACGCACCACTTTCGAATCTCCCCAAGAAGTACTGTTCGGAAATGGTTGACATGAGATTGCGAGGTTTCTGTAGATTTGAGGTGGCTATTGTAAAAAACGAATACCAACGTCGTTCGTGAAGAATCAAATGGTCGGCACAACTCAACTTTCCACTTCAATCTCCGCGCGGCTCGAAAAGATCCCTTATACTGAGCATCTACGAGAAAATCCTTTCGCAACCGAATCGCCTTACTAGCCATCGCCATTCAACAGCAGGAATCCAATCGAATGAACACTTTAACTCGACGTGATTTTCAGCACCGAACCATTGGTTCCCTGCTAACTTGGTCGTTGCTTGAAACTCTCTTTAACCGGGATGCTTTCGCCCAAGAAGTGAAACCGATCGCTGCCCAATGGCTTGCCGAAGTCAACGCGTGGAGCCTGGATCTGAAGGGCAAGAAACTCGAACAGATTCAGTGGCAAGAGAAAGTCGAAGAACTCTACAAAACGGTCGACCTTCCAGAGTTGTTGCGATTTTTAGATTTTGACAAGCTCGCAAAAAACGTGAACCCAAAGGAAAGGGGCGAATTGAGCTTAAAGGCAACATTGCCCAAAGTGGAAGGGTTACCGACCGAGTTGGTTTTCGGCCACCAAATCTTTGCGTTGAACAAGGATCGATCGGTCGTGCCACATGGCCACGACAATATGGCCACTGCCTTCCTCATTTTGAAAGGGGACTTCCATGGTCGCCACTACGATCGGCTCGAAGACTCAAGCGATCACATGATCATTACTCCAACCATCGACCGCGACTTCGGGCCAGGAGGTTGTTCGACGGTCACAGACACCAAGGACAATGTCCATTGGTTTAAGGCGAAGTCCAATATGGCCTTCATCTTTAATATTCATGTGATGAGCGTCAAACCGGGGAAAACAGGGCGAGTCTATATTGACCCCAACGGCGAGAAAATTGCGGGTGGACGAATCAAAGCCAGGAAGATCGATCACAAGGAAGCCGATCGACTTTACGGATAGTCGACGTTTTGACCGATTCGCTACTCGATTTCATGGTTTCTGCAATGCGTTTCAAAGATCGAACGGTCATCGTTACCGGCGGGGCAATGGGGATCGGCGCTGGTTGCGTTGAGGTGTTTGCCGCCGAAGGTGCCAAGGTAGCGATCGTGGATAGGGACTTGCAGGCGGCTAAGCGGTTGGCGCAACAATTCCCACGCCAGTCGATAGCGATCCAAGCCGATGTTTTCTATTCCGAACAAGTCAAATCTGCCATCGAGGAGACCGTTGGCTGGACGGGACGAATTGACTGCCTCATCAACAACGCAGGCATTCATCCGCCGGACACACCCATTGAACAGATGCCGCCTTGCGACGCTTTGCGGGTGATGCAGGTTAACTTCTTAAGCACGTATGCCGGTGCGTACTACGCCATGAAGTATCTTCGCCTGACCAAAGGAACGATCATCAGCATCAGTTCCATGACTGCAGTCTTGGGTCAAAAAAATTCCACCGCCTACGCGGCCAGCAAGGGCGCTCAGCTGGCCTTCACCAAAGCACTCGCACTGGAGGCCGCAGCGGATGGAGTTCGCGTCAACGCGGTCTTGCCCAGCAATGTTGATACTCCACTTATGCGTCAATGGGCATCCACGCTATCCGATCCTGAAGCAGCCCTGCAACGTATCGGTGCTCTTCAGCCTCTCGGCCGAATGGCTGCCCCGCAAGAGATCGGTCGCGTGTGTCTCTTTCTCGCTACGGATGACAGTAGCTTTATCACCGGGCAAGGAATCGAAGTCGATGGTGGGGCATCACTGGACTATTGAATGCAGTAAAGCTTGGTCCAGCTCCGAAGAAAAAGTTGGTTGTCTACAGCGACTGGCGACGCATCAATGGCGTCTTGAAGCGGATTCACGGAGACAACATCCAAGTTTTCGTTATCCTTTAAAACGACAGTAGTTCCTTCGCGCCCGGTAAAGTAAATGTGGCCATTTGCAACGACAGGCGAAGCATAGAGCGAACCAACGCCTGAAATGCGGCGTCGATCGACCAGTACTTTTCCCGTGTTCGCGTCGACGCAACTCAGCACATCGGAGTTTCCTGCCGTAAAGAGCAACCGAGTGTCGCTAATGACGGGCGATGGCACATAGGGCGTGCTTTTGTTCACACTCCAAATGGCTTTACCTTGTTCGGTAATGTCGCCTGTCGAATTGAGCGGAATGGCCAGCGCGCACGCAGCTCGGTAACCGCTCATGCAGATTGCCGCGTCGCGGAAGCGAATCGGTGAGGGAATCGCATTGGTCGTTTGCCCACCGCAAGACCATAATTCTGCACCGGTGAGGGTGTCGTATGCCCTCGCGCGATTGGTTCCGTTAACTACGAGCATGGCCTTGCCGTTTAGGGTAGTGGCAAGCGGCGTATTCCATGAGGTAACTTCACCTGGCCGATCGACTTTCCAAACTTGTTTTCCGGTGCGCTTGTCCACGGCGGTGATAAAGGAGCCTTCCTCCTGATCCCAATTGACGATCAATAGTTCGCCCGACAAAACCGGCGTGACTGCTTCTCCCCAACCCAAGCGAGTTCGCATATCGCCAAGGTCGATGTTCCAAACAAGATCTCCTTGTAGGGAGTAACAAAAAATACCTCGCGATCCAAACGAAACGTAGAGACGCTCACCGTCCGTTGTCGGGGATCCCGCCGCATACGTGTTCGTCTCATGTCGGCCCTCGTGTGGGACCTGTTCGGTTGCTACCTTCTGCCAACGCGTCGAGCCGGTTGCGCGATCGATACTGGTAACCAGGAATCGATAAAAGTACTCATCTGGTTTGGTTTTAGCACGTTCATCATTTGCAACAGGTGTCGCGCTTTTCTGCGATGTCTTTTCCGCGGACACCACGTAGACTTGATCTTTCCAAACAATCGGCGTCGCCGTTCCTTCGCCAGACAAGCTCGCCACCCATTTGACATTGGTTTTGCCGCCCCACGAAATCGGCGGCTTCGCGTTGGAGCTGGCAACTCCATCCGCGGTTGGACCACGCCATTGAGTCCAGCTTTCCAAGTCGTCCGCTGACGCGGACCCGTTGACTAAGGAAGTAGTTAGGACCATGCCAGCCCATATCGGGGCCAATTGTTTACATTGATTTGGGATCATATTGGAGTCTTGTTTTTGGGAAAACCGCTTACGGCCCGACTGCGAAGCTTTATGCACTAATGTTACGGCTAGGTGGCAAGGCGTACAAGCGCGGCCCATCAATTCGCAACTCTCGGGCTGGGCAAACGTAGACAACGACAATGCTACTTGGTTCACGCACGTTTACCATTGAGATTACACGATCGAAAAATGCAGCCCGCAAAATTGTGGTAAACTGGCGACAGCCGACCACTTTTGGCCTGACGATACCTCAGTTGTTTCCATTGGCATGCAGCACGACATTTCCTCACTTGCAAAAAACAAAAAGCTCTTTCTTGGCACGAACAATCGCAAAAAGATCGTCGAGCTCGTTCATTTGCTGGAGCCTCGCGGGTTTGAACTCAAGGTACCTGCAGATTTTTCAGATACATATGATGTGGACGAGACAGGCACGACTTTTTTAGAAAACGCTAGGCTCAAGGCGATTAGCCAAGCCAAGCATAGAGGACTTTGGGCAATCGGCGAGGATAGTGGACTTTGTGTTCCAGCACTCGATGGACGTCCCGGTATTTACTCAGCGCGGTTTTCAGGTACGAATGCAAACGACCAATCCAACAATGAGCTGCTCCTCAAGGAGATGATCGCCCTGCCCTATGAGAGTCGAAGAGCTTACTACGTCTCCACGATTGCACTCGCGGATCCAGGCGGTGGAATTCATATCGAAACGCAGGGGGAATGTTGGGGACACATACTGACAGAGCCGCGTGGCATAGGTGGCTTTGGTTACGACCCGCTTTTTGAAATCCCAGAGTTTCACCAGACTTTTGCAGAGATGGGGATGGGAGTAAAACGCGCGATTAGCCATCGCGCAAGAGCGCTACGAGCTTTCTTGGCTCGGCTCGATGAAAAGATAACTTAGGCATGGCAGCGCATAGCTATATCGATTGGCTCTTACTGGGAATTGCTGCGTTTGGCATTGGTATTACCAAAAGCGGGTTCTCGGGTGTTAGCATGGTTCATGTCTATCTCTTTGCGTCTGTCTTTGGCGCAAAAGACTCGACTGGCATCGTGCTACCGATGCTAATAGCAGGTGACCTCTTTGCGATGTCGCTCTACGGCAAGCGTGCTAATTGGGACTATGTCCGACGGTTGATGCCGCCAACTTTGATCGGCGTTGTTCTCGGGTGGCTTCTCATGTTTCGACTTCCCGAGCAGTACTATCGGCCCCTAATAGGCTTCATCATCCTAGGCTTGACTACGCTCCAAATCGTTCGAATCTGGAAAGAGGAATGGTTAACCGATGTGCCACATTCGGCTTGGTTTGCTTGGTGCATGGGAATCCTTGTTGGACTAACGACCATGCTTGCTAATGCGGCTGGCCCAGTCTTCGGACTTTACCTGTTGGCGATTGGATTGCCCAAGTTGGAATTCGTCGGAACCGCTGCGTGGTTCTTCCTGCTTCTTAATGTTGTCAAGATTCCATTTAGCTGGAGCCTTGGCCTGATCCGCCTCGACACCCTCGCACTCAACGTAGTACTGATTCCGTTGATCGGCCTGGGACTTTGGGTCGGATCCATGGCAATTCGAAAGATCCCACAGCGCCTTTTCGACAGCATTATCTTGATACTGACTGGCGCTGCTTCGATCCGGATGCTTTTTTGGTAATCTGTCCGGCCGTTTGCAAAGCCAAGTCAAGTTACTTGGACAGAACAAACTGCAAGATTCCGGCTAGCCCGAATAGGGAAAAACCTGCGAAAGCAATGGCCAGCCACGACAAAAATCGGCCAGGGTATTGGATTCCAGAACTGTCTGCGAGCTCTAGGACGATCTTCTCGGCCTGAGGCAACGAAAGTCCCAGCTCATCTCGGTATAGGCATACCGCCTCGGCCCAATGGCCTTGCTGAATTAAGTGTGTAGCAAGTGATTCTATGTTAGACATAATCGTTGTCTGTTCATCGCCATGTTAATTTGAGGCGTTTGAGAGGATTAGAGCCTCTAGCGATGATGGGGAGTGTGCGGGCTTAATAACGGGATTTTTTCCTAGCGACTAGTGATCGGCACAAGACTTTTGCTGACTTTAACTAAACCTTCGTCTTGAGCCCGTTTTTTTCGACTCCTATACTCCGGCATAGGTGCGACCGGAGTAGGCGGCTGCCTTTGACAGCAAATCACTGTAACAATTAACCCATGGAGAGCGATTCGGTAGTGGAACGGAGTCCCCCGATCGATTCAAACCTCTCGCGGCATCGGCTGCCCTCACGGCAACCGTTGCACCGAATGGCCATTCGACAAATTGCTCACGCGAAGGTGTGCTTGTGGGTTGCTGCGCTCATACCATACTCGTCGTTCTGCTTCTTGGTGGCTCTGCTGACTACACAACCAAGTCATGCAGGCGAAATAGGAGTGCCACTTTCGGACCCCAAATTCTGCATCGAGGTCTATGCTCACCAGGCAGTGAAGCAGACGCAGGGCGTCTACGATGTGATAACGTTGACTGGCGGTTGCCGCATTTATCAGGGGTCGTTTTCTGCGACCTGCGAAAAGGCAAACATTTGGATTGATCGTACTCAACCCGATTCGCCCAAGGGTGAGCATCCACAGAAAGTCATCTTGCAAACACTCGGCAACTGCGACGTCCGTTGGTCGGACGAGCAACGCATTCAGGATGAACAATGGATGGGACGACTCTTCAGCAATTTCGAAATTGGATTTCACGTCGAGGTATGGGACTATGCAACGGGACAAGCCCCCGAGTTAAACTGGTCGAATCGTGATCAAGTGAAAACGGCGGTCGCATGGACAGCCAAAGACGATAGCATGAATAGTCGACTACTTTCCCAGATCGCATACGTTCAACCGAGAAGCCAAGGCGAAAGCCAACCAAGTCCTGGCGTTCAATCTCCACCAAGGGGCGGAATAGAGATCCCGAACAACTCAACGGGTCAAAGCTTGCAAGTTGGTAACTCTCAATTTGGTGGAACCGTAATCGAAGCTGGTTCGTTGCCTCTATTTGAGTCGATCCAACCGAAGTCTCCTGCATTGAATCCAGCCGAAGAAGTACGCGCATTTCAGCAGCCGGGTCAAGTGGATTTCGGTCCCGTTCCAGTGCCCGGACCGGTAGCCCTTTCGGCACCAGGAATTCCTGCCGCTACTCAACGCATAGGCGCTAAGACTTTTTCCTTAGTCCCTCGCGGTGGAAACAACCCAACTCTCGAAAGAACCAGCCGACCCGACCTTGGTGACTCAGTCATCACAATAAAGGGTGGAATCCGACTTCGGTTTGGTGGCGTTTCTGTCCAGACGAATTCAGGGGCGTTCGAGGCGGGTACAGTCCTAATCGAAGCGGACAACGTGGTGATATGGACTGCCGATGCCGATCGCCTTAGCTCCGGAAAAGTCGATGACCTGCCCATTGAGTTGTATATTGAGGGCAACGTGGTTTTTGAACAAGGCCAGCGAAAAATCTACGCCGAGCGAATGTACTACAACGTGCAAGCTGAGTATGGCATGATCCTCGGCGCAGAGGTCCTAACCCCCGCGCCACAATACGAGGGAATCGTTCGCCTCAAAGCCGACGTGATTCAACAGCGTTCACGCGAAAACTTTTTGGCCTACTCTGCTGCCCTGACCAGCAGCCGACTTGGCGTACCTCGTTATTGGTTGCAGTCCGACCGAATCGAATTAAGCGATCGAGCCAACGAACCAGTCCGGCCCATGCTCGGCCTACCCTTTGTTGGCAGGACGGCCGACCAGACTGGCATGCAAGCCAAAGCTAGAAACAACTTCGTCTACATTGAGGGGTTTCCAGTTCTTTACTGGCCATTCCTCAACACGAACATCGACACATCCAGCTTCTATGTAAACGGTCTGAAGTACAAGAACGATTTAATTTTTGGCAATCAAGTGATGGTGGATTTCGATGCATATCAAGTGCTGGGATTGCAAGGACTGGACGGCACCCGCTGGACTTTTTCGACCGACTACCTGAGTGAACGCGGATTCGCGTTAGGCACCAATTTCACCTACAACGTGCCAAACCTGCTGTTGGGACCAGCCAACGGTTACTTAGATGCCTGGGGTATTAAAGATAGGGGCCGGGATTTCATTGGAAGTGATCGATCGAATCTTGTTCCTGAACGAGATACTCGCGGTCGACTCCTCTTCAAACACAAACAATATCTATCAACAGATACAGAGTTCTGGGCCGAAGTTGGATTGGTGAGCGATCGCAACTTCCTCGAACAATACTTTGAGCAGGAGTGGGATACACAAAAAGACTACTCTACGGCCCTACGGTTTCGACAATACTACGACCAACAGATGTTTGATTTATGGGGACAGGCGAGAGTCAATAAGTTCTTTACGGAAACCGAGTGGTTGCCTCGGCTTGACCACTATTGGCTTGGCCAATCGGTCGGTGACCTCTTTACGTATTACTCGCACACCGATGTCGGATATGCGAGGCAGAAAGTCGCCAGCACGCCAACCAATCCAACGGAGGCGGCGAAGTTCCAACTGCAACCGTGGGAGGTGGGCGCTTCGGGACTGCATGCGGTTACACGACAGGAATTGAACCTACCGATCGATACGGGCTACTATAAATTCGTTCCATTTATTTCAGGCGAAGCTGGCCAATGGGGCCAAGACGTCAATGGCGACGACATCACGCGATTGACGGGCCAAGTTGGCTTAAAGTCATCGCTGCCAGTCTGGCGAACCTTTCCGGACGTTCAAAGCAGTGTGTTAAACCTGAACGGAATGGCACACAAAATTTCATTTGAAAGCGAGTATCTTTACGCAGATACGACTCGCGACCTTGAACAATTTCCATTGTACAACCCCATCGACGACAACTCGCAGGAGCATTTTCGACGCCGGCTCGTGTTCAACACCTTCGGAGGAGTATTGCCAGATCAGTTTGATGCGACGAAGTATGCCGCACGCCAAGCGATGCAGCGTTACGTATCGGCGGCTGGCTCTGAAGTGGTAACCAATCAATTGCAATCGCGTTTTGGAATACACCAACGATTCCAAACCAAACGAGGGGCCGCAGGCAGGGAACGGATTGCTGACGTGGTTGAGTTTGATGTCGACGCCATCTACTTTGGGAACCCCGATCGAGACAACTTCGGTCAAAGCGTAGGCGGGATCAACTACGATTTCCGATACCATATCGGAGACCGAGTTACACTCATTAGCGATGGCTACTACGATCTTTTCGACAACGGGCTCAAGGCCACGACGCTTGGCGGTATCGTATCAAGACCAGGCCGCGGAGAAATCTACACAGGTGTGACGAGCTTGGAGGGACCGATCAGTTCGTTACTATTAACGACATCGTTCAATTACAGAATGAACGAGAAATGGGTCGCAGTGGGTGGGACCTCCGTGGATTTGGGCAAGACGGGAAACATTGGCCAGTCGATTGGCCTGACACGTATCGGTGAGTCGTTCTTAATACGGGTTGGAGCGAACGTCGACGTCGGCAGAAACAACACGTCCTTTTACTTCAATCTGGAACCAAGGTTCTTTCAGCGGCAAGGGCTAGGAGCAGTGGCCGGCCAACTTATCCCGGTCGCCGGGCTTAACGGCTTGGAGTAAAGCCTTGCCTCGCAATTACCTCAGTCCCAATCCATTGCGTCCCCAAACGCTGACGCCAAACTGTTTCTTCCAGAGGTAGCAAAGACGCGCGTTGATTAAGTGTCTTGGATTGCACGCCGAATTTGCGAATTCCGAAGGTTCCAAATTGAACCGGTGACTTCGGCACGCTTGTTGTTGCCGCACGAGGCCGGTCAATGCTACAGGTGATCAGGTAAAACTCCCATTTCTCTGAAGCTCTGACTAGGAGGTATTCCGTTCAGTATATTGGCGAAACAGTGGAAGGAGGCAGTTGTTCCTGCTCGTAAACCTCGAAAGCACCACTTGACCATTCAGGTTAGTTAGTGTAACAATTACACTAAAAGGGGAACACGATGAAGACAAACGAATCCTTATCACTGCTGACGGATTTGTATCAGTTGACGATGGCTTATGGCTATTGGAAACATGGGAAAGCTGAGCAGCAGGCGGTTTTCCATCTTTTTTATCGCAGCAATCCGTTTGCTGGTGGGTATGTGATCGCAGCGGGACTGGAGCCTGTGCTGGACTTTCTGAAGTCGTTTCGATTTGATCGCGAAGACCTTGAATTTCTGGCGACGCTAACCGGAAACGACGGTCAGCCTTTGTTCGAACCAGCGTTTCTTTCGTATCTCGAGCAGCTAGTGCTGACGCTGGATTTGGATGCGATTCCAGAAGGCACCGTCGCATTTCCTCACGAACCACTCCTTCGCGTTCGCGGACCCATTCTGCAATGCCAACTGCTGGAAACAGCGCTCTTGAACATTGTGAATTTTCAATCGTTGATTGCTACCAAATCCGCACGCATTGTAATGGCGGCCAAAGGCGATCCGGTTCTTGAATTCGGGCTTCGTCGCGCACAAGGAATTGACGGTGCATTGGCGGCAAGTCGCGCCGCGTTCATTGGCGGATGCACTGCGACGTCCAACGTTCTAGCCGGAAAACGCTTTGGTATACCCGTCAAGGGTACGCACGCTCATAGCTGGGTCATGTCGTTCGATTCCGAGTTACATGCCTTTGAGGCCTACGCAGAAGCCATTCCAAACAACTGCGTCTTCTTAGTTGACACCTACGACACGTTGGCAGGGGTTCGACACGCGATCGAAGTGGGTACGCAAATGAGAGCCAGGGGGCATCGCATGGTGGGTATACGGCTGGATTCCGGCGATTTGGCATGGTTGAGCGTGGAAGCTCGAAAGCTACTCGACGAGGCAGGATTCCACGACGCGACTATTGTAGCCAGCAACGACTTGGACGAACGGTTGATTCAAAGCTTGAAACTACAGGGGGCTGCGATCCATGTTTGGGGTGTTGGCACGAAGCTTGTGACGGCCTACGACCAGCCTGCACTTGGAGGAGTCTATAAGCTTGGCGCCATCCAAGATGAAGCCAAGCAATGGCAACCCAAAATCAAAATATCGGAGCAGTTAATTAAAACATCGACGCCGGGCGTTCAACAGGTTCGTCGTTATTATGATGAAAACGGACTAGCTGTTGCGGACATGATCTACAACGAACAGCAACCGTTGAGCGAAACCAGCACAATTGTCGACATGAAGGACTCGACGCAACGACACAAAATGCTCGCCCCGATGGCCTTCGAGGACCTATTGTGTCCAGCCATCCGCGAAGGCAAGGTTGTTTCAGCTTCACCTGCGTTGCAAGAGGTTCAGGCCAGAACACGGCAGCAAATGCAAAAATTCAATGATCGCTTTTTGCGGTTTGATAATCCTCAAAACTATTCCGTTGGTCTTGAAAGCGAACTCCATGAACTCAAGGCAAGGTTGATTCGCGATGCGAGGCAGTCTACGAAAGCCGAGGGAGCATCTTGAGTTTCAAGTATGAGTTTCCTCGCGCGGCATTGACAGTCGACTGCGTTGTTTTTGGATTGGACGAAAGCGATCTGAAGGTGATGCTGATCCAGCGTGACCTGCAACCTTTTCGAGGCCATTGGGCGTTGCCCGGTGGGTTTGTGCGATTGGATGAGACAATCGAGGAAGCTGCGAGACGAGAGCTTCGCGAGGAGACCGGCCTCGAAAAGGTCTTTCTTGAGCAACTGTATACCTATGGAGACATCGACCGAGACCCTCGCGAACGAGTGATCACCGTGGCGTGGTACGCCTTGGTGCGATTGTCTGATCATCGAGTATTGGCGGCTACGGATGCACGCGATGCCGCTTGGTTTGGCCTCAATGATCTTCCGCAACTTGCATTCGATCACGATCGAATCCTTCAGGTCGCTTATCAACGACTGCAAAGCAAGGTTCGATACCAGCCGATCGGTTTCGAGTTGCTACCAGTGAAGTTTACGTTGACTCAATTGCAAAAACTATATGAGATCATATTGGGTCGCACGTTGGACAAGCGAAACTTCCGGAAGAAAATTCTTGGCATGGATGTTTTGCAGGAACTCGATGAAGTGGAAACGGACGTCGCGCATCGCGCCGCTCGCCTGTACAAATTCAATCCAAAGCGATATCGCGAAATGGTGAAACAAGGAGTCCATTTTGAAATCTAAAGATAGTGCATCGCACCAGTCCGCCTTGCTGCTGATCGACCTACAGAACGACTTTGTCGAGGGTGGTGCGTTGGAGGTAACTGGCGGTCGCGGGATAGTCGAGATTGCAAATCGCTTGATGCCCAAGTTTGAATTGGTGGTTGCCACGCAAGATTGGCATCCAGCCGATCACCAGAGTTTCGCAAGTCAGCATCGCGGGCTCGCGGTCGGCGATCGATTTTTCCTAGCCGGACTTGAGCAGACAGCATGGCCAGATCACTGCATACAGGATTCGTTTGGTGCGGAGTTTGTATCGACACTGAACCAGGATCGCATACAGCGCGTCATTCGCAAAGGCTCGGATCGAAGCATCGATAGCTACAGCGGTTTCTTTGACAATGGGCACCGTCGATCAACGGGGTTGGAGGAGTATCTTCGCGAACGAAACGTGACTCATGTGTTTGTGATGGGCCTTGCCACCGACTACTGCGTCCGAGCTACCGTCCTGGATGCGATTGAACAGGGCTTTCAAACTACTCTCATTGTCGACGGGTGTAGAGGAGTGGAATTGCGAGCCGGAGATATTGAGCGAGCTGTAAAAGAAATGATCGACGCTGGCGCGAAAATAGAAAACAGCAACGCAACTTTCGGAAAGTGAAATGAGTCAGAACGAACGCGAAGTTCGGTAATGAACGGAGCATCGGTTCTTTGCTTGAACTTTGCGTCAACAAAGAAACCAGGATGTGGATTTCCTGCTGGCAGTCAATCGCACTCCATTCGTTTGGAAACGCGAGAACATCCTCGCGCCATTTGCTCCCCTCTCCTTTTGGGAGAGGGGAGCGGAAATGGAGGGTGGATTGGTGCGGAGAACCTTGGGCTTGAGTTTCTGCCTTGATTATTGCACCCTTTTCCCCGAGTAAGAAGGGCTTGATGCAAATACATCGAAGCACTTCAAAACTGATAATTGGCACCAGCAAACAGAGCGCTGAGCAATAGTGGGTCGTTGTTTAGCTGAGACTCGTTTGTGGATAGGTTTGTGACGTCGATTTGTTCCGCCGATCGAATTCGACCTGTGATGCCAATGAGCTGTGCTCCAATACGAAGCGAAAGACGTTCCGTGATCGCCAGCGCAAATTCTGACTTGCTATCTAGCAATGCGGAGAAATCGGTCTCGCTTCGAACAATCGGACCGGCTGTTCCAATTATTTGGGATGCCGTTGTGCGGCTGCTATTTCGGCTTGCGCCGAAGCCGACACAAACACGATTGATCCACATCCAACGCGTCCCCATCGCTCCATATTGCCCCCCGAAATTAAAGAAAGGGGCGTCCGATTTCGATTTATTACGCCAGGCCGCACCGGTGGGAATAACATTCAACTTGAGTTCATCGTCTTGGTGCCACCATCGCAAGCCAGCGAAAGCAAAGGTGTAGGTTTGTTCGCGGAGCAGTACGTTCCATTGCCCGATCGCCAAGCGAGAGGATCGCTCGGTTGCGACCGTGTTGTCGGCGAAAGAGATCAGTGGAAGCGTTGCGAAGTCGGTAGCATTTGAAAAAACAAAACGTTCATCGTGCTCTGCAAATTCAAAGAGAAACTCCGAGCCGAGTCGATGCAGTGGTTGGGTAGCAAGCCGAACCTGAAATCCTGGCGTTCCCGTCCAATCAAAACGAACGGCGTTGGCTGCTGGGATGCCAACTAAAAGCTGCTGGCTTGAACGGCTTTCAAAGTACCAAATCGTATTGAATTGAAACTCGCTTGCGATCTCTTGGCTTTCCCACAGGGAAATGCCGGGTGGATCGACTTTTTGAGCGA
>JANMNR010000297.1:0-3517 GCA_031368325.1 Pirellula sp.
AGGGCCGCTCGGTGACTTAGCAACTCGTATCAAAAGCAATCCATCTTTTGAAAGTCTTGCCAAGAGCGGGTAGATCGTGCTCTCGGTAAGTTCCAATTCCGCCTCGCTTCGCAATCGCTCCAGAATTTCATATCCGTAGCCTTCTTGTTCCTGTAAGACAGACAAAACACACATTTCGACGATCCCTCGCCTGATCTCCGTCGTCCATACGTTCATATCAAAAGCCACGCGTCTTCCCGATTTCTCGGCCCGTTATTTGAGGAATCAGCCCTACATCGTGACGCATAGTAGCAAGTTTCGGAGGCGGGTGCAATGGGAGGACTGGTTGCCTAACACCGCGTGAAGAGACGGAGCTTTGCTCCAAGTGACTGCACGATTTTTTGCGAATGGATGGACGCCGGCGGCCTTTGAGTTATCGTTATTCGAGCCGTGGGCGGCGATGGCAAGGTGGATTTCGACAGCTTGCTCAACACCCAATATCCTAAACACACCGAAGGCCTCGAGTATGAACCGAATCCTACCACTGACAATCCTGTTCGTTTTCGCATGCAATCTGGTTGCAGCGGAGAAGCCAAACATTATCGTGATCATGGCCGACGACCTTGGATACGGCGATGTCTCCTGTTACGGTGCCAAGGCTCTGCAGACACCAGCAATTGATCGACTGGCTAGCGAGGGCGTGCGTTTTACCAGTGGCTATTGCTCCGCATCGACTTGCACTCCGACACGATTCTCACTCCTGACAGGCACCTATGCCTTTCGACAAAAGGGAACGGGCATCGCGCCGCCGAATGGACCTGCCATCATCAAACCCGGAACCGAGACTCTTCCGTCGATTCTCAAACGAGCGGGCTATACGACGGCTGTTGTCGGCAAATGGCATTTGGGACTTGGCGATCCTGCGCCAGATTGGAACGGCGAACTTAAGCCAGGTCCGCTTGAAATCGGCTTCGACCATTGCTTTCTACTGCCAACAACCAACGACAGGGTCCCTCAAGTCTACGTCGAGGACAGACGAGTCAAGAACCTTGATCCGGCCGATCCGTTGTGGGTTGGTGACACGAAACCATCGGAGGATCACGCTACCGGACTTACGCACCGCGAGACACTCAAGATGGATTGGTCACACGGACACAACCAGACGATTCATAATGGAATCAGCCGCATTGGATTTTACACCGGCGGTCGCGAGGCTCGTTTCCGCGACGAGGACCTCGCTGATGAATGGGTTACACAATCAAATCGTTGGGTCGAAGCGAACAAAGACCGCCCCTTCTTTCTGTTTTTTGCATCGCATGACATTCACGTGCCACGAATCGCACACGAACGCTTTCAGGGCAAGAGCACGCTCGGCCCACGCGGCGACTGTATCTTGCAACTCGACTGGTGCGTTGGGGAGCTGACGAAGACGCTCGATCGGCTTGGGCTCGCAGAGAACACACTTGTCGTTTTCTGTTCGGACAATGGTCCTGTACTCGACGATGGGTACAAGGACGATGCTGTGGAAAAACTAGGCGACCACAAACCCGCCGGTCCATTCCGCGGCGGCAAGTACAGTGTATGGGAGGGTGGCACGCGGACGCCGTTCATTACGCGATGGAAAGGCCGCATCTTGCCCGGCGTTTCGGACCAAGTTGTTTGCACCATTGACCTCGCGTCCAGCGTTGCATCGCTCACCGGCCAATCCCTCTCAAAAGATGCTTGTCGAGACAGTTTTGATGTTTCCGGGGCGCTTCTTGGACAGCCTGATGCAAAAGGACGCGACCATTTGCTCCAGCAAGACAATGGCAGTGGCAACTTCGGACTTCGCTCGGGTGACTGGAAACTAGTGCGTCTGAAACAACGTGGCAAGTCTCAAGCAGTCGTTAGCAAACAAGAATATGCGCCGCCAGTCGGCCAGCATGGACTGTATCGGCTCACCGACGACCCGGGCGAAAGAGTGGACGTATCCGCTGCGAACCCCGACATCCTCGAGCGAATGACGGCACAACTGGACCAACTGATCAGCGAAGGGCATAGTCGACCATAAGGCGATGTTAATCCCGATAGGGATTGAAGACAGTAGCCGGGGGGCGTCGCGAAGTGGCGCACCCCCGGGAACCAAAGGACACGCGAATGACCCTGAAGGGGTCAAAGTTTCTTCGATCCCTTGACGATTGGAACACATTGCACGAATCTTAATTCGGTGGTGTCGCTCCGCTCAACCACCGGCTACTGTCGGATATCCTTTCAGGATGCAAAGTTGCGCAACCCTAAATCCTTCGCACCCCCAGACTTGTCGCTCACTGAAGATCGCGACACCCTTGGAATACCACCAGCGTATTCGCATGCCGCTGACGCGACTTTGCAAGCGTTCTCGGCAACCGAACGGAGTGATGCACCGGAGCAGACACCCACGACGAGCGCCGCCGTAAATGCATCCCCTGCACCCACCGTGTCACATACAACCGTCGGAAACCCTGGCTGATCGATTGTTTCCTCAGCGGTCAAAAGCAACGCACCATGGGCGCCTCGGGTCATCGCCACAAGCTCCAGGCTGAACTGGTGCAATAGGCTCCTGAGTGTGCGCTCGGTATCGGAGTTTTCGCCGATTCCGCACGCCTTAGCGACGAAGGGCAACTCCTCATCGCTCAATTTCAAGATGCTTGCGAGCGAAATGGAATTCTGAATCAAGCTATCATCAAAATAGGGTGCTCGCAAATTCACGTCCAAGACTCGGCGCACGCCGTTGGCTTTTGCGATCTCCAAGGCTCGGAGTATCGTGTTTTGCGCTACGACACAACGTTGGCCGAGCGTGCCAAAATAGACGGCATCGGCTCGCGCGAGGACCGCCTCACAATCCGGCTTCCACTCGACGCGGTCCCAAGCCGCATCGGGATGGATAACGAAACTCGGCCTGCCCAACGCGTCGATTGTCACTCCAACCGTACCCGTGGCGGCGTTTTCGATGCGCTGTAAGTACGATGTGTCCACACCCAGACGCGTCAAGATTCGAATCGCTTCATCACCGCGTTCATCGACGCCAACTGCACTTAGTAGTGTTACCCTTCCACCTTGCCTTGCTGCATGGCAAGCGAAGTTGGCAGGTGCACCACCAAAGCAGCTGCTGTCAGGAAAGAGGTCCCATAGGACTTCGCCAAGCGAAACAATGTTGCACATGGATTCTTCGGTTTGCTGCTCAGGTTAGTTATCAAAATATGAACCGAACCGATCAATCCATGCCGTGCCTTTTGCATTCGCAAAGTCTGGATTAATCTCGTTGATTTCCTTTGCGAATCGCTCTTTTTTCAAGAACGCGAATTCTAGTCGAACGTTCGTCCTGCCCTCACCCAGCTGACTCAGGTTCTCCATGGATACGTGCCTCCAACCTCCACAACTGGTAGTATAGTCGATGACTGATTTAGTCCGTCATTCTTGAAAAAGCTATTTCGGTTTGCGTCGAGTGTCCATTTTCTTTTGCAATGCCTTGTGGCGTGTTTGGTCCCTTTTTTTGATTTCAGAAAGTACTTTAGTGCTC
>JANMNR010000298.1:0-2694 GCA_031368325.1 Pirellula sp.
AGGGCCGCTCGGTGACTTAGCAACTCGTATCAAAAGCAATCCATCTTTTGAAAGTCTTGCCAAGAGCGGGTAGATCGTGCTCTCGGTAAGTTCCAATTCCGCCTCGCTTCGCAATCGCTCCAGAATTTCATATCCGTAGCCCTCTTGTTCTTGCAAGACAGACAAAACACACATTTCGACGATCCCTCGCCTGATCTCCGTCGTCCATACGTTCATATCAAAAGCCACGCGTCTTCCCGATTTCTCGGCCCGTTATTTGAGGAACTAGCCCTACATCGTGACGCATAGTAGCAAGTTTCGATGTCGGGTGCAATGGGTGGTTTGGTTGTGAATCGACTGACGCGATAGGGCTCATCGTTCGCAACACTTTTGTGTTCTTTGAGCACTTTTGCGGCAAAGGATCTCTGGATGCTCTCCAGCGAGCCTGGTTCCAAAGGGACTGGCTGCGAGTTATCGTTATGCTTTCCCCAGACGACACTTGCAAGCGGGCTTTGAGAGCTTGCTAAACTCCCAAAATCCTAAACACACCGAAGGCCGCGTGCATGAACCGAATCCTACCACTGATAGTCCTGTTCGTATTCGCAGGCAATCTAGGGGCAGCACAGAAGCCAAACATTATCGTCATCATGGCAGACGACCTTGGATATGGCGATGTCTCCTGTTACGGTGCCAACGCGTTGCAGACACCAGCAATCGATCGACTGGCTAGCGAAGGTGTGCGTTTCACCAGTGGCTATTGCTCGGCATCAACTTGCACGCCGACACGATTCTCGCTCCTAACAGGCACCTATGCCTTTCGACAAAAGGGAACGGGTATCGCGCCGCCGAATGGGCCTGCCATCATCAAACCCGGCACCGAGACCCTTCCCTCGATTCTCAAACGAGCGGGCTATACGACGGCTGTTATCGGCAAATGGCATTTGGGACTTGGCGACCCTGCGCCAAATTGGAACGGCGAACTCAAGCCAGGTCCGCTCGAAATCGGCTTCGACCATTGTTTTTTGCTGCCAACAACCAACGACAGGGTTCCGCAAGTGTATGTCGAGGATAGACGCGTGAAAGGTCTTGATCAGGCCGATCCCTTGTGGGTTGGAGAAACAAAACCATCGGAGGATCACCCCACTGGGCTAACTCACCGTGAGAAGCTCCAGATGGACTGGTCGCACGGACACAACCAGACGATTCACAACCGAATCAGTCGCATCGGATTCTATACCGGTGGCCGCGAGGCTCGTTTTCGCGATGAGGATCTCGCCGATGAATGGGTTACACAATCAAATCGTTGGATCGAAGCGAACAAAGACCGCCCCTTCTTTCTGTTTTTTGCCTCGCATGACATCCACGTGCCGCGAATCGCACACGAACGCTTTCAGGGCAAGAGCACGCTTGGGCCACGTGGTGACTGTATCTTGCAACTCGACTGGTGCGTTGGCGAACTGACGAAGACGCTCGATCGGCTTGGGCTCGCAGAGAACACACTTGTCGTATTCTGTTCAGACAATGGTCCTGTACTCGACGATGGGTACAAGGACGATGCTGTGGAAAAACTGGGCGACCACACTCCGGCCGGCCCATTTCGTGGCGGCAAGTACAGCGTTTGGGAGGGAGGCACGCGGACACCTTTCATTACGCGATGGAAAGGCCGCATCACGCCTGGCGTTTCGGACCAAGTTGTTTGCACTATTGACCTCGCGTCCAGCGTTGCATCGCTCACCGGCCAGTCCCTCTCAAAAGATGCTTGTCGCGACAGTTTCGATGTTTCAGCGGCTCTTCTTGGAATGCCTCTCGCAAAAGGACGCGATCATTTGCTCCAGCAAGACAATGGCAGTGGCAACTTCGGACTTCGCTCGGGTGACTGGAAACTAGTGCGTCTGAAGCAACGCGGCAAGTCGCAAGCAGTCGTTAGCAAACAAGAATATGCGCCGCCCGTTGGCCAGTATGGACTTTATCGAATTACCGACGACCCTGGCGAGAGAGTGGATGTATCCGCTGCGAACCCCAACATCCTCGAGCGAATGACGGCTCAGCTGGACAAACTGATCAGCGATGAGAATAGTCGGCCATAAATCGCAATTACCTTGGGACACCACCAGTGTATTCACATGCCGCTGACGCGACTCTGCACGCGTTCTCGGCAACGGAACGGAGTGATGCACCGGAGCAAACACCTACGACGAGCGCCGCCGTAAATGCATCCCCTGCTCCCACCGTGTCACAAACAACCGTCGGAAAGCCTAGCTGATCGATCGTTTCCTCAGCGGTCACAAGCAACGCACCTTGGGCGCCTCGGGTCATCGCCACAAGCTCCAATTCAAAATGATGGAGTAGGCTACGGAGGATTTGCTCAGTATCGAGCGTTTCACCGATTCCGCACGCCTTGGCGACGAAGGGCAACTCCTCGTCGCTCAATTTCAAGATGCTTGCCAGCGAAATGGAATTCAGAATCAATGTTTCATTAAAATAGGGTGCTCGCAAATTCACATCCACGACTCGGCGCACACCATTGGCTTTGGCGATCTCCAAGGCTCGGAGTATCGTGTTTTGTGCTACGACACAACGTTGGCCTAGCGTGCCAAAATAGACGGCATCGGCTTGCGCGAGGACTGCCTCGTAGTTCGGCATCCACTCGACACGGTCCCAAGCCGCATCGGGATGGATAACGAAACTCGGCTTGCCCAAAGCGTCGATCGTTAC
>JANMNR010000302.1:0-17522 GCA_031368325.1 Pirellula sp.
CTGAGCTGCCAATATTAGGCTGCTAGTGCGAGGTTTTCCTCAGCAGTTACTTTTTGTAATCGGCTTTTTACGTGGCCAACCGATCAACCACGACATGCCACCAAGATCTTCAATTTATCCGGTCGATTCCAGATCGCCCCCTTTTCACCCCTAAACACCAAATCAATCCAAGGGACCAATTCAGTGCCGTCGCGGCTTACCCATCATTATCGCTCCTGCCCCCACTCTGACTAGACCTGTTCCAAAAGAAACCTAAAGGATCACTTGCGCCTCAACGATGTCGTCCTCAAGCTGTGCACCAGCAAAAGCTGATTCTCCCCCTCGCGAAACAAAAATATCGTTCAACTGTGCGATTAAATCCGCTGCCATCAAGTTCAATATCGGTCCCACGGCCAATAACCCCACACAAAAGAGCAATATTCCCAACCATCCCATAATGTTACCAACCACTATGTAAACGATCCCTATCCAGATGGTTGTCAAAGCCATTTTGGAGATATACGACCGTATCCATGTAAAATCCGCTCCCTTCGCGAAATCATTACCAAGCCCTGCATGCATCATCGACGCAAACATAGCTAGCAGCGCGTAGCAATACACAGCCACTGAAACAAGACAACCCGTTACGATCACAATCACACCTGCAACGTCATTCCCTCCCTGCATCAAAATGTTCGACA
The DNA here is from genome assembly GCA_031368325.1 of Pirellula sp. Classification (GTDB taxonomy): domain Bacteria; phylum Planctomycetota; class Planctomycetia; order Pirellulales; family Pirellulaceae; genus JBKCUI01. The sequence continues at coordinate 681 of JANMNR010000302.1, forward strand.
ACACGAATGTGGTGAGAACCGGTAGCCCGATCAGCATCATCAAGGGTATCGTCCAAATGAGGCTCCAAAGGAATGGCCAAAGCCCGCGCATCAAGTAATCCGTGAATCGGTCCGGGTTGAAGTCCGGCCAGTTGTCACTCCTGCCGCCGCTCCTGGACTCCGCCACCTCCGCTTGATAACCAAACAACACCAAGTTTCCAATGACAATGATGCCCGCAATTTGACAAACAAACATCCACACCAAATTCATGACCCAGTTCGGGCTCTGGAAGGGCGCTCTCAGCATCCGCATGAAATCGAAACTCTGAATCGGTCGGTTGTACCCGTCTGGATAGCCATGCTCGGCTCCCGAGTACGGCAACCCACTGGTTGACGGTGTGTTCGGTGCCACAAAAGGATCCATTCGTTGCTCCTCAAACCTGTTACTTCATGGACTTAATCGCTGACATTTATTTCGAATCAATGGAGTCAATATTGGTTACTCGCTCGAGATTTCGCCCTGCGTCCTCGAAGCGGAACAGTCGTCCAAAAGGTGAAAAAGACTTCGCCAGGGCCGACCGCTACCACTGTTCAATGAAATAGCACACGAGCGTGCGTTGGTGAATCCGGTTTCGCACGCTGCTTCGGACATCTTAGAGGCAACATCTTTGGTAGCACTTAACGCGAGTCCTGGAATCTCAAATCCTCGATCCCCTCCCATCCCGCAACACTTGCCCTCATGCGGCGCGTGCACTTGTTCGGAACAAGCTCTCGCAACTGCAAGCATCGGCGCCTCCCAGCCATGACGATGATTGGAACACACCGAATGGATGGCCACGTTGGCCAAGGATTTAGTCACGGAGAGCCTGGGCAGCAAACTGGCCGCGAATTCGGTCGAATCCAAAATCGGCAGCGATTCGAGACGATGTTTCCGAACGCTATCCAAGTATGGAAGCCCTGACTTCAAGAAAGAAGTGCAAGAGCCTAGGTCGAGAACAACGGGGCGTTCGCCATGTCGACTCCATTCCCATATCGCATCAAGCAACTCATTCTGCTTTTGTAGAGCCACCTCGCGGTAGCCCTTGGACGAAAACGCTTGTCCGCAGCATTTGCCGGTCGCATCGCGTGGGATGTGAATCGCAACGCCGGCTTTGGAAGCGACCCGAATCAACACATCCGCTGTTCCACCCATCATCCGCGACATGCATGTTGGCCAATAAATGATCTCAGCACTCTCCAAGTCGCTGAGCAGCGAGCGATCGACGGCGCCATGGTCGGTTGAAAGCCCCGCGTGCCATTGAGGGAAGCCAGGAAGTACTTTCGCGATGATGCTCGTGACTGTTCGCAGTGCATTGTCACCGAACACGGCACTAAAGCCTCGCCCTGTAAGCAAGGCCGCATGAACGGCTTTTTCTGCCAATCCAAACTGCTTGCCCAGCAAACCGGCGATTGCCGAATCGACGCGACCCGTCGATTCGCTACGAAGCTGCTTGACTAACTCGCCTGTATTGATCGCAACAGGGCAATCGAGAGCGCATAAACCATCCGTTGCACACGAGGCCTTGCCAGCAAACTCGTACTCTCGATCGAGCTGCTTTGCTAGTTCCTCTTTTCCGCTGGTAATCATGCGTTCGCGAGCTCGTCGAAGCACAATCCGCTGGCGCGGCGAGAGCGTAAAGTCGCGGCTCGGGCAACGTGGTTCACATGCGCCGCATTCCACGCATTTGTCGACGACTTCCTCAACGACGGGCAGGTCTTTGATATTCTCTAGATGGAGTTTGGGTCTCGACGTCAAAATCACGTCTGGATTGAGCAGACCATTGGGGTCGATGGCAGACTTTAGTCTTTTCATAATCCCCAAGGCTTCTGGCCCCCATTCGGTTTCGACAAAGGGGGCCATATTACGCCCTGTTCCATGCTCAGCCTTGAGCGCTCCATCGAATCGATGCACAACGAGGTCGACCATGTCGTCAATGAATCTCGAATACTTGTCCGTATCGGCACTTGTCGCCATCGGCTGCGAGATCACAAAATGCAGGTTGCCATCGCGTGCGTGACCAAAGATGATACCGTTGGAATAGGAGTGCTTAACGAACATGGCTTGCAATTCCTCGATTGCAGCACCAAGCCGTTCAAGTGGGAACGTAACGTCTTCCAGAATGGCCGCTTCGCCGCGTCCACGGACTGCGGCAACCGCGGGATACATTCCCTTTCGCAGCTTCCAAAGATAGGCTTGTTCCTTTTTGTCTTCCGTAAACTCGATCTGACTAAGTGATTTGGCACGTGGCTCCACTTTGGATCGAAAGGCCTCTAACTTGCTGGCAAGGGCGTCTTTGTCGGCAGCTTGGAACTCGAACAGGAGACCCATTAGTTTCTGATGTTCATCGAGTCGCCGCGGTAGTTCCGCAGGTGCCCCCTCAAGATTACGTATCGAGTCCATGGAGGCGCGGTCCATAAACTCGACAGCGTCGCATTGGATTTCGATCAGCTCCGGAATAATCTCGCAAGCCGAATTTGCGTCTGGAAAAAAGGCGAGCGAGGTTGCCTTTTCGGGAAGCTCTGGCAGCGTCTTGAGCACAGCCTCCGAGATAAAAGCCAATGTTCCTTCTCCGCCGATCAAGAGATGCGACAAGATATCGAGTGGTCGTTCGTGATCGACGAACGCATTGAGCGAATAACCGACGGTGTTTTTTTGTTTGTATTTGCGACGAATCTTTTCGAGCAACTTCGGCGAGCCGAGGATTTCGGTTCTAAGTTGCGTGAGGGTTCGAGCGATCGCCGATTGTTCTCTTTCAAAACGAGAGGCTTCGTTTTGCAAGGAAGTATCCCAGACAGAGCCGTCGGGCAAGACAAAGCGAATCGAATCGAGTGTGTGGTACGCGTTATTAACCACTCCGCAGCACATGCCGCTAGAGTTGTTCGAAAGGATGCCGCCCATCATGGCTGAATTGATGGACGATGGATCAGGGCCGATCTTGCGCCCCAGCGGCCGCAGTGTCGCGTTGACGATACCACCGATCGCTCCCCCCTGAACACGCACACGGGTACCTTTATCGAGCGGTTCGATTTTGCGCCAATGCCGCCCGATATCGACTAGCCAGCCATCTGTTACCGACTGGCCAGACAGGCTTGTTCCGCCTGCGCGAAAAGATATTGGAATGCGTTGCTGGTGCGACGCTTTGAAGATCGCCTGGACCTCGGATTCGGTCCGGGGTTGCAGGATCGCTTGCGGGATGAGCAGGTAAGGGCCAGCGTCGTTTGCGAAAGCATAACGCTGCCAAAGTTCACTCAGGACATCCGTGCCAGGTAATTGGGAAGACAGATCGACGAGCGGAGTGGATGTAGACACGGAATTCAGATGAAGGTTTAGGGGGGCGGTGGATGGCCTATAGGTCTTTTACCGCTTTGACGATGTCGAGCACAGCTTTCTGGCCATCAGCATAGTACATGAGAGTATTGGGCATTGCAAAAAGCGGGTTGGGAATCCCGGCAAAGCCTGGGCTCAGACTGCGTTTGATAACGATGACTGTTCTGCATTTGTCGACGTCGATGATGGGCATACCAGCGATTGGGCTTTTGGGATCCATCCGTGCGGAAGGGTTCACTACGTCGTTGGCGCCGATAACAATTGCAACGTCCACACTGTCGAGGGTCGGATTGATCTGGTCCATTTCAAGCAGTTTATCGTAGGACACATCGGCCTCTGCAAGCAGGACGTTCATGTGACCAGGCATTCTGCCTGCGACTGGATGGATTGCATATTCTACGTTGGCGCCTCGGGCCTCCAGAACCTTGCTAAGCTCTCGCACCGCGTGCTGTGCTTGCGCAACAGCCATTCCATATCCCGGCACAAAGACCACACGTTGCGCACCATCGAGGATCATGGCGATATCTTCGGCGGAAGTGCTGCGGACGTTCGCGTAGATTTCGTCGACGTTACTATCTGAACCACTGCCAGCCATGACGCCAAAGAGCACATTGCTAAGTGACCTATTCATCGCTTTGCACATGATCTGGGTGAGAATGATTCCAGACGCGCCGACGAGAGACCCCGAGATAATCAGTGCGTTGTTGTCGAGAACAAAACCGGTTGCGGCTCCAGCGACTCCCGAATACGAATTCATCAACGAAATGACAACGGGCATGTCGGCTCCACCGATCGGGCTCACCAAAAATACACCGAGCACCGAAGACACGCTCGCAATACCTAGGTAGCAGGCAATTTGTGCTGACATGCTTTGCGAAACAGCGAGAGCACCGATGAGGGCGAAGTTTACAAACAGGAGAGCTAAATTAATCCACTGCTGCTGCGGGAGAGCGAAGGGTTTTTTGAACTGTTGCCACTCCTCCAATTTCGCGTAGGCAACCAAGCTACCCCAAAAGGTAATGGCACCGATCAAGCCGGAAACACCAACGGCAATCAGGGTGTCGACCGGTTGATTCGTGTGGTGCAACAGGTCTGAGAACGCAACCAAGACCGATCCGCCGCCGCCCAGACCGTTCAGCATTCCGACCAATTGAGGCATGGAGGTCATCTTCACTTGATTGGCCATCGAGGTTCCGATGACAGTCCCAGCGATCAGTCCTAAGGCGATGAATTGATAACCCGCTACTCCTTGATCGAATAGTGTCACCAAGATTGCCAGCAACATTCCGGCAGCACCAACAAGATTCCCTCGCACCGCAGTTCTTGGGGCTGACATGAGTTTCAGTCCAACGATAAACATTACCGCAGAAACTAAGTAGGCCAAGGGAATAATCGCACTCATCAAGAACTCGCAACTGAAAGAGGGTTGGACACTTACGAAAGTAGCCTGCTCAGCGCTTTTTGAACATCAAGAGCATTCGATGCGTCACAACAAAGCCACCGACGACATTGATCATTGCCAAGACGACTGCAACAAGGCCCATTAGGCTGCCTATTCCAGTCTCCTTGTAGCCCGCAGCAATGATCGCCCCGATGACGGTGATCCCACTTATTGCATTCGAGCCGCTCATTAGCGGAGTATGCAGCGTAGGTGGAACTTTGGCGATGATCTCGAATCCAACAAAGATGGAAAGCACAAAAACCGTAAGGCTTGCCACTAGGACCAACGATCTGGACGAGCCAGCTTTTGGGGCTTCGTCAGGAATGGAAACAGGCTCCGGTAATTTGTTGTTCAATATTTCGACGTTTGGCGAGTCCGTTTTGATTGATAAAATGGGAGCACTTCTTTGCTTAGGCTCTTGTGGCGGCATTCCATAAGCCAAAACGGTGGCTAGCGGACAGAAGCTCAGAATCACAAGAAAGAAAGTGGCGTTCCTCGTAGAAACTTGAGGTCTCATGGTACCGAATTCGTTTGGAAAAATTGACAAAGGCTCATAGACCGGTTCCAAGCATTAGAACGGAGAGGGCTGTTCCCTTCAAGGACGCGACAAACATGGGGTTTCTCAGTTTTTCCCCGGAATGGGCAATCCCATATCCTTCATGAGCATCTTCATGTCTTCCCAAGTGAGCTTTTTTGCATCCGGGGTTCGGAGTAGGTAAGCGGGGTGGTAGGTAACTAAAACCTTAGCTCCGCGATAGTCATGAAACTTGCCGCGAAGTCGCCCCACACTGTCCGTGCTGCCCAGGACGGCGCGGACGGCGACGGCGCCCCAGCAAACGATGTACTCTGGCTGGATCGTCTCGAGTTGCGCCTCAAAAAACGGCCGGCAATTCTCTATTTCCACATCTGTTGGCGTCCGATTGTTGGTCGGTCTACACTTTAGGGCATTCACGATATAGACCTCGGGTCTCTTCAAGCCGCTGGCTACCAAAATCTTATCCAACAATTGGCCAGCCGGGCCGACAAACGGTTCTCCGAGGCGGTCTTCTTCTGCGCCAGGGGCCTCACCAAACATTACCACCCTCGCGTGAATCGCCCCGACCCCGAACACCGTTTGTTGCCGCCGACAAACGATATCTTCACATTTACGACACGCAGTCACTTGGTCGTTAAGGGACTGAAATGCAAGCTGCCGCTCTTCAACGGGCAATGACCGGGACATCCATTTCCCATCGCCTCTCGAAACGACGCTTGGCGAATTGGATTTCACCGCAGCCGGCATCACAGAACTTGTCTTTTTCGACAAGCTTTCGGAAGCGACGGCCACCTCAGGTTTTTGCATTCCAAGATCAACTCGTTGCAACTCCAGACCAACGTTTGAAGTTGAGTCGTGGCCCGACAAATCCCCGTCGAATAGATTCGGGGCGTTCACCTCAAGCCAATCCTCGGCGAGTGCGAGAGATTGTGAAGTGCTCAAAGGAACTTGTTGGATCCCGCTTCGCCCCCAGTGTTTTAGGAGTTGCTTACAAGCTTGAGTCCATTGATTCCGTTGCATGTTATGGAAACTTACACGAACGAGGTTCAGGTGGCAAATTAAACACGAATCGATACTAAGCGGTCGCAAAAGGTTCAAAACCGCGATGGGGACCGCTGAAATATCGGCGAAACCCCCTGATTCTACCAATATGTGCAAATCTGAACACTCCCGCAAAAGTTACCTTCAGGCTAGGATAGGGTTAGTTTAACTTTTCTCGCTCCATTCCATTTTGTTGGTCCCTCGATGCCAATTCCTCGCGTAGCCATTGTTGGCCGACCAAACGTCGGCAAAAGTTCTCTCTTTAACTGGATTGCAGGCCGAAGGCTTGCGATCGTTGAGGACACGGCGGGAGTGACTCGCGATCGACTAACCACTTTGATCGAACATCGCGGCCATCACTTTGAGTTGATCGACACGGGCGGCATGGGGATTATCGACGTCGACAACCTCACCTCGGATATCGAGGCGCAGATCGAAATAGCAATCGACGACGCTGATGTGCTGCTTTTCGTGGTGGACTCAAGATCTGGGTTATTGCCATTGGACCAGGAGGTTGCAGATCGTCTTCGGAAAATCAACAAGCCGATTTTGCTGGTGGCCAACAAGACGGACAGCCCGTCCCTCGACACAAACGCGGACGAGTTTCATCAACTCGGCCGAGGATGGTTGCTCCGCGTGAGCGTCCACCAAAATCGAAACAAAGATGAGTTGCTCGATTTGGTGGTGCAACGCATTCCGCAGTTGGATTCGATGCCCACCGAAGTCGAACCACCGATGATGAAATTGGCGATCGTCGGAAAGCGAAACGTTGGCAAGAGTACATTCGTGAATACGTTGGTCAAGGCAGAGCGGATGATCGTTAGCCAAGTGCCCGGTACAACTCGCGATTGCGTCGATGTGATGTTTGATTTGGATGGCCATAAGTTCATGGCAATGGACACGCCGGGACTAAGGCGCAACAAAAGCGTTAAGACGGACATCGATTGGTACGGTATGCACCGGGCCCAACGCAGCATTCGTCGTGCAGACGTGGTATTGATGTTTTTCGATTCCAAGCAGCAAATGAGCAAAGTCGATAAGCAACTCGCGCATTACATCGCAGACCAATACAAGCCATGTATTTTCGTCGTAAACAAATGGGACTTGTTGGCTGGCCAAATGCCAACCGAGCGTTGGGTGCGCTATGTGCACGAGACGTTCCCAACGATGGCTTACTGTCCGATCGGTTTCATTACGGGACAAACGGGGAAAAACGTAAAGGCGTTGCTTAATCACGCTCAAATGCTCTTTAAGCAGGCCAATGAGCGCATTTCAACGCACCAACTAAACAAACTGGTCAAGGTGGCAATGGAGCGGCATGAGCCACCGATGTTCATGATGAAGCGACCGAAGGTTTACTACGCAACACAGATTACGAGTTTGCCTCCGACCATCATTCTGGTTTGCAATCAACCACAGGGCTTTTCAAAAACCTATCAACGGTACTTGTTGACATTTCTTCGCGATCATTTGCCGTTCGGCGAAATACCTATCAAGTTGTACTTGCAACCGCGTGCACGCGATGACGAACGGGACGATTTGAATAAAGAACAGCGTAGCAAGCGGGACGAAGGCAACGCGATGTCGGCTGCCGGTGCGGGTGAAAGCCTTGACGGTGAGTTAGACGATTTCGTGGATGAGGATGACGAATTCGATGACGATGAATTCGACGCTTCCGAGGAAGGCGAAGCTGGCGAAGACGCCGATCTCGAATATGAATACAACGAGGACGAGAAAGACGAAAAATAAGTTGCAGATAACGAAATGCTCCCTGTCCGACGAGCACGCGTGGGGTACGACTCTCTGCACCATTTTCTGCGTAGACAGGGTCAAACGCAGTCTGCTTAGTCTGTAAATGGATCGAACTGTAAGATTTGGCCGTCGGTACTAACGAGGCAAGATCGCGTTGTGATAAACGTCTTGAACGTCATCGCAATCGTTTAGCATGGTCATGAACTTCTCGAACATCGGGACTTCCTCGAGAGGGATCTCGGTTTGCGACTGTGGGACGAAGGTAATTTCGTCCACTTCCAACACAATGCCAGGCAGCGCTTCCAAAAGTGCCGTCTTGGCTTTAAAGAACTCGCCCGACGGTGCAAAAACTGTCACTTGGCCATTTTCACATTCCACATCATTCACATCGACGTCTGCGGCCAGCATTGCCTCGAGAGCTGGCTCGCTGCTATCCCCTTTGAAGGAAAAGATAGCGAGATGATCGAACAAGTGGGCAACGGAACCTGGAGGGCCCATTTTGGAGCCGGTCTTAGAACAGCATATGCGAACATCCGTAATGGTCCGATTGTTGTTGTCGGTCAGGCAATCCACAATGACCGAGCAGCCTCCCGGTCCAAAGCCTTCGTAGCGTGCCTGGACGAAATCTTCGCCTCCACTACCGCTCGCCTTTTCGAGCGCTTTTTCAATCACGTGGGCAGGCACTTGTTCACGCTTGGCTTTTTCGATCAAGCTTCGCAAAGTCGGATTCGTCGACGGGTCCGGACTGGTGTTCTTGGCTAGGACGTACAGCATTTTGCCGTACTTGGAATACACCTTCGTCTTTTGGCCAGCAGTCTTGGCCATCGACGCTTTGCGAACTTCGAAACTTCTACCCATTTCTTCAGACTCGTTACAGGTTGCTTATTATGCGATCGGATGGATCTAAACAATCATGATAACGCTGACCGCCAGTTCTAAACAGTCACTCTGGCCAAGTTGATCCTCCGGGCCCTCAAAAATCCTATCCGCATTCACATTCCATACGTGCCTTACCGGCCATTCGGCTTCCTGGCAAAATCATCACGAATACCACGAATCGCAAGATCGGCGATATCGGAACTCGACGTCCAAGACTCCTTGGAACTGTGCAAGACACCTACCGTCTCAAGCAACATCGTCATCTCTTTCAGTTGGGGCAACTCTCGACGCACGGACTCGATCAACCGTTGACTCTTTTCTCGAGCCACGAGAACTTCGATTCTGCACAAATTGCTGATCGAAGAATTCGATAGAAGTGATTTCCACGCACTTTTGACCGAATCTTCCAGCTCAGCGTGGCCAAGAATCGCTGCGATGGCTGGCTCCAAGTCCGCTGGCATCGTGAAAGTTAGACGATGCATCAAGGGGACACCGCGTTGTTTACGGGCCGCCAAACTGGAACCGCTCATCTGCTTATGACTGTCCAATCCTACGACGTCGAGCTTGAGGCCTTCGTGGTCAAAGTCTTCTTGCAATTCATGAAGCTTTTCCATCACGGTGTGATCGACAAACTTCGTGCCGGAAAGGTCGAGCGTCACGTTGGATCGTTGAACAAAACCTAGGTGCTCGATCTGGCGTCGAAACGGAATCCAATTCGAAAAGACAGCGGATTGCCTTGCATAAACGACACAGCTGCCGTCCTCGAGTGTTTCGACGTCGAGAAACGGCTTAAACAAGGAGGAAATCGGAACTCCGTTTGCCGTGTGAATTACCAGTTTCGCAACAATTCCAAGCAAAATCCCGATGAGCAAGTCGGTAGCCAAAACCATAAACATAGTAAAGACAAAGATAAACAGCTGCTCTCGGCCAGTCTTATAGACTTTGAGAAACTCGTTCGGTGAAGCAAGCCGAAAACCGGTGAAGATCAACATAGCTGCTAACGCGGTCATAGGGATGAGATGGATGAAATTCGCCAGGAATGACACACTCACCAATAGAAACAGACCATGCCAAAAATTTGCGAATCGCGTTTTTGCTCCGTTGTCGATATTCGCTTTGCTTCGAACGATTTCCGAGATCATTGGCAGCCCGCCGATCGCTGAACTGAGTGTGTTGCCAATGCCAACCGCAAGTAAATCGCGATTAAGGTTCGATTTGCGACGGTACGGGTCGAGCATGTCGACTGCCTTGGCGCTGAGAATCGACTCAAGCGAGCCAATCAAGGCGTACATAAAGATCCATTTCCAAGCATCAAAAGTTTGCAAGGACGCAAAATTTGGAAGCGTGATTGCAGCTAAGAGATTTGATGGAATATTGACCAGTGCTTTTTCAGAAATAAAGTGTTCTACGCCACCGAATATGTATTTGTGCGGCTGCCCAAGCTGAAAATACATTCCAAGTGGAATCGCCATGAGCATGACCAGCATCGGCACGGGGATTTTCTTGATCGATTTGTTCTTAAAGAATGTCATGCCGAACAAAAGCGCCAAACTAAGCAACCCGATGAACGCAACGTACGGATCCATTTTCCAAATCGAATTTGGTATCTCCGCCAGCAAACCGAGCGGCTCATGGCTCTCAGGCTGGACGCCAAGCAAAGTATGTGTCTGCTTGCCGATGATGATCACTCCAATGGCAGCCAACATTCCGTGAACAACCGCTGAGGGAAAGAACTCACCGACGACCCCGCTTCTCAGCAGTCCAAAAGAAATTTGGATGACTCCGGCAACGACACCTATTGCCAATACCGCCGCATACCCTCCCTCATCGCCATAGATCTTTCTCATTTCTTGAATGGCTCCGAGCGAAATAACGATCAAGCCTGCAGCTGGACCTTTAATTGTAAGCTCGCTGTTGGAGATAAATGGCGTAATGATCGCGCCAACAATGGCCGTCAGAACACCCGCGACTATTGGAAACTCAGAGGCCGACGAGATACCTAGACACAGCGGCAATGCGATGAGAAAAACCAAAAAACCACTTAGCGCATCGTAGCGAAAGTATTCGAAAAACCCTGCGACGTTCCCTTTGGGCGGTCGACTCGCTTTGTTAGTGATTGACTCGGATTCTGTCGACATGGTTTTATGTTTTTTCTATAATGAACTTGGAATATGAACTTGAGGAATGCGAGTATAGGATCTAATCGGCATTTGGCGAATTCAATTGCATTACAAATCGGTTAGTCAGCGGAAGCGGACTGGGATTTCGTGACCTCGCGATGATCCAGCAACTCAACCGCCGCATCGAATCTCGAGTGGACGCCGGGTTGAGGCCAAAGCCCCGCTCCGATCAAAAGAACCGTAAATGTCATGATGGCAATGCGCTCGGACCGCACGGATACCAACATGATGGTTGACCGGTGACTCGTACCGGTAAAAATCCGAAAGTAGGCTCGCAAAATCGCAATACTGTTGAGTGCCGTTGAGACGACAACAACCCCGCCAACCCACGGCGAGATTTCGAGTGCTGCTTCGACCAAAAGCTCTGTCCCCGTGAATCCAATCGTGCATGGGAAGCCAATAGCCGAAAGCCCCGTCAGTAGGAAAAACCCTGCTAGGTGTGGCATATGCGAATACATCCCATGATAACGATTTAGAGCGAGCGGCCCCGTTCGAGCCTCCACACATCGCAGTGTCAAACCGAGGCCGGTCAGCGAGAGTGCAACCGATATCCACACGCAAAGCGCACCCGTCAGTCCGATGGCCGTTGCCGTTTCTAAGCCAACCAAAGCAAGAGCCGAATGGCTAAGAAAAAGGAAGCAAAAAAATCGTCGCGAATCAACCTGCACGAGAGCCATGCACGACGCATAGATAGCCGTCGCCAACGAAACGATTGCAATGCTTCGCAAAGCCCAATCGGGCGCGATTGGTAATACTAACCGCATGGTGGCATATGCCCCAACCAAAGGTGTCGTAAACAGGATAGCATTGCCGAACGATGCATGTTCAAAGAGATCCGTAATCCAACAATGCAGTGGAGCGCAACCACTTCTAATCAAAACAGCCGCTACCAACATGACGATGCCGGCCCCTTTGCCAAAGTCTGAAGTCGTCCATTGATAACAAGCCGCTCCCAAAGTCATCAGCAGCAAAGACAGTCCAATATGCAGGACAAAGACTCGAGTCGGTTTCTTGCGTGTCCGCAAATCAACTAGCATCGGCACCACACTCAAACCGATAAGTGCAATCAGCAACCATGTTTCCTTGCAACTCAGCACCGCAAGCGTGGAAGCGAGCGAAAGCAATGCCATTGCAAACGAGTACCGTCCGAGCTTCACTCTGGGAGTCGCCAGCATGGTCAAGAAAAAAAGCAACGCAGTCAGCGGCAATAGCGGCGCGTTAAGCTTATCGATGACGAACTCATCTCGTCCTAATAGCGATTTGACAACGTCCCAATGGTCATGGGCCTCGAAGGAAAAGAGGGACTCATAATCGAACCAGCCAGCCAAAGCCAGCACCAGAGTAGTGCCTGAAACGGCCAGTCCAACAGACCGAGCTTGTACCGCATCCTGGATTCGACTGACCCACAAGGCTGCCAAAGCCGGTACAATGATGCACACCTCCAACCATGGCAAATGCAATTCGTTCATCGTTTAGCTGCGATCCTAGCGAGTTCAATCATCCCGTGTCCCGTTGATCTGCTGTTCCGAACCGGATAGCCATCGAGTCCACGCACGTTCCCAACGATTAAACGTCAGGAACAACCGAACAAAAGGCTTGACCAAGCTTTCGTCCAAAATGGAATCCATGTATCCCCGTTCCATTGCAAGACGATAAAGCCGACGCTGTGTCGGCAAATGTAGCCAAGCAATGATACGCGGTGTTTCATGATCTAATGACTCACCAATCGCATTCTCCATCGTCTTGTAATCCCGGAGCAACGTTGGAGCTCGCAGTAACTGCAACGATCGCATACACGCATGGCCGATCAGGTGGATCAGTGCCAAATACTGAAAGCCAAGCCCGATCTCAACCACGATGATACTGACCTGCGTTAACGAAGCAAAAGCGAGTGCACTTTTGATGTCGGTCTGAACTCGACCGGCCAACGAAGCGAATAACGCTGACACCAAGCCCAGTGCGACAACCATCGCACAAAGCAGCACTGATTGATTCAAAATCGGACTAACTCGCAAAAGCAGGAACGCCCCAAGGTGGACAGAAAGCGCCCCATAAAATATCGCACTCGATGGCGTAGGTCCCTCCATGGCACGTGGCAACCAACCAGAAAACGGCACCAAGCCAGATTTGCCCGCAGCGGCAATCAAGAGGAATGTCCCAACCAACAAGGCTGAACCGCTGCCAAGCGATGCGGTTCCGGCAGGCCAAGGTTGATCGCCCATTAGAATACTAAAGTCTCCACCGCCAGTCTGGTGATGCAGTGCGATTGCTGCCGCCAAGAAGGCCGCATCGGCTATACGGTACACGGCCCACACTCGAAGACCATTGGCAACAGGCGCCGCACGTTCATGAAAGTAAGCGACCAACAGCGCAGACGAAAGCCCAACGAGCTCCCAACCAAGAAATAGCGTTTCAATTGTTCCGGCAAGTGACGCAAAGGTCATCCCCGCTAAGAACATCGCAAAACACATAAAAAACCGCTGAAATCCAGCATCCCGGTGCAGGTAACTCAATCCAAACGAGCCCACTGTTCCACACAGTACGAGCGACAGGATCACCATGGGCACGCTCAGCCGATCAAACACAAACTTCATGTGGAAATGAAAATGAACATCGTGGATCGCAACCATATCTCCCATGTCCACGAACTCGCGACGGGAACCGGTCGCCAGCATGAACCCTAAAACCGCCAGCGCGCTGATCAGACTGGTGCCAACAGCGGCCTTTAGACAGCGACCGAGTACCAGTTCGCTCATGGGACGATTGATGAGCAGCCGAAATCCAAAAAGCATCAGCAGCGCTGCGGGGCATAGGACGGTGATAGATCCTAAACCGTAGGTCCATTGATTAGTGTTCATGAGCCCGCACCCTGCCGCGAATTTGCGTGAACGGGCGCCGTGCTTGCCTCGACTTTGGAAAACCCAAGTGGCTGTCGCCACCCTCGATACCAGTCGAGTGAAACGGGAACCGTCGGCAGAACATGCGGGCCAGGAGTGTAGAGTTCAAATCGGTCGCCCTGGTACAGATGAATTTGCGTCGAAAGAGGGTCAAGCGTAGCGATTTGTACCCAGTGGTTTGAAATGTAGGTGTTGATGAGCGGATTGCGTGCCATGATCGACAGGATCGATTCAGGTTTCGCTTCGACGATGAACAGGATACGGACAGGTTCATGGATCTCCACCATCTGCTGGCTAAGACCGGTCCTCAAATCGCTTGCAGCCCCCTCCATCACGCCGATAAGAGAGGTAATGTTATGTGGCAGCTTGGTTCCACAACCGTAGCCCACATTGTCCACCGTTGAGAAGTAGTACTCGAGTGAAATACCGCCGCAAACGGGAATGACAGCTTGCATGATGCGGGTCAGAATCGCCGTACTCTCGTCATCGGTCGTTGGGTCATACGAAGTCAGAAAACACCTTCGATCCATGAATAGCCCACGCGTTCGTCCTCGACGTCCGACAAAGCACGCGGCATTGGTCGCATGGTTGTATTCCGGTCGCACTTGAGCAAGATCCTGTGACCTCCGTTCAACATGTTTCAAAGCTTCCTCGTAACTGCTCGTCATGTCCAGCGAATAGAATCGACGTGCTCGCTCATGTGCATTTCTCCTGCGAGCTTTTTCAATAACTTCGCTCGCAGCGAGAAATTTTGCCGCATGATTGGGCGGGATGCGATCGATATCCAAATAAGTCGTCGCGTCATCGCACGTGTTGTGGAATCCTCCCACAAAGAGGGTTGTATCTGGAATCACGAGTCCACGTTCTTTCAATATCGCCCTGACCCGCGGATCGTTAGCCATTTGAGCAACGGCTCTCGCATTCGGTCCTCCTTGTCCGCCACCACAGGCGCCGCAATTGTAAGCCGACTCGTGCGGGTTATTTAAACTCGAGGACCCGTGCCCGAACACAATGACCAGAGGAGCAAAGTGATCTCGAATCCCCAGGTCGCCCGTTAATCGCTCAATCATATTGGCCATTTCAACCAACGTGAAACCCTCCGCTCCCTGTTGCGTCACTTCTGATTCACTACCTCGTTCAAGCCGCAGCTGTGTGGCTACAGTCGGGCGAACGAGTTTCCCAAACTTGCTCCGAATCTGTGAAGTCAAACGCGGAAATAGAACGCGCGCGACGAGCGGAAACGCGTTGAATGATCCCAACATTGCAGTAACAACACCGCTAAAAAGACTGCGACTACTTCGGTGAAAGGATTTCGATGCTTTCCCTAGCAACAATCGCGATTGAGCACGTCGCTCTTCAGCTTGTTTGGCCGATAGCGGGCCTACTTCTTCGACATAGTTCTTCGGAACCATAATGATGGGACAAAGCGGGATGAAATGCGCATCCGCGGCCCCTCGAAAGTACATCGGGACATTGAAGAAACCTGCCGCTCCAAATGTCTCGACACTCGAATCAAGCTCTTCCAAATGTCGACGAAACGACTCTTCCCGATCGTCGATACACGTGATCACCTGAAAGGAAACTGTCGTTGGTACCTTCAATGGCAGCCGCGAGTGTTCTGAAATCGCGTCCAGAATTTGCGAGCGATATCGGTGTTCATATGCCAAATGAAACATCCGCCTTCGTTCCAAATCATCGAAAGCACCAATTTCGTTTACCACGTTTTGCCATTCGCTCACTGTCCAAGCGTGCAGCGTACTCGGGGTCCAACCCAATCGTTGTGCCAACTGGAATACATCGAATGCAATCTGTTGCACCGTCTGTCCACGAACATTTTGGCTTTCCGCCCCGAAACCGGTTAGCAATTCGGAAAGCAGACCGGACCGCTCGGGAAGATATTCCCTCAGGCACTGCGTTGCCGAAAGTCGGTCGAGCAGTAATCGGACTGCAAGGAACTCCTCCAACGAGTCCTTGGGAGCCGGATGCAATGTCCAGCTCGCATTGCACCCCATCTGCTCAACCATGCCGGTCCAACCAGGCAGTGCCAGCAGTGTCTTCTTGATATATTCGTCTGTTCTATCCGCTGAAACGCCAAGCAATCGCAACGAGTTGGCTATGGACTCACTAGGTGTCGCGATGTCCCGGCGCTCTGTCGCAATCAGGTCTTTTAGCGGATGAAGCCAATTCTCGGTCCAAAGGGATTTTTCTTCGAAGAGAGTCAGAAAGCAACGATAGAAACCCTCGTCACGTTGCGGGATCGACCATCCTGCGAATCCTTGATCGAGAAAGGCAGATGCGAAACGAATCAGAAGATCATGCACTTGAGTATCGCAATCGAACTCCGTAAGCCTGAGCAGGATGTCACGATGCCGGTCGCATTGCGGTGGCGAATGCGCAATCGACCTCAAACCTTGAACTCCGTTTTGACAAATGCGCCAAAGCAACTGAAGCGTTAGCTGTTGCCACTTGCGATCGCTCCATGACTCGATGGAACGCATAGGGAACTGCAGAAATACACTTCGAATGGTTTCTGGAATTGCGTTTGAATGATCGGAAAGGTGCAATCGCAGATCGCGCATAATCCAATGCCGAGTGGATTCAATCATTGCAAAACCGGTTTGTGATTCAACACCGGATTGAAAATGGTCCATTGCATCGCTTTGAGCAAAGAGCCATCGGATTTCCGCTTCACTTCCGGTAAGCACTGGATATCTGAGCATGTTGTATCTCAGGTCCTGGCGAGTCGTCCCCAAAGCGATTTCCAAATGACC
>JANMNR010000332.1:0-2708 GCA_031368325.1 Pirellula sp.
CCTCGATTCACTTGTTCACTGTACTCCCCTTCTTGCATGGTGTGCCCTCTGCCCATGAAGCAAAGCAGAGCGAGACCGGTTGCTGCGATTTCGTGCGGGTCCAATTCGATTCCACTATGGTCGCATTCACCTTTGCATGGTCCATCTTCGAACCGCATGGTCCAGGAACCGTTGTTACGTTGATGTCTGGCCAGGTAAGCCAGAGCGTCGTCGACGGCTTGCTCGCTCGCGTTACTCGCGCCATTGAGCTTGCCCAACTCCGCTCTATTTTTGGGGGAACGTCCCGTGAGCGAGGATGGAATGAATGAGGTGCCGGCACCCTTGGATTCACTGCCGGATTGACGGACCACGTCGGACAACGTTGTGGACATTGCAGGCAAATCGCCCGGGATGTCTAGAGTGTTCACTTGAATCTCGGTGATCTTTGTTGTGCTGCTGAAATCCGGCGGCGCAATGCCAGTTTCGCTTGGCTGCTCATCCACCGTCGACTCGATAACGATCGTTTCAAGCGACTGAACATCGCTCGTTGACAATCCAGACTGGATCAATTGCCGACCACCGGTTCCTGTGCCTGTGAGCGTCCAGATGGCCATCAGCAGCAAAAGCAAGAGGTGAATAGCGAAACTACTCAGTCCGGCGATCCACGGGTTTTGGGACTTGGATTGATTCACAGATGGCTCGCGGATCGACGACTGTCACGGCTTTGGCTCACAGTCCATTTTAGTTGCAAAGACGATCTGTTCGCAACAATTCAATCGATTCTGGAGATAGAAGTAGCCCGGTCGATTCGTTACAACCCGTTTAGGCCGTGTCATCCATCCGCCTCTGCCACTTGCGTCCGACTCGTGTTAGGCGAGCGGCAGATGAATTCTTACCGTACGATGGACTTCCAAGTCCGCCGAAACACAGGACGGACAAGGATGTCCGTCGTACAGCAGGTAAATCTACAGCTGCCTTTCGGCTTACGGCAGAACCAGTGCCGCACCGGTTACGACTTTGGCTTGCATGAGAGCTCCGCGAAGGCTGATCGGTACGGGACCGACTGTCCATGGGGCACAGGAGCCTGGTCGATAAAACCCAAGTGAGTATTGGCATTCGTTTGGCGGGTGAATTCCCATCTTGTACGGTAGAACAATCACATCACCGAAGAAGTGAGCCGTCGAAATGACTGGCTGTGCAAATGGTCCCCATTCATGTCCATATCGCTCCAGCTGGACATCTTCAAAGTAGAGTGGCTTGTGACAAGCTCCGCTGGCTTTCCAAGTGACGGTTGTGTCGGTGAAATCACGTCGTGGAAAGGACCGGTCATCGATCGCACACGTTACTGGCAAGCCCCACTTCTCACTTACGTATATTTGGTCAGCATCGCTCAGCTTGTGAAGCAGGTATGACATTCTTGCCCCGTTCGTTTGCTCAATCACAACCGAGCCCAAAGCAAGGTCTACCATTTTTCCTTCTGCGACAACTTGACCATCGTAGTTCAACCAAGATCGACTTTTTGCATTAGCAACGAACCCTTCCTTGGTATTCGCGGCAGAAGTATTCTTGTAACCCTCGACGAAGCCGGGTGACGAATCGACTCGAATCTTCGTTATGTCAGACTCGCTTTTGAGCAGGCTACGGATCGCATCGCAGTCGATGACCGATCTATCGACTCGTCGAGTTAGCGGAGGGGCAGGAGCGGGATCTCTCATGGAACCGTTTTGCGGTCGTTCGTTGTTGTCCGACGGTGAGCGATTTGCTTCCTCTTGATTGAACGACTTTGGAAATGGGCTTGGCGGAATTTGCTCCTGCGTCTCAAGCAAAGACTTCCCTGGTCTGCTCGGAGGAAGCGATTTGAAAGGAGCTGGTTCTAGTACTTCATTGAGAGGGCGAGTCGAGCTCTGATCCAACGAAATGCCAGGAAGGCCATCGCTGGGGGTAATCGGCATTCGGTCTGGTGCCGGAGGAAGCCCCAAAGGCTCTTGGAATTTAGCTCTTTGCACATTCATTCGGCGAGGTTCAGAATCCTTGATTTCGGAACCGACCGACGAAGGGGTTGGGCGGATGTTTTTGGCGGCTGTTCGGTCATACCATACGCCGCTCGTCCGTGGCTCAATGGTCGTGGAGCTCTCGGTAGCAATCTCGTCATAGGATGCGAGTTGGATCGGGTTGCTTGCGGCTGGTTGTCTTGGTGGCGAAAGTTCAAAACCGCTTTTAGGAGTTGATGGGTCATTGACTTTGGCGACCAACCGATTTGCAGACACGATTCGCGAGGAAATGGCAACCGCTCGAGGGCTCTCGGCTTGTGGCGGGTTTGTAGCCGTCGTGATCTCTTGAGCAATGTTCTTGTTCGATCCGTCAGCACGCAACGTCTTATTCACGGATCCCCATCGCAACACTTCTGCGTTCTGCTGCCCATCATTATTGCGTAGGCTGTTGCTAGGAATACTGCTTGAGCGTGAATCCGAAGATTCTGCACTTGGTCTTGAGAAGGTTTGGGGCGACCAAGCAACGGGTTGTTGAGCGAGGGAGACGGATGCCGTCAAGAAGCCGAAGAGGGCACCGCCCGCAAGGGCGATGCGTCGAATAGAAGAACGGCCCCTGGACAATCTAATTGTCGGACAGGGTCGTGAGTTCAGAACTGTAGTTTGGAGCTTCTTGCGTGATAGCGATGTCATGGGGGTGATTCTCGCGGACCGTTGCGGCCGAAACCTGGATAAAACGTG
>JANMNR010000368.1:0-2637 GCA_031368325.1 Pirellula sp.
TTTTTTACTTCGATGTTCAGTTGCTACAGCGGTTGCCGACAGTACCGTGAGAATCTTGCCGCAGCACAATCGGAAGTCGGAGACCTTGCGCCTCGAATCGAAAAGATCCGCAAAGGATTCAACCACCCCGACTTCATCGCCGCCCAAGAGGACTGTTTGGAACAAGCGCTTGCCAAAATCCCGGAGGAAGTTCGCGCAGAGACGATCGTACTCTTTTGTGCACACAGCATTCCTAAAGCGATGGCGGACAATTCTCGCTACGAGGAACAGCTTCGAGAATGCGCTAGACTGGTTTGTGAGGCAGCGAAACATGGTGCCTGGGAGCTGGCATTTCAAAGTCGATCAGGGCCACCGCAGCAACCCTGGTTGGAACCGGATGTGTGCGATCGTATAGAGCAGTTGCATTCCGACAAGCAAATCAAGCACATCGTTGTCCAGCCGTTAGGTTTCATCTCGGATCATATGGAGGTACTCTACGACTTGGACCATGAAGCAGCCGATCTATGCATGGAAAAAGGGATTCA
Organism: Pirellula sp.; assembly: GCA_031368325.1. Classification (GTDB taxonomy): domain Bacteria; phylum Planctomycetota; class Planctomycetia; order Pirellulales; family Pirellulaceae; genus JBKCUI01. The sequence continues at coordinate 525 of JANMNR010000368.1, forward strand.
GTTTGTTCGAGCAGCTACCGTAGGTGTTCATCCACGATTCATTTCAATGATCGTGGATTTGATCGAAGAAAGGCTCACGCTAGATACAGAGCGACCTTTCCTTGGTAGCTATGGTCCAAGCCACGACCTATGTCCTGCGAATTGCTGCCTCTATCCGCAGACAAGCAGAAGGCCAGGATAGCCCGTTTTAAATGCCCTAGCGTCGGCCGCCGGGCTTAACGGGATTGTCGCGAAGTGACGGTATGCGTGGAGGACCGCCCGGGGTTCCAGGGGGCAGTTGAGGCTGACCACTTGGCGGGTATCCACCAGGTTGCATGGTTTGTGGCAACTCGCCTTCGAATTTGCTAATTTGTCCGCTCACTTCGCCGGTCTTAAGTCGATAGGCTGCATTGATCACTTGCAAGTCCATTTGAGGCAAGTTCTGTTGCACTTTGCTGATTCTCGCGGGCTGCCGTTGAGAACCTTCTATTCTGGCAGTGTCACTGACGGCAGCGTATTTCAAGCTGTGTGCTTGGATGGATATGTCGCCCGATTCGGTATTCGATTGCATATGGACTCTGCTTTGTCCCTCCAAGCTTCTCGCTTCGAATTCCCAAGCAGCGTTGTTGGCTGCCTCCCGCTCGCGGCCCGGCGATTGGTTATGACTTAATCCCGAAGCATCGAAGATACTCAATTGGTCTGACACGAGCAAACTCTGTCCACGACCTGGTCCGTCAACTTCCCGAACATTGATTGTGTCTTCCCACGATGCGATTGGGCCAATCAACGCTTCGATGCGATCGTAGAAGGTCGCTCGGCGTTGAGCCATGTTACCTTCCATTCTGCCCATGAAACTTAAATGAATACACTGATACGTGTTCTCCGCAAATCTGTCTGCAATAGGAGAACGCGATGGCGTTGAAACAGAAATGTTGCCAATCGGATTGTCATTTCCAAGACGTCGACTCCAAATTTCGCCAGGGCCTTGTCCTATCCAGGATTGTGTAGGGACATGAATTTCAAGGATGGGTACGAGCAGTTGTTCCATCGATCGCCTTCTGGAGTTTAGATCCGTTTGAACGGCTCGGATGTTGACGCTATCCTCAAAACGAATCAACGAAACTTGTGAATTTGGCTTTGGCTCATTTGAGTTCCCATTGCTCCGCATCGAAATCGGCTGTTCCATTTCAATGCTCATAGCACTGGCTGTTGCGTCCAAGTGCCATAGCGTTTTCGGATCGGTTTCCATTCTGCAATTGAGGGTGACACCACCGCGAAACCGAGCCGTGCGTCCGTCAAATATCATGCCTGAACCCCATTGCAATTTAGGGGCTTCGTGCCACCGAATATTGTTGTCGGTCTCTTTGGTGTTCGAGCGCGCGGGGTTGAACCCATTGTTTGGCCATGAATTGTTGAGCGTATTGGGGACACTTACGAGGCTGGCTGCACCAGTTGTTCCCGCATCCTTCTTTTGAAGAACTTCAAGTGGAATAACCAATTCTCCAGGGTGATCGATGCTGAACTGGTTTTGGCTTTGCTTTAGTTTGAGTGTCGGCCCTTTGACCCAACCGCTGCCGACCGCAACCTGTGCGGGTTGGCCAGGTTGCCCCACAATCGTAATGTCGCTCATTCCATCTTTAGTTTGGCTTAACTCCAAACGATCACCTTCTGCAACAAAGGGCCACGGCGAATCTTCGGAAACCTGACTTTTAGTAAGAGTAAAATTGCCTTCCAAAAGAAGGTCTTCGACTCGGCTTTGATCTCCTTCCTTTATTACTTTGGCACGCATAGTCCGCGCTGTCACGACAACTGGCACATTTGGGTTAACAGAAAGAAGCCCAGATCTTTGAATTGAGGCCGGTGGTGATGGCTGTCGGAGCGGCTGAGATTGAACCTCGGGCGAAAGTGCAAGACCGTCGTTGGGTCGTGTCGGTCCGCCTGAGGGTGGTAATAGGCCAAAGACACCTGCGGCTGAATTCTGATTCTTAGCGCCCACTTGATCCGCATTGGATGAAACAAGTTGATTCGGGGGAATTGGGTTCGCGGATGGTATCACTGCATTGTTCGCAGCAGCAACCGCCTCAACCAACCGTTGGTAACTAAACCAGACTTGCATCTTTTCAACGGTTGCCCG
>JANMNR010000390.1:0-7404 GCA_031368325.1 Pirellula sp.
TGCAATTTTGTGCGCCAATGATAGCGTCCGGTGAGCAATGTATAACGCGACGGTGAACACACGCCAGAGGACGAATGCGCATCTGTGAATCGCATTCCTTGTGCGCCGAGTTTGTCGATGTTCGGCGTAGGGATCTTTCCACGCCTGGGGTTGTTGCATTGCACATCGCCGTAGCCGAGGTCGTCGGCGAAGATGATGAGAATATTGGGATTCGATGCGTCGGCGCCATGGCTGCGGGAGGATATGCAGAGTGAGAAAAGGAGCGCGAGGATTAAGTTGGGTTTCTTAGAAAACACGATGGCCGGAATGGGTATAGGCGGTAGCAAAGATTGACGCGAAAGGAGATATCCAGTGTACCAAAAACTTGAATCGCCCGTTTAGAAGCTGGTGGAGCATTGCTGCTCTACTCTCAATTCAACCAGGTTGCGATTCTCCCCGGCCCCACGCTCGACCTACATCGCCCACTCGAGTCGAAGCACTCTTCGCCAAGGCGAGCCGAGCTAAGCATCCTCCTCACCACACCGCACTTGCCAAGGACGACAAAGTTATTCCTGCAAATCTCAAGGGCCTTCGTAACTGACTAAGAAAAGAAATCAACCACCGTTTCTCGTCGCTCGCTACACTGTACTCCCAATTGACGTCAAGGCGCTAAGCTATCCACCGCATCACCAGTATGCTAAAATCGGAGATACATGAAGGTACGGATTCCGATGGGCGGGGTTTTTAATCGTCTCAAGTGATGCAAGATCAACCAACAATTCCAGGCGAGTCAAACGAAGCGCAATCGGAATCGGGCCATTTTTCGGAGGGACCGCCTAAGCTGGGGACTGAACCGCCTGCCGAGACACTGGGACCAGAAACGAATGTCTTTGAGGCTCGTGCATCTTTAAAAGGTGAAACGTCGCCTCCATCGATTGGAAGATACCGGACTGAAAGCGTTCTGGGCGAGGGAGGTTATGGATGTGTTTACTTAGCGTATGACGACGAGCTGCAACGCCACGTTACCGTCAAAGTACCGCATCGCTTTCGCATTAAGACACCCGAAGACCTTCAGACTTTTCTGGCCGAAGCACGTTTGCTTGCGAAGCTAGAACATCCGAATGTCGTTCCCGTTCACGACGTCGGATATACGCAAGATGGAATCTGTTACATTGTCTCGCGATTTATCGACGGGAGTGACCTCTACCATCGTATGAATGCGTCGCCGCTGGCTATTGGTGAAGCGGTGGAATTGGTCGCGACGATTGCTGAGGCATTGCATTATGTACACATGCAGGGGGTAATTCATCGCGACATCAAACCTAGCAACATTCTGATGGACAAACGAGGCATCGCGTACTTAGCCGATTTCGGCCTAGCTTTGCTCGAAGATGAAGCGGCCAAATCGAGGTCCATTGCCGGAACGCCATCTTATATGAGCCCAGAACAGGCGAGAGGAGAGAATCACCTCGTCCAAGGAACGTCGGACCTATTCAGTTTGGCGATAGTGCTCTACGAATTGGTAACTGGCACGCGGCTCTTTAAAGGAGACAACGCTCATGCCACACTGTGTTTGGTCCAAGAGCTTGAGCCCCGTCCCATGCGGGAGATCAACCGAGAGATTCCGACCGAGTTGGAAAGAGTCTGTTTAAAAGCGTTGTCCAAGAGAGCTTCGGACCGTCACGCGACCGCACTGGACTTCGCCGATGACTTGCGGGCATTACTTGCGGATAACGTTGGACTGCATGTAGCAGGTCGCGAAGCACAAGCACAATTGCCCGTATCGAAATCACACGTCGTCTCTGCAAAGAGTTGCCTTGGGATTGTCCCGCGCGGACTTCGTTCGTTTGGACCCGAAGATTCTCACTTTTTCAAGGCGTTATTGCCCGGTCCCTGTGATCGTCACGGCATTCCGGAGTCGATTCGCTTTTGGAAAGGAAAAATCGAAGTGTCCGATCCCCATAATAGTTTTCGCGAGGGTTTGAAATAATGGCAATCGGGCTGTGGCAAGAGTTCATTCATCCGTGCAGGATTGATTCCGACGCTGGCAAGCAACGTCACTTCCGTTTTCGTGGAGGCCGCACCGGGTGCAACAGACACACGCTTGCTACATCGGTTGCGACGAAAGTGTCCCTACCTGGACACGAATCTCGGATTGCGAGAATCGATCTCTAGTTTACGACACGGGCGTGTCATGGGAGATCGCAAGAAGGTTTTGATTGTGATCGACCAATTTGAGCAATGGCTCTACTCGACGGATCATCCCGAGCAAGCCGAACTCACGAAAGCCCTCCGGCAGTGCGACGGTGAGCATGTGCAGTGCATTGTGTTAGTCCGCGACGATTTTTGGTTGGCTTGCAGTCGGTTTATGGATTTACTAGAAGTTGAGCTATTGCAGAATCAGAATATGGCGTTGGTCGACCTCTTCGATCCATCGCACGCTCGTCGAGTGTTGATCGAGTTTGGATATGCTTTTGAGCGGTTGCCAGAGCACTTTTCCCAGGCGACTCGCGATCAACGGGCCTTTGTAGATCAAGCAGTGGTCGAGTTGTCGGAGAATGGGAAAGTGACGCCTGTTCGCTTGGCGTTGTTTGTTGAAATGACCAAGACCAAACCTTGGACACCAGCGACGTTGCGAAAGAGTGGCGGTACGGCGGGTGTGGGTGTGATGTTCTTAGATGAGCATTTTGTCGTGAACAATGCACCGGTGGATTATCGAATTCACCGTCAAGCTGTCGATGCGACACTGGGGGCTCTCTTGCCGCAGCTGGGTGCCAACCTCAAGGGTCATATGAAATCGCGTGACGAGCTGATGCAGGCATCTGGATATGCGGATCGCCCCAAGCAATTTCAAAAACTATTACGTATTCTCGACTCGGAATTGCACCTAATTACGCTAACCGATCCTGAAGGGCATAGCGAAGATACGAGCTCCAGCCAATCCGGAATCGTGTCACAGCTTGGCTACTACCAGCTGGCACACGATTTTTTGGTCCCTTCGATTGTTGCTTGGCGCGCTCGAACCCAGCGGGAGACTCGAAAGGGTCGCGCGGAAATTCGGCTGAATGAACGTGCTGAAATTTGGCAAGTGCGGCCCGATTCGCTTCATTTGCCAACTTGGCTGGAATGGTTGTCCATCCTTGCGTATACGACGCATGATCAATGGAACCGTACACAGCGAAGAATGATGGGATTCGCAACAAAGCGACATTTGTCTCGAACCATCGTTGCTTCGATAGCGATGATTGCCAGTTTCTGCATTCTGCACCAATTCTCGCGGTGGAATCACGCAACTTCACTGACCAAACAACTTGCGACCGCGCACGTCGGACAAGTTCGCAACTTGCTCGATCAAATGGATGGCTACGAGTATTGGACACTTGCGAGTTTGGAAGCGATTCGATTGGACAACAGGGAAAACCGACCCGCGAAACTGTTTGCCAATCTCGCCATCCGACGCGCAGGTAAGCTATCCTTAGACGTTTTTTACGATGATTTGGTTACCTCCGATCCGGAAACGTTGGCGTTCCTCTGTGAAGAATTGCGTCCTCAACGAGACCATTTCATCCAGCGATTGAAGGAGACACTTGACGAAACGTCGATTTTAGAGGAGTCGGATGTGAATGGTCGCCCTTTCAATCGCCGATTCAATGCAGCGTTGGTACTGGCAAGTTTCGATCCGCCCTCGCGCAAAGATGCCGAGAGCTCTTGGGACGCACACAAAGTCTTCGTGTCCGACCAATTGATCAGGTTTGCAAACATCGATCGTCAGTATTACTCAGCTTTGATTCAGTTGATTCGACCTGCCGCTTCTGTTCTATTGGATCGATTGTCCGCAGTGATGTTGGATTCCAAAGAGAAGGACCTCCGTCGCTCAGCGGCACACACATTGCTTGTCGATTTCCTTAGAGAAGATCCAGTAGAATTGGCGGATCGGTTCCTCTGTGCATCGATCGAGCAGATTGAGGCTGTCGTTAAACAAATCGACCCCCATCAAAACGCTGTTCGTCCCCTATTGAATGACGTGCTTAGCAAATCGCTGTCCATGGAGTCCTCCGACTGGCAGATGACGGCGCGCCGAAAGGCCAACGCTGCCGCTCTTCAATTGCGTTTCGGGGCGTCCAGTGAACTGGTCTGGTCCGTACTTAAGTCCGAAGGGATTCCTGATGCGAGAACGCAACTGATCAAACGTGTCGTTCCACTCCAAGTGAATCCGCAATGGATTGCCCAGCGTCTGAATTCGGAGTCTGATACGTCGATTCGCTGTGGTCTGGTGATGGCCCTGGGAGAATTCAAACCTGATCAGCTTACTGGTGATTTACGAGATCGTACGGTCACGTTGATCAAAGGTTGGTTTCATACGGCCAATCATGCGAGTTTGCGTTCGACATCGTTGTGGTTCCTGAGGCAATGGAATGAGGAACAAACGATCCAAGAGTCACTTACAAAGGAATTACCCGAAGATCGCAGTCGCGATTGGTATGTTAGTTCGGAGGGTTTTACTATGATTCGATTTCCTCGCCACGACTCAGAGGCTTTGTATCAATTGGATGCTTCGATCGGCGAGGTCACGGTGGAGCAGTTTCGGCGATTCGATCCGAACTGCAAGCAAGAAGAAGTTGGATCGCCGACTCTGGATTGTCCGGTGCTCTGGCAGACCTATCATCGCGCGGTGGCGTATTGCAATTGGCTTTCAAATCAGGCTGGTTTGAGCGAAGACCAATGGTGTTACCCGGAACGCAAGGATGGCCCTGGAGTCGCAGTCGACATGGTTCCGGACTATCGGCAACGCACGGGTTACCGACTCCCGACTGCGGAAGAATGGTTCTATCTTGAGTCAGGTGGTTCCAAAACGCAATTCGCTTTTGGTCATGACATCCATCTCGTTCATGGGTACGCAAGGTTTCGTGATCAAGGCCGTAGAGGTTGGCCGTTGGGAACGACCAAACCCAATGACTTCGGTGTTTTCGATATGATTACGGGTAGTCGCGAATGGGTTTCAGAAAAGGACCCGAAGGATCCCAAGCGAGTCGGTTTGTGCGGCTACAGCTTTCGAGATGATTTTTCTGAAGCGATTAGGCCGCAAAGCATCGGCTATGATCTCCCGGATTTGGAATACTCCTTTAATGGTTTTCGCGTCGTTCGATCTCGCCCTATTCAGACTGAAACCCGCGCTACAAACGCTCCGTAATAGACTCGTAGCGCCTGATCGTACCAAACGCGCTAGGGTGAAAGCGGTATTGTCGAAATAGATTGAATCGACGTTGGCACTCTTGACGTGAACGCTCACGAGCTTGCGAACCAAATCCAGTATCCTCGCAGCGCGTGGCGGAATTGCCGTGAACCCGAAATTTTGTAACTACCTCTGAAGAAATCACGAAAGGGACTCCTGAGTGGTGAGCTCGAATCATAAACTCGGAATCCAGTCCTCCGCGGTACTTCACGCCTCCGTAATCACTGTAACCACCCAACCGCCGAAACATGGAAACACGAAAAAAGGCTGTTGGGTTCAATGCAAAGTATGCTGAATTTGGACTGGCGTTGGATGAATGCCGGAATTGTTGATTTGGGAACGCACGGGAAATGAGAGTTGCATCACCGAATAACTCGACGCTCGCGGCATAGTACTCGGCATCACACAAACCAAGTAAATTTCCGCCTGCATACAAACGATGAGGCAAACTGATATCGTCGGCGTCCTGGACCACAGCCAATTCCGTTTCAAAATAGCGGGATACATTGTTAAACGAAGCGTACTGGCCAATGTTTGTCGTATTGCGATAGCGACGGACTCGTGGATGCGACCTCCAAAGGCGAAACAAATCTTGTGTACACTCGGGACTCGCGTCATCGATAAGATGTACGACTGCTTCCGCACCCACTTGGTTGACGATGCTTTCAATCGCCTGTTTGGCGTACTCGAGTTGACCATGTATCGGTATCACGACATCGGCGCTAATCGACTGTTGCGGGTAACCCATGGCATGATGACGTAACGACTGAAAGCGAGAGGTGTATTCAGGTTTTGCTCCGATCCTTGGCGGTTGCCATTCACCCGCTAGTTGAACAGTCGCAAAAGGTATGATATGGACTCGCTTTCCAGACAAATGTGCGCGATACAGTAATTCAGGAATATAGTCGTCGGTTCGGTCTGCAAATCCGCCCAAATCGAGGAATGCGTTGCGACGAAAGACCAAGGTCGGACAGGGAATCGTTGGCCCATAATCGATGGTTGGCAGGAAAGCCTCAACGACTCCAGCGTCCGTAACCATCGGCGAGCCGAGAAAATCGGCACTAGTCCGATAGAGTTCACGTGTCGCACTGCATAAGCGATCCGGAAACGACGTAGATCGAAAATCATGAAACGCGATATACTCCGATCGAATCTTCGGGATGGTTTCGTGGATAATGTGATATGGCTGCTTTGTGGGAGAAGCCTCATAAACCTGCACATTCCAAAGCGAAGCAAATTCGTCATTCAACGGTAATGCCCCGCGATCCGCAAGGATTAGATGCAGTGTTACAACTACATCATTTTGGGCAAGAATACTCGCGATCGACTTACGAGTTAATGCTGATGCGTCGAGACAAATGGCGAATACATCGCACGTGTCGATACGAGGTAACTCAGACGCGAGTTCGGAAGCGATCGCTAGTTCCGAATTTCGTATCAAACGCTTCGCATTCAGAATTTCGACGTTGGTTCGGTCTCGGCGCTCTAAGTACTGAGTTGATGCTTGCAGCAGCAATGACGGAAACACGCTATTGACGAAACGACTGGCGACAGGAACCGTTTGACAACAAATCTCACACGCTGCTCGAGGAACTGAGCAGAGTTCAGAATCGTCTACCTCAAGCAACTGCGCTAGCAGCCCACAGGTAGCGACTTGCCCATCATGCGTTTGACGTTCGTCATATCGGAAGGGACATGGCAACTTGTTCATGTAAAAAACTAAGCCTTATTGACACTTCTCGCTGATCACCACTACGTTTTGCTGTGAATCGTACCCTATGGCGATGAAATGGTACTCGTACTCTTAGTCGATTGAAAGGGTTGATTCGAGCACGGGTACGAGTACTGCCGAAGGCTGAGTACGAGTACGAAAAGCAAAGGAAAGTCGTCTAAGAAGCGTATTGGATGCTGGCGTTCGCCCAGAAGTCTCGCCTTATTGCTTGTTTCATGGAGTGGCATGTCGTATATTCTACTCGATCACCGCCATATCAATGGCGGAAGTAGATACACACACTGAAGGTACTTTGACAATGCAAAATGTTCTACAACCGGTCTTGATGCCCGAACCTCGTTTGGCAGGTAGTAGCGGCTGGTCTGCATTTCGCGGACGACACGATCCTCGTCCCAATCAGCGCCGGCATCCGTCAGGACGCGGTCCTTGTTGGAAAGCTTCAATTCATCGATGACGGCAT
>JANMNR010000515.1:0-7311 GCA_031368325.1 Pirellula sp.
ATCGCGATGCACGATTCCTTTTGAATGGGCAAATGCAATGGCTCTCGCGATAGGAATGAGCATCTCTGCGATCCTATTGAAAGAGGGGCCCTGTTTCTGCACGAACAACGCAAGATCATTCCCGTTGATCATCTGCATCGAGAAGTAGTCAAGTCCGTCCATCTGTCCGATGTCGTAGACACGAATGATGTTGGGATGCTCCAACTGCGAGGCAAAACGAGTCTCCTCTCGAAAACGAGCAAGCAGTTGGCCACTCCGTTTGTCCTCGACGCCAAACCATTGGTCGATGCGAATAACCTTCAGAGCCACCTCACGAATAGGAGTATCGCCAGCGTACTGTACCGCGCGATACACGACACCCATTCCGCCTTGGCCGAGAACCTCTTGGAGTTCGTAGTTCCCGATCCGTCTCGGTAGTTCGCGCGTGTCCGGCTGTGGCGAAGGCTGACCGACAGATGCGGAATCGATCGTGTCGGCTTCAGTCCAGGCGGCTAGAAGACAATCCTCGTCGTTCGGGAACCTGGCTAGGTAGTCCCTGAATGCAAGGTGGGTACCCGAAGCGGCTCGATACTCACGGTCGAGTTTCAATAACTCGAGGAGCAATCCCCTGCGATCTAGCTCGTTTCCTTTGGCCAAGAATTCTTCGATGCGAGGATCAGTACCATGAATTAACGCTGCCTCGAAGGCATCGCAAATGGGGCCAATCCGAACTAAGGCTTCGCCGTCTATTTCGTGTGAAATCATGTCATGGTCTGGCATCGCCTTGGTCCACATCCTACCCATTCCAAAATCGTCTTTCTAATAGGCTAGCAGCCGATAGTACGCTGACGGAGCCAAATTGCAAAGACTGTTCGCTTTTCTTATTGCGTCGTCAAAGCTGTTTTTAGGGTACGACGGACTTCCAGTCCGTCGACAAATGTTTGCGCCGACGGACTAGAAGTACGTCGTACAGGTTCAATTCAACCCTTGCTTTAAGGTGTGAAGAAGCACTAAGTTCACGTTGGAGAATGCATTGGTAACGATCGTCGAGATCAAAGTCAGTGGCATTTGCGGGAATACGATGTGCTTTACTCCCCCACGCTCCCTTTTGGGCCAAAACGGGCCAGGGGAGCAAAGTCAAAAAGTTAGCGAATATGGCCCGCAAAGTCCTGCCAGCCCCTTTCGCGCACGGCTTCGTCCTGTGGTGAATCGCCTGCAGCCCGAAGCTTTTTTACCCATTCTTTGTCCGCAGGGTCGAATTGGTCTACTTTTCCAATCGCAAGAATGTTGCTGTTCTGGATTTCAAAAGTGAGTTCGTTCAATTTGCGATTGTCATTTCGGATCGTTCGCCAAAGCGAGAGAGTCGACCCCTTGAACGAATCCTTGGACCAAAGTCGACCTTTCCTGATGGACGCTATATTCACGTCCGAAAGTGCGGCTACTCCAACGCGAATTTGGTTCCCTTCCAAATCACGCAAAAGCACTTGGCGGCCAGCTTGAGCTTCGATCTCACCGCCGAACTCCGCCCAAGCCTTGTAGGTTTTGCCAGCGTGACTCCATGTCCAAAGTTGCCAATTTGCTTTTGGTTCAAGGCGCTTTTGGCTGCCTTGAAGCAAAGCTTGCAGTTGAAATGGTGTACCGAATGCACTTTGAGACCATGCATCCGACGGTAGTAGGCGACGGCTTTCCATGTCGAGCTGAATTCTTAGCTCCCCTCGGTTAAGAGTGACGGACACGAAACCGAAAGGAACCTGCTCACTCCGCAAAAATGTGTAGCCCAACAAGGGTAAACTCAGGGGTGACTTCCATTCTTCGCAAGAAAACGACTCACCTGATTTATGGCTAACTTCCTTTCGTCGAAACTCGCGGCTTAGCCCGGCCAATGGCCCCGCAAATTCATCCCGAAGCGAACCCAGGCTGGTCCTCGGCTTGAGGTCCGTATTAAATAGAAGTGACAGAACATCAACAACTCCGATTCGATTCCATTTTGGTTTGGTTTGAAGAAGTAGGCGGTCGTCGACCAACGCATCCAGATTCCCATCGGAGGGGATTTCGAAGATAGACTCTTTGTTTCCGTAGGCGATCCAACCCTTCTGAATCGCGAAATGCCTAGAGCCCTCGTACTCCGTAGCGTCAACAAGGACTCTCGCGAATTCAGAGTAGTTTTCGCTTCGAGACGTAAAGTCGACATCAATCCAACGGTAGCTGCGGCCATTCACCTGCTCCTCGCCCAACATCTTGATCGTTGCGGAGATCGTTTCGCTTTGATTTCGGTTTAACGCGATCGTTCCGTGAAATGTTTGCGATGAAGGTTGTTGCGGCATGGGCGCGAGATCAAAACGTTTGTAGCGAGGTGGTTGCGGTTCCGGTACTGGTGGTTCCGGTACTGGTGGTTCCGGTAAACGTGGTGACTGTGGTCTATTAGACAGATCCCCGGCCAATGCAGCACCGAATTCGTATGCCCACCCACCGAGTAAGGAATTCTTAAATTCAGGTGGTGGAATGGGCCTTGGACGACGCCTTTTTTGCGGTTTTTTTTCAATAACTGGAAGCGGCGATACAACTGGCGGCTCTTTAATCGCGGCCAATGAGCCCGGTTGAAACTCCGATTGCGCCATTTCGGTAAGTCTTTGCTTCAACTCGTTGACACCTGAATCCACGACACTCGAGTTCTTAATTTTGCATACAGCGACAAACTCGTTTGGAAAGTTCATCTCCATCAGAATGAAGCCGAATGGGTTGCTCTTTCTGCGTGCCAGCGTGAAACCCTTTGTATTCGTTTCGTCCCATTGTTCCCGTGAGCTTACTACGTAGCACTGTTGGTCTCCAAACGCATCGTTTACAAGCTGTAGCGACGTATTGCGTTTTCCCGAACTTGCCAGCGTATTGCGTACTTTACCAAAGACGCCACCGGCCGAAGGGATGTCTTGGCCAAAGACCAAGGAGAGAACATCCTGAACACTTAAACGCTCCTTTGGCAACGGAATCGAGTCTATTTCGCTGACTAGATCGTGTCTTGCGTCGAAACGGACGACAAGTTCCTTCGATTTACTTCCACTCGTTTTCCTGTTCGCCATAAAACTTTCGATGGCAACACTGTGAGCTGAGATCCACCCCATACTCACGTCGAGTTTCCGACCCGAGAGCCATTTTTTGGCATCGAAATTCAAATAGGCAGTCTCGGTATAGTCTTCTGCGCCTTTGCTTGTCACCTCGACCTTCAACCAGACTTTAACCGGTGTGTCTGGTTGTTTATCGACCGAGAGTACTTCCAGGTGGATGTTGAACGCGAGGGGTTTACCAATATTCGCCCAACCTGCATGGCTTATGGTCCCATGGTAGTCAACACTCGCTCCCACTTGTTCCGGGATCTCAGGGTATTGAAAGGACTTGGTTAGGCCCGGGTTGACCGTTAAGTGGCTTGTTGCTGTTGCGAAGACCTCGAGTTGATTTCCATTTTGCTGAAATTCTTCTGGGCAGTCCATGAATTTCATCTTGTACGTCCCGACTGGTAACCGCGACTCCCCAAGCAACAGGTCAAATACGACGTTTTTCTCGTTTACCAGTTTTATCTTGCCTTCGGCGAGTAATTGTGAACCTACTTTCCCTTCGGCTGTCACTGTAACTTTGCCACTCGAGCTATCGTCCAATGTTGGTTTTGCATTCAATTGAAAAGCCAGCCAGCCCATTCCGAAAAGGGACAGTGCGATTGCCGATCTGGTCAGCCAAGTTGCCGCACGACTGCGTTTGGGAGCGTGCGACGACAGCGGGGCTAAAGCTGCTTTTCCTAGGCCCTGACGCTTTGAACTCGGTTGTTGGTCCCGTCGCTGCAAACTTCCTGCTTCGACACCTTCGTTGGCCGCGACCGATTTGGTTCGCGAAACAGTGCGGTTACCCAATCGATAGTACTCGGCTACCATTTCGGAAAGATCTTCTGCTGGGGAAAATGCGCTCAACCGCGTTTCTACTTCGGCCATTGACTGGGGGCGTTCAGACGGGGGCAATGCGATCATGTCTCCCACCAGTGCGCTCAACTCGTCATCAACATCGGGTCGAACGGATCGGACATCCGATACCAGTGGCGGCATGCCTGGTCGTTCGAAAGGTCGTTGTCCTGTCAACAGTTCATGCAGCGTAACACCAAGACTGAAAATGTCGGATTGGGGTGTCACTAGATGACTTCCTGAAAGTTGCTCGGGTGACATGTAAGCCAAAGTGCCTAATACCTGATCGGCTCTCGAAACAGAATCGTCGGCATCTAGTTCGAGGATCTGCGCCAGTCCCAAATCCAGCAATTTAACGTTGCCATCCGCCGTAATCATCAAGTTCGAAGGCTTGATGTCGCGATGAATCACCTTTTGTTGATGCGCATACTGTAGTGCTGAAGCGGCGAGTCGCACGATGCTACAAGCCTCAGGTACCGGCAACGGCCCGAGCCTGCGCACGAGTTGGTTAAGGTTGATTCCGTTTACAAATTCCATGACAAAATAGGGTAGCCCATCGTGTTCACCTGCGTCCAATGCTCGAACGATGTGACCATGCTCAAGCTGAGCGAGCAATCTCATTTCACGTGCGAAGCGAGATATCGCTTCCGGTCCTATGCGATCCGACTTGAGGATCTTCACTGCGACTTGCCGGTTAAGTCGGATGTGCAACGCGCGATAGACGCTTCCCATTCCACCCTGACCAATGCACTCCAAAATGCGGTAGTCCCGAATCATGTAGGTTGAGTTGTCTGCTCCGCTCCCCACCGGAGTTTAGATATTCACTTGCTCGCGAGATGCAAAACCAACATTCAATGATTGCGAATCGGCGTGCTTCCCCACTGTCAATGCCGGAGTCGCAACAGCGTCCGCAACTAGTTGCATGAGCGAGTCGGACTCTTCGGACAAAACCTCGAGGTAAACCTGGCAGCGCTGGCAATTGACTAGGTGAGATTCAACGCTTTCGGCTTCTGTATCCTTGGATTTCCCTCGGAGGTAACTTCTTAGTGCCTCTGGCTGTGGACATGCGTTGATCATGGGGAGCTCCATGGTGGGTGGGGGGACTCGGATGCTAATAAGCTTTTCCCGAGTTGTCGTTGCCTGACAAAAGGTACAACGTATATCGTTCACTCGAAAATTTTTGACCGTGCGTTTTAATTCACACTTCCCTGCCTCGGCCGGTTATTGTTCAATACGAAGCGTTTCTCGAAGTCGGCGTAACACCCGTGCTCGGCACATGCAAACAGCCGCAGCGGTCATTCCCAACTCGCTGGCTACCTCCTTCGGGCGTTGTCCTAAGGCCGCAGTCGACCAAAAAGCAGTCCAGGTCTGGTCCGAAAAGTCTTGACGAATGAACTTCAACGTTGCCGCTATCAACACCTTCAGTTCATTCGCCGATGCGTTTCGTTCCTCGTCCAAGTTGTAACCGACGGATTCGAATCTAGCCAAATCCTGAACGCCTATCGTGATGGGATTTCTTTTTTCCAAACGCAATTGATCCATGATCTTTGATCGCGTGATTGTCCAGAGCCAAGCTCGGAAGGAGTTTTCCGCTCGTTCATTCCCAAACCCCTCAATGTGCTTTTCGACAGCAATAAAAACATTCTGCGTGATATCCTCGATGTCGGCGCCTCGCATTCCATGTTGACGGGACCACAACACGATGAGCGGCGTGTAGATATTGACTAAGCGATACCACGCGCTCTTTTCCCCCGAGCGCACAAGCTTTAGCAACAACACGGATGTTTGATACGGGTCTTCTTGTTCCGACATGGAGAACGAATCCCCTAGCGGTCTGAGAGTGGATTGAACAAACGACGGACCTTGGAACAACTCTCGGTATCAGCAACAAAAGCTGCTGGTGGGCTTTCAGGCATTTGGCACATAAGGAGCCCTCTTTGTAAGGCGAAAATCACTCAAGATTCAGAAGCTAACAAGCTCCTCAGCTTCTTCGTGGCGCGATGAAGTATTCCGGCCACTGCGGACGTGGATTTGCCCAAGTGTTCGGAAAGTTCGGTCAAGGACTTTTCTTCCCAGTAGCGAAGGATCACGACTTGTCTTTGGTCGGTTGGCAAAAGCTCAATTGCAGCCGCAATCAATCGAACCTTATCGTTTCGAACCATTTGCTGGCTTGGGCTGGCTTCATTTCCCAAAAGAAATGTCTCCAAGCGTGAAGAAGACGCATCGATATCATCTGCTATCAACTGTTCACGGTGAAGGTCTCGTTTCTTGGTGTGCAATTCTCTCGTGGCATGGGCTACATTGCGGACCAAGATCTGACGCAGCCAAGCCAAACGTTCAGCTTCGGTTTGCCCTTGGAACTGAGCTTGCGTCGCGAAAGCGTTTAGAAGCGTTTGTTGAACGATGTCCGATTGATCGAGCTTTGCGTTGTAGCGAGTTGATAAATGTCGCCTTGCCAAGAACTGAAGATACCCTCGGTACTCAAAGAACTCTTTTGATTTTGCGACATCGCGTTTCATGTTACCAATTCGGGCTTTGTTCCACGGAAGCCTGTCGCTCGCGTTAAGGTCGAGAGCCTTTCATTTTATCGGTTTTCGTTTCTACGTCCAAAACAATCTCGGAACTCAGACTGGTTGGGGTTAAGTTGAAGTCAAGTTTCAAATTCTTGAGCCATTGTAGGAATGGAAACCGATACTCGGGCGGAACATCCCGGACTAGTGCTAGGCTCGTCTCATTCCAAGCCGAACTGGTCCACAGCCCTGTTGCTCCAGGCTTCATTTGCAATTCATACTGGCCCCCTAGCGGGCAGACCATCTTTCCGTTCAACGCCTTTTCTAACCCAGCACGAAATTCTTCGTGATTCGCGTGAAATCCTGTCGTCCAGCGATTAAGCCAAGTCGCATTGGCTGCCGATCGCTGTCTTGCATCACAATACGAATAAGCATGCAAGTAGGGAGCAATCGCCGATTGTTCGATCCCGCCAGCATGAAGATGAATTTGCGCGGGATTCACTCCGTGTTGTTGCACAAGTCGCTTTCGAACTTCAGCTCTCAACTGGGAGTTGTCTCCGTAAATGGACCACGCTCCATCCTCGGAAATTGAGCTCAACTTGGCTAAGTCGATGATTCCATTAATCGCGAAATCGCCCATTTGCACAAGGACACTGGGCGGGTTCAATATCCCTCGCATCAGGAGAAAAGGATTTGGTCCCTTGGGTACCTTCGGAACGCCAGGCGATGTGTCAAGAGATGGAACATTGCTGTCTCGCGTTTGTAGGCTCTTCACCATCCCTGCCAACAGCTGCAAACCGTCGCGACCGGCAGGTGTTACAGCAGCAAAGGAATGTTGCTGCAACAGATTTCCGGATGAACGATCGCCCTCCCGAACC
>JANMNR010000540.1:0-2630 GCA_031368325.1 Pirellula sp.
GTTCGGAGGATGGCTTGGTAGATTGGACTTTCGTCTGGTTTGCCAGCTACAAGAACAGGTTTTTCTTGATTACCACCTCGAAGCAAGCTTGCCCGCGAACGCATGTCGAGTCCACCTTGAATTTCCGACGCATCGTTCCCATGGCATGCCAGACACTTTTCGCTCAAGAGCGGTTGAATACGGCGCACAAAGAGCAACTCCGCATCGTCAGCGACAGCATTCGAATTGCTGGCCGATATACCCATCACGAGTGCTAGGTAATAACTAGAGTCGCGGATGAAGCGATTCATTCAGAGGCTCCTACTTTGCAAGTGTTTTCAATCTCGGCGAGGGGAGCACCGCATTGTAGTATAGAGAACTCATCAATGGTACGGTTTAGGCCTCGGTTTGGAAAGATATGGCTCTGGGTTGATAGCTTCCAGTTAACCATTTTGCCAGGTCCAAAGACGAGGGGCGACCTAGTTCATGTAGGGAATGGACCTGGCGTCCCACTTCCTGGCCGTTGAAGCACTTCGGGCAAAACAACCATCACGCAGCCTGTGTTCATATCCGTTCTGTACGTTACCATTTAGATTGCGCTCGGCATGTCGCTGAGCACAGCTTCGAAATGGAACGCCGACCGACTCATGAGAACTATCGTCTTCATCATCTTGTTTGGAATTAGCAACTCCGTCTTCGCAGACGTACAGACCGACATCGAGTATGCTCGAGTGGGCGAGCTTTCGCTCAAATTGGACTTGCATACCCCGACGGCCTCCAATCCGCCGTTGCTTGTCTATGTACACGGAGGTGCTTGGCGTGCCGGATCAAAATCGGGTGTACCGATAGCAAAGCTGCTGGAGCATGGCTTCGCGATCGCAAGTGTTGACTATCGGCTTTCGACCCAAGCGGTGTTTCCCGCACAGATCCACGACATCAAGGCCGCCATACGCTTCCTGCGTGCAAACTCTCAGTTGTATCGCGTCAATACGTCCCGCATCGGTATAGTTGGTTCGTCGGCCGGCGGGCATTTGGCTGCACTAGCAGGTGTAACAAACGGCCAAGAAGAGCTGGAAGGGAAGGTTGGCGAGCACTTGAGTCAGAGCAGTGATGTGCAGTGCATCGCGAGTCTCTTCGGTGCATCAAACTTGCAGTCTATCTTGTCTCAAAGCACCGAGTTTGGATTAAAGATGCGAGTGCCTGCGATCCAACTCTTACTTGGTGGTCAGCCCAACGAAAAAGAGGATTTGGCAAAACTAGCGAGCCCGGTTGCACACCTCGATAGGAACGATCCTCCGCTGCTATTAATCCACGGCGATGCCGATCCGCAAATGCCACCGGCACAATCACAGGAATTTGCAAAGGCTTATGAGAATCAGCGATTGCCTGTGAAGCTCATCGTGTTGCCTGGCGGCAAACATGGGGGCGCGGAGTTCTACGATGCTGAGCGCACCGCCATTTTAGCGAAGTTCTTTCATACCAACCTCAATCTATGAATCCACCTTCCACCCTCGGCGTAATAGGTCTCGGCTCGATGGGACGAGGTGCCGCCCTCACCGCTCTTAATCGCAATGTTCCTACATGGGGCTTCGATCTCAATGCGTCCGCTTGTGCGACCGTGGCCGCCGCCGGTGGCCAGATAGCGGGTAGCATTCAGGAATTGGCTCGTGCGTGCGACGCGGTGCAGATCCTCGTCGTCAGCGCCGCTCAGACGGAAGAAGTTCTTTTTGATTCAATGGGACTGGTGGCGCATTTGAAACGAGGGTCTGTCGTGATCGCGTCCGCCACCGTCGACCCAGCACTTCCGCCGAAATGGGAGTCTCGACTAGAATCTGCCGGACTATGGCTGATCGACGCACCGGTCTCGGGTGGAGCGGTGAAAGCGGCGGCTGGCGAGATGACCGTGATGGCCTCGGGCCGGGCAGAAGCCTTTGCCGCTGCGGGTGGGTTACTCAATTCCGTTGCAGGCAAAGTCTTCCGACTTGGTGATCGCGCGGGTATTGGTTCCACCGTCAAGATGGTTAATCAGCATCTAGCCGGCATTCACATTGCTGCTGCCTGTGAAGCCCTCGCGCTAGGCATTCGTGCCGGTGCCGATCCGAAGCAGCTATACGAAGTGATTTGCAGTTCGGCCGGATCGAGCTGGATGTTTGCCAACCGAGTTCCACATATACTTGCCGGCGACTATACGCCGCTCTCCGCGGTCAACGTCTTCGTCAAAGACCTTGGTATCGTGCTCGCAGCGGCGCAACACCTAGGCTTTCCCCTCCCGCTCGCTACGGCCGCTTATCAACTTTATATCGACACTGTCGCTGCGGGCCACGGCAATGAAGACGACAGTGCCGTGATCAAGCTCTACGCAACCCTCGGCGGTATCGTTCTGCCGACCTCCACTGAGAATTCATGAACCTGTGGCAAGGTGACTCCAATCAACAACCGCGACGCGTCTGCCTTCCGTTCAAGGAAACTAAGCGGTGTACGTCGCGTCAATCCCGAACCGGACAGCATTGGCTGGGTAGAAATCAGACAATGTAGCCGTAGCAAACACTGTCGTTGGGAATAGATACGGCGCAAATCGCAAGCCCCGTTTTTGACACCGCAGCCTATGGCTGGGCTGTTAGGCGAGCGGCAGCATTGCTTATACCGGGAGG
>JANMNR010000559.1:0-17638 GCA_031368325.1 Pirellula sp.
GTCAATCGTTGAAAGTCCCGGTTCGCATCACGCGACGAACCGGTGGCGAAGTACCGGTCACCATTCGCTTGCACCACAGCCCTCCTAAAACGACCGCTGGCGAAATCAAGATCGACGCGAAAGCTACCGAAGGTGTGCTAGATCTTCAAGTCCCCAAGGACGCACCTGTCGGAGAGTATCTGCTTGGGACACTGTGTGAGGCGGCGGTTGCCATTCCCAACGCAGATCCGGCAGCAAAAGAAAAGTCAAAGAACATAACCTTGCAATTACCTAGTTCCAATTTACGCGTTCGTATCGGAGATGCACCATGATTTTGGCCAAATCAAACGTGAGCGGCAGAGCAAGGGCTCTTGCATGTGTCATTGCATTGATCACCAGCACGACTTGCGCTGCTCAGTCGCCGATTTACTTCGAGGACGTCGTGGCTCCGATTTTGCGAAAAAACTGCACTGCTTGCCACAATGCCAAACTCTCCGAGGGAGGGCTCAAACTTGAAACGCAAGCGGACTTGCTGCGTGGTGGCGATTCGGGACCGGCATTCGATTTAGCCAAGATCGACGCGAGTCTTTTGCTTACGAGGCCGGTGGGTGACGCGGACACGATCATGCCCCCTATTAACAACAAGGTTGGAGCCGAACGCTTGACTCCCGAACAAGTCACGTTGCTCAAGGGTTGGGTTGCAGGTGGTGCGCTAACGCGTGGTCCGGACCAAAGCATGACGAACCTCGCGAACCTTCGTTTGCCTGAGGGTGCGCGAGCGAGTTATGCGATTGCGATCTCCCCTAACAGCGAGTTTATTGTCTTTGGGCGTGGCGGCCAACTGATCTTTCAAGATGCCCAACGATTGGCAAGTTCGACTCCAATTGTCGGAATGCTCGACGTAGCTCCGACACAAGTGATTGCCGACGCGCATCCTGACTTTATCCAATCGATCGCCATCAGCCCAGATGGTCAACGAATCGCATCCGGTAGTACCGGCCAAGTTAAAATTTGGCGTCGTGCTGTGTCTGACATTGAAGCGACTAGGACAGCGTTGGCCACGAGCGGGATCGAAATGCCGAAACTGCTTTGCGCGACTTCTGACGGTAACATTTTCGCTATGGTTGAGCCTGCCGCAGCGCCCGCTGACGCTTCTGACCCGAACGCTATCGCCGCATCGATGCTGCGAATCGCCAAGAAAAACGGTGCCAAGTCCGAGCCCATCTCGGTCCCCGAAGTTGGGCTTTCGAATGGCGATTGGAGCCCTTCGGGCAAGCGTTTGTTTGCAGTGGGCGTCTCGAATAAGTTGTACAGTTGGGAGCTCGTCGATGGTACTCCGAGCGCACCCACAATCACACAGTTGCCAACCGCGATTCAGTCGCTTGTTTCAATGGACGAATCCCTGCTTTTGATGACTTCAGAACGCAAAGCTTCGATTTGGCAATTCAAGATGCCTGGGGTCGCCGAACTTGTTGTGGACCATCCCTTGGCCGTGGCTATGAATGCCGCAGGCCCTGTCGATACCGTTCGCTTGTCGATGGACAGGCAAGTGGTCTGTTCCGTTACTCAAGATGAATCGACCGGCAGTAGCAAGATCCAACTTTGGAATGTATCGCAATCCAAAGTGGCAGGAACGATTCAACGAGACCGAAAGGAGCAGATGGCTTTGCTCGAATCGGATCGAGAACTACGGCGAACTCAAGCGACGCTAGACCGAGCCAAAGCATCAGTAACCGAAAATGAGAAGGCCTTGGAAGCTGAGCAAGCGGCAGTCAAAGCATCTCAGGCGCTTCAAGAAAAAGCGGCTCAAGCGATGGTAGCTAAGGAAAAAGAGTTGCAAGCGGCAGCCGAGGGAGTCGCCGCCCATGAAAAGTTGATGGCCGAAACCAAAATGGTGATCGACGCGGCCACGGAGAAACTTGCGAAGCTAACAACTGAGTTGGAGCCAAAGAAAAAAACGCTCGCCGATCTGGATAAGCAAAACACGGAAACGAAGGTCATGCTTGAGAACGCAAATCAAGCTCTGCGCGGCATCCAAGAAAATGAGAAGGCTGCCGTTGGCAAGCTCGAAGAACTTAAGCAAGGCGTTGTCTCTCAGACGGAGACCCTGGCTGGCGTTCAAGCCAAAAACAATCAAGCCAAGGCAGCCAATGAGGCGGTTCGGTTCTCGGTCCAGTCGGTTGCGTTTTCAGGGCGAGATCGAATTTCCGCGACTAGGCTTGTTGACAAAAAGGCAACCAATGTTCTTGAATTCTTTTCAACAGAAACACTTGAGCGAGTTGAGTCCCGAACCGTAAACCAAGCTGTCTCTACTTCTGCGGAACTTGCCGTCTTGGTTCAGGATATTCGCAGTACGTGGCAACAAGAGAGTGTGTGGGAATCACCATCCATCGTTCTAGACAGAGCTACGGCAATCGCTTTTAGTCCCGACGGGACAAAGGTGGCAATTGGAAGTGGATTGGCGAGTCGAAGCGGTCAGCTAGCCATTGTGACAGTGGCCGATGGAAAACCAATCAAGACGATGCCAGACTTACATAGTGACACATTGCTGGGCTTGGCTTATTCTCCAGACGGACGTTGGCTTGCAAGCTGTGGGGCCGACAAAATGACCAAGCTGTTGGACTCACAAACATTGGAGACCACCAAGTTGTTTGAGGGCCATACACACCATGTGTTGGCATTGGCTTGGCAAGAGGATGCCAATCGATTGGCAACCGCAAGCGCGGACATGACTATCAAGCTGTGGGACATAGCCAAGGGGGAATCGGTTCGGACGATAACAGGGATCGGAACCGAGGTAACATCGCTTGCATTTATCGGTTCAACGGCAAACACGGTATCATCTGCGATGAACAACTTAGTGCGCCTGCACGACTCCAACTCTGGCAAACAGGTTAAGCAATTTGGACCAGCAGCGGATTCACTGTATGGAGTGGCAACAACGCCCAATGGAAAGTATGTTATCGCAACAGGTCAAGAAGGAATCGCTCGGGTTTGGAACATAGAGGACGGCAAGCTCGTTGGTGAATGGAAGTAAGGACATTGCCGAAACTGTAGTCAAATCCCATGTGATTGCGATGAAAACACAAGTCTTTGATTGCTTTCAGAGACGCTGTGCATGGCCTGCAAGCACAACAGAGCCAGTTAGTGTTTCGTCCAGATTTGATTTTTTGGTACGACGGACCTCCAGTCCTTCGACAAAGGTTGAATCTGACGGACTAGTCGTACACGTTCAGCCTCAACCCAAATTTTTAAGTTGGGCAAAACACTAGTCAAAATCTAGCTCGGAACATACGTCACGGTCTAAGAGCATTTGGCCTCTTTGTTGAAGTGCCTCTTTTCTTGACTTTGAAAAAGTATTTAATTCATTGGTAGATACCTTTTTGTCCGTCTCTAACATCTGGATTACCTTCGCGAGTCGTTCGGCCTCGTTCCTCCTATCTTTTAGGACTTTTGTCACTCCCGCATTCGCAAAGGGGCCGCCAATGGAAAACGGCGATGGCGAGAATCCATGGCGTGACGAATCTTGGAGAAGTTCCTGCATGGATCGAACCGAGCCCCGAAGTGCATCGGACCAAGTTATCTTGTCCGCATCTTCCAAATAAGATGCGGTTACGGCCCGGAATTCCGGAAACGTGGACTCGATCTTTTGTGCCCCTTTGAGCAACTGCTGTTGAAGTTCCGTTTCGAGGTCCGCGATCTTTTTTCGTTCCAAGATTTTCGCATCGGACCTGTCTCGAATAGCATTTACTTCTTTCAGGGCATTGTCGTGAGCGCGTTTGGCTTGCTCAAACACTGGCGTCCTTTGACTCAGCGTCTGAGCGGACTTGGTCGCAACCTCTTCCAATCTTTTGTACTCCGATACTACACTAGAAATTGACGGCGAAAAATTAAAATCACGATCCGAGGTGACTTCGGCAGCATTTGATGAAGCCTGGTTTTGCTCCGCAATGTAGGCATCATAGAGTGGTTTCGAGGCATTCAAGGCCGCTCTGGCTTGCTGTGACTCACTTAAAGCAGCTTGATAAAGTTGGCTTGGCCCCTCCAACTCGCTGACCGCGCGCAACCGCCTGTCGTCTGCCGCTTCTAAGTCGCGTTTTAGAATACTAACTTCTTTCTCAAACTTTTCACGACGTTCGGGAAGCGAGTCGACCTCCTCCATTTTCGCAACAATCGTTTTCACCATCGACAAGCGTTCCTCCATCCGATTAGCTACCTTAGGATGTTTTTCGAGAAGACTCTTTAACAAAAAGATTCGATGGAGGGTGTTTCTGAAATCAATATCCTTCTCGGATAGTTCGCTAATCAAAAGCCGTTTGAGAGTTCCCAGGGCAGCGGTTCGCAAGTTTGCTTTGTCTTGCAGCTCATCGAGCAACGCCTTCAACTCTTCACGCGCCGCGATCAAATCTTCGTTGCGAAGCAGTTGGTCCTCCTTATTGATAAATTTCGCACCGGAAAAGGCGTCGATATCGCTCGAAACCGAGTCGACGAACTGCTTAACCGCCGACAGCTCCTGACCCAGCGCGTGCACGACGCTCCCGTACTCTCTAATGGTGCCTGCTGAATCGTTGCTCAGAAGTTGGCTTCTCCAGAAGGATGGTTGTTGTCCCATTCGACGCATCTTTGGTGAAACCACTCGTTCCTTGAGCATTTGAGCGCGGGCGATCACAAAATTATCCGCAAGTATCTCGGCACTTTGATCGTTGACTGCATCGCGATGCCCGAGTTCTTTCTTACGAGTTTCCGTAAAAGGCAATTTGCGTTTGAACCATCCGATGACACCGGATTGCTCTTGTTTAAAGGCCTCATATTGGGAAGAGAATCCATCCAGTTCCGCTTGATCACGTGCTCTCTCGTGTTCGATGCGACGAATGGCTTCATCAATGCTCGCGGCCATTGAATTCCCATTGTCCGTCGTCTGTGACTCGGCGCTCATTCGATTAAATGCTCTCTGCAAATCGCCATAGCTTGTCGCTTTATCGAGTAACGCCAGCCAGTCTTTTTCATCACTCATTGTTCAACTCCGTCAAAGCCTGTCGGTCCACAATTTATGAAGCCATTGTTGTAGCAGCTGTTTCGCGACATTTCTCGATTTAACCGGCGAAACTCGCGATTCGATACGACTTCAAATAGGATGCGTTGGATGCGTATCCGTTTCCAACTGGTCACTGTCCCAAGAATGGCCACTAAGCCCGCGAGCCTTGCGGGCTTAGCCAAACGAAAAACTCCTGGCCGATGCCAAGCACAGCACCACCCATGCTCAACCTACTTTTTCTTGGGATCCAAATTCTTTTCAAGTTCCTCGGGGGTTACCTTGGATTCGACCCCATTTTGAGGGACTTCCGCATGGGCAGCCCAGAGCAATGCATTCAACACCACTTTGCGATAGTTGTCGTTGCCCCAATTGTCGTGAAAATGGCCGCCTGTAAAACCGAATCCGCGACCGCCATCGGGACGTTCAACGGACCACATCATGGCTTCCGCACGTCCCTTTTGTTCTTCGATGTGCGGATATGGACCTTTGGGGTAAACGTAGGGTCCGTCCCGGACGTCATCGGAGGGTGAAGCGACGAGAATCGGTACGAACTTGCTGCCATCAAAATCAGCAGGCACATTACCCGACGCGTTCGCAACGAAACGCATGTTAAAGTACCACTCGTCCTTTGCTTGAAACGGCTTGACGCCACGGGTGATCGGATGATTGGGAAACTGATTAAACTCTGGCTCCCAAATCGGATTGCAAGAAAACATGTTTTCGTAATGACCACCGATCCATCGCTTGAATTCGGCGCCCGCTTGATCAGGAACGATTTCTACTCCGAAGTGCATACATCCAATGCCGACTCCCTTCTTCACCCATTGGTCGATCTTCTTCAAACGTTTACCTTCCTCTTGAACCACTTCATGACCCTTGCCCCCATCCATATAAAAGATCACTGCGTCAGCGTTCTCAAAAACGCTTTCATCTTTTGGCCAACCGCTCAAAACAAACTCCGCCTTCACGCCAGGTACGTCCTTAAGGCACTTTGCAAGGATTTGGACGCCTGCATTAAATTCGTGCATGCGCGGCGGGTGAGATGGCTTTCCAGCGACGAGCACGATCTTCTTGGTTGCCGTACTCGCATCCGTTTTGGCCGTGACCAATTTCTCGGCAGCCAATGTTGCTTTCGCCATGACATCAGCGATCTTTACAGGCGAACCTCCTTGACGTTTTGATTCGTCGGCCGCTTCCATAAAGGCGAACATCTCAATCGTTTCGTCCGACACGATAGGGACCTCTCCGCCCGCAAAGGACTTCGCGATTTCATCGACCAACGGTGCATATCCCTCGTATTTGCCTCCCACCTCGATTTTGGAATCACCGAAAACGATCAGTCCATAATCCGTCTTTCCCTCACGCAGGCCGCGAAACTCTCCAATTCGACCCGAATCCCAAACGCCAATGACCGAATCCGTCCCGCTGGTACTAACGCGTGTGACTTGAGTGCAGCCCCGCCCCATCGCAGTGTAAAGTGACTCACAACCGTGCACTCCATACCAGTACAGATCTGGGTGAGTCGCCTCCAGAGAGCAGGGACTCCAAGCGATTGCACCTCGAACCTGCTTCTTCAGTTCAGGGTCGACTCTATATTTCCAAATAGCTGGGCTGAATCGGAGGGATGAGCTGCTGAACCATTTGCCGTTGTATTTTGCTGCAAACTTTTGAATTGCAATCGCATCGACAAGCGAGCCTGCAAGTGGTTTATCGATATACAAAGGCTTGCCAGCGCGGAATACCGGGATGGCTTGTTCGAGATGCCGACGCCCGTCCAGGCTTGTGATCACAACCGCATCCACTTGAGAGATAAGTTCGTCGATCGAGCCGACCATCTTTACGCCCAACGCCTCAAGTTCCTGAGTGTATTTTGGAATTCGCGTGTAACTGCTTTCAATGTCTGGACTGCCACCTGGAAACGCAACGACAACTTGTTGAGTCGCAAGCAGCCCCTTGGCATCTGGACTATTCCAAAGTTTGGCAAAGGCTGGAGCATGGGATGTGTCCAAGCCAATCATGCCAATTTTCAAAACCTTCTCTTGGGCAGAAGCGTTCTGCAAGAAGGAGTTGGCTATCGAACCGAACGCAATCAGAAAACAAAACCACTTGTGGATGGTTTTAGAACTCGGAATGTTTCTTGTCATGTTGAAAACCGTTCATGGGAGAGAGTAGAGGTGGGGCCTTGTGGCGCACAATCATACTCAAGTCCGTTCACAGTTGCACGACTAGTACTTTGCGGAAACTAGCGATTGGCAAGAAGGTCTACGCCGGCACTCCGGCTTCTTGATAGATTGCCACCTCGTCACCGACCTGCCAATCTTTGAAGTCTTCAGGGTTTCGATGGATATGGCGATATATCGTGTCTCTTTCTACGGGTTCACGGCCGGCTTCGATGATCAGTTGCTTCATTTGCTCGACGGTTAACATCTCTGGAGTCGTCGCACCCGCATCATGATAAATAAGCTCATGCCTCACCGTTCCATCAATGTCGTCAGCACCGTAAGCGAGTGCCGTTTGAGCAGTCCCAATCCCGAGCATAATCCAATAAGCTTTGACGTGTGGAATGTTGTCCAACATCAATCTGCAAATGGCCATGGTTCTCAAGTCCATTAATGCGGACGGTTTCTTGAGGTGCGATAGTTTTGTGTTTTCCGGATGAAATGCCAACGGTATGAAGGTCTGGAAGCCGCCGGTTTTGTCCTGCAAATCTCTTAGTCTGAGCAAGTGATCAATGCGGTGGTAGGCTTGTTCCACATGCCCATAAAGCATGGTGCAATTAGTTTTCAAGCCAATCTCATGTGCCGCTTGATGGATCTCCAGCCACTTGTGCGAATTGGCTTTGTGTTCGCAAAGCTGATCGCGAACCTCGGGGTGAAAGATTTCAGCTCCACCGCCAGGCATACTACCTAGTCCTGCCAGCTTTAAATCTTGCAAGATTTCTTTCGAGGATTTCTTGGTCAGGAATTCGAACCAGTTGATTTCTACCGCGGTCCAGCCTTTAAGATGCAGCTTGGGAAACGCATTATGCAACTTCTCAATCATCCCACGGTACCAATCGTATCCGAGCTTGTGGTGCAGACCGCCGACAATGTGCATCTCAGTACATCCATTATCGACTGCCTCCTGTCCGCGATGCAAAATTTGCTCGTCGCTCATTGCATACCCTTTCGGATCTCGCAAATCGGAGCGGAATGCGCAAAAGCGACATCGGTAAACGCAAACGTTGGTCGGATTTAAATGGGTGTTTATATTGTAGTAGCCGACGTTTCCATTGATCTTCTCGCGAACGTAATTTGCGAGTTGCCCTACTTCGTGCAGGGGTACCTCCGGTGAATAAAGGAAGATACCGTCATCTAAACTGAGCCGTCCGCCTTGCTCGACTTTATCTCGAATGACACGCAGGCGACTTTGAACGTTAAGTTTGATCATGATTGAAATGGCTTTAAGCGGCCAAGGTAGCTAGTTGAGATAAAAGAGTTTTGTTAACGCGAGAAAGAATCGATTGTTCCAACAATTAGAAACAAGACGCTGATAATGGAGTTGAGTTGAAAAAACGCTAGTTGCATTCTCGTTAAATTTTTATCTGAAATAACACTGTGTTCGTAAATCAACAACAAGCCAACGATTATCACAGCTGCCCGAAAAAACCAACCCAACGATAACTGCGGGAACCAATAGCTCAATAGCAGTGCGAGCAACCACATGCCGGCATGACACACTGCGGCCACTCGTAATGCGTTTCGTACACCAAGCCATGCAGGCATACTGTAAAGTCCCGCCTGACGATCAAATTCTGCATCCTGGCAAGCGTAGATAATATCGAATCCGGATACCCACAAAAACACAACCGCCCCCAAAGTTACCGCGGGCAAAATGTCTGTCGGACTTAGTTGCACCGCTTCGCCACGCAATGCGATCCATACACAAATTGGAGCCAACATCAAAGCGATCCCTAGCCAAAAATGAACTAAGCTCGTAAATCGCTTTGCCAAACTGTAGCCACCGAGGAAGCCAAGCACAGGGACACACAAGATCAAGGGCAATCGATTCGGAAGAAAAAGAAGGCATGATAGAACAAAGGCCGCCGCACATCCTGCGATAAACCAACCGACTCCTGAACGAGTCACGAGTTCGGCAGGCAAATGCCGAGAGGCTGTTCGTGGGTTTTCGCCATCCCAACGGTGGTCCAACAACCGATTCAATGCCATTGCAAAACTGCGGGCCGTCACCATACAGAGCACGATTCCTAAAATCGACTGCCAACGGAGCGATAAAAAGTTCGGCGCATCAAGCGAGTTCGCCAACTTTGCAGGCAACGGAATTGCGTAGGCCCAACTGGTTGCAAGCAACGCAAACGGCAGAGCAAAAAGTGTATGGCTAAAACGGATCAGATGCATGTAATGCGACGCCGTTGTCAGCCACCTGCTTTTGATTTCGTTCTTCTTTCCGGCCGCAGTCGTAGAGCTCATTCGTGCGTTCCCGGCATAGGAGGTTCACTCCATCGTTGCATGAGCGTATTTGGCACTTGCAGATGATCCAGAATTCTTGCAACGACGAAATCGACGAGGTCAACGATGGAGCGTACATTGTGATACCAGCCGGGCATCGCAGGCAACACGATGGCTCCCGCTTGTGCCGCTCGATGCATGTTTTCCAATTGAAAGACCGACATCGGAGTTTCTCGTGGGACCAAAATCAATTTGCGATGCTCTTTCAAATGGACGTCTGCCGCGCGTTGGATCAGATTGTTTCCAGCAGCGTGAACGACCCCAGAAATAGTGGCTCCCGAACAGGGGCATATTACCATCCCGCGTGTCAAGAAAGATCCGCTGGCGATCGGTGTCATGTAGTTTTGGTAGTCATGAAGCGTGACACAACTCAGGTCCTGTTCGACTTGATCGGAGGAACGCGGCTTCCACTGTTGCTGAGTTGCCGAATCGGGCCAGCAATAACGCAATAACAAATCGACCCGATCTCGCTTTGGACCGACGTCCAAGTGCAGTTCCTGATCAATTACCGTCGCAGCCGAAGGGCTCATGATCAAGTGCACGGGAACTTGCGCTTCGCACAAGCACTGCAGCAATCGTACGGCGTACACCGCACCGCTTGCTCCGGTGATGGCCAATACAAGCGGATGCTCTGTCTCTCGTTGAGAATTCATATTCGATGTCATTTGGTACCAATGTAAAGTGTAACGACGCCAAACGTCATCGGTACCATTTTGATATTAGAAAGCCCGGAGGCTCGCATCATGATCGCCAACGCTTCTCCGCTCGGGAATTCCTGGACGCTTTGCGGCAAGTACTCGTAAGCGGACTGCTTGTTCTTGGACATTTGTTGTCCAACTCGAGGAAGGATGTGCTTGAAATACGCGTTGTAGACATGGCGTAGACCAAAGGCCGTCGGCTTTGAGAATTCTAGCACAGCGACTTGTCCCCCTTTTTTGCAAACTCTCCTCATTTCCATGAGTCCATTTTCCGTGACGGCGACATTTCGCAGTCCAAACGCGACAGTGACCGCTTGAAAGCTGTTTTCAGGGTACGGCAACTCCTGAGTGTCCGCCTCGACAAACACAACATTGCCATACCCGGGAAGCTTCTTCGCCTGCTTTTGCCTCGCGATTTCAAGCATTTCAGAGCAAAAATCGCTCCCCACGACCGGAGTGTTTGGCCCGAGTCGCTTGGCCATCGCAAGCGCCAAGTCGCCGGTCCCTGTGCAGACATCGAGAACTGGGGCTCCACTCTCAAGTTTCAACAAGCGTAGCGTTTTAGCACGCCAATGAGTGTCGATGTTCAACGAAAGGACGTGGTTCATCAAGTCATATCGCGGAGCGATTTCGGCAAACATTTGTCGAACACGCTCACCGGACTTGTCTAGCATTTTGATTTCTGGGCTCTTGGGCGATTCTTGGATTTTGGCGACGCTCATATTTAAAATTCCGTTGGGAAAGAAAAGCATACGCTGTGACTGTATTTTCCAGGGAACAATAACCGCGGCTAGCCCAATCGGGCGCAAGCATTTCCTTTGTGCCACAATGGATTCTGGGTTGTGCATCTGTACAGACGCGTTTATCAGGTATAATCGAGTTAATCGATCTCATCTCCATCTGTTTTCGCCACATCCCGGCGAAAGCGCCGATTGCTAATCAAGGGTACATTTATGTCATCCATTGTGGCCGATCCGATTGTGGCCGCCTCCACCGGTGGCCTACAACGAATGGCCGGCCTTAAGGTCCTGGCTCTTCTGACTTTAACCACGTTCGGTTCGCAAGTTTCCAGCATAGTCGCCGACGAACCTGCCAAACGCTTCTTGAATCGTCTCCGCGAAGAGGGCTATTACGACCAGGGGCTGAAGTACCTGGAGCTTAGTGCCGCAAAAAATCGATTGCCTGACAGCATGAAAGCGGACCTGCCGCTTGAACGGGTCATACTGATGCAGGAATCGCTCAAAAGTGTCAAAACAACTCAGCAACGCGACGAGCGAATCGCAGCGATCGAGAAAGGTTTTCGCGAGTTTCTTTCCGCGTCGCCAACTCACTCGCGTCGCAGCGAAACGCAAACCAAGCTCGGAGATCTATTACTGGACCGGGCCCAGACAGCACTTGATGAGAGCAAAAAACCAGAAAACGTCGTTTCTTCGGAGAGCTGGAAATCCAAATCGCGTCAGGCTTACACCGAAGCCCTGGAGCTGTACAAAAATATCTCCGAGGAATTGAAGCCGATCTTGGAATCGATGCAAGGCGACAAAATCAAGACCCTCAAAATCGAGGGAAAAGGGCCTGCGGAGCTAAAGGAGTTGCGGGAACAATACCAAAGGGAATACCGACAAGCCCAGATCCTTGAAGCAAAAACGATGGACTTCGTCGCTCAAACGTACGATGCCCCAAGTCCTGAACGAAAGCAATGGCTTGAAAAGTCCGAAAGCAGCTTCAATGCGGTCATAGAAAAAACAACAGGCCCGCAAGAAGCGGGGCGACGTTTTTTGAGCCTACTGTATCTAGGTGCCGTTCAGGTAAAACTTGGCAAGTTTGACCAAGCTCGAGAAAGTTACAACCGCGTCGCGGACAACGAAGAGCCTGGTATCTATCGAACCTGGAAAGTGCAGGCCATTGCCGAAATCGTTCGAATTGACTCCTCAGAGAAAGCGGCCAAGTACGAAGCTGCAATTCAACGTGGAGAGGAGGCTCTCAAGACGTCTGCACCCAAAGAACGAGACGATCCTGAATGGCTCGATCTACAGCTCGCTCTGGCGGATGCTCGATTAGCATGGGGCAAGACGATCGACGCTCGGAAAGAGGAGAATAAGTTTAGAAACAATCGAAAGGCTGCCCGTGAACTCCTTCAAACGATCCTAAAGAAGAAAGGGCCCCATCTCGCCAAGGCAAAGAAGAGTCTGAGCGAACTCGGCATCGAAACAGAGGAGAAAGTAGACGAAAAACTGCCAACCACGAAGGCGTGGGCTGACACCATTAAGGTAGCTCGTGAGCGACTCGATCGAGCTGAATCGAGCGAGTCGACTCTTTCGGTGTTGCAGCAACAACTCGCAGCTGCCGATCCAAACGAAAAAGAGTCGATTCAAGCCAACATCCAATCGATTGAAGACAATGCCTCGCGGGACAGAAAACAAGCTATTGAACTTTATCAGCGCGGGCTTCGAATGTTTCGAGACACCGACTCACGCGATGAGCTTTTAGATGCAAAGTTCCTTTTAGCCTATTTGCATCTTAAGACGGATCAATTTTGGGAAACCATTGCACTATCGCAGGAGCTGTTGGTCTCGGGAAAAGGAACGGACAAAGCACTAAAGTCGGGCGAATTCGCTTTGATTGGCTTTGGCAAAATAGTCTGCGAGGTTCCATCGGATCGACAACTGACCTTCGTCGGTCCTCTAGAAACTCTTGCGACTCAACTGAACGCGATCGATCCCGCTTCAGATGAAGCCAAGAAAGCGGTCGACCTGCTTGTCAAATTAGACTTGATTCACAAACGCAACGACGATGCACTCAAGCATATAGCCATTGGAAAGGGTAATAGCGGCGGTAGCAGTGCCAGCTTGGTGGGACAAATCTTATGGGGTGACTACCAGCAGGCGGCGTTCGAACACCGAAAGAATAAAACCGAGGAAACACCCGAGGACAAAGACAAGAAACAGAAGGCGGAGGCGCTTTTAAAATCGGCTTGGGACGCCATCGTTGCCGACAAAGCAGACAAGAACGTGATCAGCGGCGTGAATACTTTAGCGAGTATCTACCTAACGTCAGATCGAATCGCCGAAGCATTGGCGGTAGTCGACGCGCCAGGCAAAGGCGCAATCGCATTGGCCAATTCAACCGCGGATTTGGATGCCAACGTAAAGCTCGAAGCTCATCGGCTTAAGCTCCAAGCGATGGTCCAATCGGCGGGTAATGGCACACAAGCCTTGAGTTCGGAAAGCGTCTCGCAACTAGTGCAAAAAATGAAAGGACTATCCGCTGGTGACGATTCTCTTTTGACAAATTCGCTGAACAACTTGGCCGTAAAGTTGGTGGCAAAACTCGATGCATGTAAAACCCCAGCGGATAAAGCTAAATTGGCTTCCGCGTTTGGCGTCCTCATTCAGCAGCTGGTCGAGGTCAGTTCAGATATTGCAATCCTGGATTCAGCCGGAAGTTCGATTTTTACTACCGCAACACAAATGCTGAAAGATCCGACCCAATCGGCAAGCGGAAAGGCATTGATGGTGATCGCTGAAGCTGCCTTTAGTAAAATCGCCGCAAAACCTATCGAAGAACTGGTCGCGGCCAAGCGCAAACCCGAAGACGTTCAATTCAAATTAGCTTTGGCAAAAAGCGGTGCTGGAAAATACGACGAAGCGCATGCTTTGTATGTACGTTTGCTCACTGCCAATCCGAATGTACTTACAATCCAAGTCGAGGCGGCACGAAACCTTCAGGCTTGGTCACAAGGCAAGGATGTCGACTTGTTGAAGAAGGCCGTCTACGGGGCCGAACCCAACGCGAAAAAAGCGAACATCATTTGGGGATGGGGCAAAATAAGCACTGTCACCGCTGCCCGAGTCTCAGACTTTACGGAAATCTTTTTTGAAGCTCGCTTGAACATTGCAAAGGGCTTTCGCTTGATTGCGCTAGCCGAAACGACCGCCGAAAAGAAAAAGCTGGGACTCGAGAAAGCGCTCAGCAAAATCCGCGAAACCTACCAGACGTATCCGGAACTGGGCTCGAACGAGATTCGTTCGGGCTTTGAGAAACTCCTTCGCGAACTTCAGCAAGAACTCGGCAAACCCGTTTCAGGCCTGCTTGAGTTCAAGTCTTAGTTCTTTTGTCAGAAAAACGCGCCCTCGAAACACTCTTCAACAGTACAGCACTCAAGTGAGCTTTCCATGCATTTTAAATCCCGCCGTCGTTCGCATCTAAGTCGTTCGCATCTAAGTTGTCTAGCAGCCCTGGTAATCGCGGCAACGTCATCGACGCTCTGCCCAGTTAGGGCCCAGGACAAAGTCTTCCCGCTCAAGGGTGTTGCGGCAACTGGTAAGATTGTTGAACGAACTCGCGACAAGGTTGTGCTCGAAAAGGGTGAGCTGAAACAGAATTTCGACACGAATCAGATAAGTCGCGTTATCTTCGATGGCGAGCCTCAGCCGCTAATTCGTGCCAAGGATTATATTGTTCAGGGGCAAATCGATCAGGCCATGGAAGAATTTCGAAAAATCGATGTGCCGTCACTAAAGTCCGATGAAATCAAACAGGACTATCAATTCTACAAAGGCTATATCACGGCGCTCAATGCTCAACGCGGCAGAGGAGACGCGGCGGCGGCAAGTAAGTTGTTGCTTGAGTGGGCAAAATCCAATGCCACCTCGCACCTTTTTTATCTCGCATCGGAGAAGCTTGGCGAATTGGCGATTTCAACCGGCAACCCGGATCAAGCTGCGCGGTTCTTCAGTGTCCTCGCTTCGTCACCCTTCGATGATTTCAAGGTTAACGGAAGCTACTTAGGTGGCAAAGCGTTGCTGGCAAATAAGCAGATTCCGGAAGCAAGGGCCAAATTTAGCGATGTGTCAAAGATACAGGTCTCCGACCCAAGTTCCCTCAAGATCAAAAAATTAGCCAGTCTGGCCATGATTCGATGCGATGCGGCCGAGGGCAAAGCACCTCAGGCGATCGCCGCCTTAGAGAAAATGGTAGATGAGGGGGACTCGACCGATGCTGAGCTGTTTTCCGAGTTGTTTAACGCGCAAGGTGGGATTTTGCGTGCCGCGGGCAAAAACGATGAAGCGATCCTCGCCTTCCTAAAGACGGAGCTGCTTTACGCAACCGAGGTGGACGCGCACGCGGAGGCTTTGTACGAACTTTCTCAACTTTGGCAGCTGGTCGGTGAAAACCAACGAGCCACCGAGACTAAGAGCCGACTCGCTAAACTCTACCCCACCTCACCCTGGCTGAAAAAATAGCGTTGCAATCGGAACAACCGGACAAAAAATGATAGGCATTCAGCCCCTCCCCTAAACTCTTTAGGGGAATGGTTGAGTACGATAAGAGTTCTGAGAGCGTTTGATAGGCAGACGCGACAATCCTTGCGGTTCTTTTCACTTCTCCTCCTCACTAGTCAGACCATTCACGGAGACGCCATGCAATCTTGTTTTCGACACGCGCGGTCCCTCTTTGCAATCGCTATGCCCGCTGTCGCAATGCTGTTCGTAGCATTGTTATCCACCGACCTGTTCGCTCAGGAAGCGGCCGCAGCCCCCAAGTCCGAGAATCTTCTGGTCAAGACGTGGGTTGCCCTCGGTACGATGTACGCGATCATCTTTTTGGTGATGAGCATTGTTTTGGTAGCGTTGGTGGTTCGATCGCTTCTCGCTGTCCAAAAAAACAACTTTATCCCCGATGATTTGATCCAAGGCGTGGATGCCAGCCTCGGCGAAAAGAATGCACAAGCTGCCGTTGAAATCGTTCGTGCCGATGAGAGCTTCTTGGGACAAGTTGTGGCGGCCGGAATCGGCAAGCTTCAAAATGGAAAAGAGGCTGCCCTCGAAGCGATGCAAATTGTCGGCGAATCCGAGACCATGAAGACCGATCATTTGCTCAGTTACTTGGCTCTGATTGGTAACATTGCACCGATGGTCGGGCTGCTTGGAACGGTTCAGGGGATGGTTGCCTCTTTTGCGAAAATTGCAAGTAGCACTGCAACCATCAAGCCATCTGAGCTCGCGGGTGGTATTGAGCAAGCGCTGTACACAACTTTGTTCGGTCTGTTTTTAGCGATACCAGCCATCGTGATTTACAATATGCTGCGAAACCGGGTACAACGATTTATTCTCGACGCTGGTACCCAAAGCGAAGAAATGCTCGACAAGTTTCAAGCGTTTGTCAAATCCTAGTACGCAAAACCCGAATAGTACAAGGGATCGTGCACGATGAAGATAAGACGACACTTCGATTCGAAGATGGCCGAGGGGGACATGACGGCGATGATCGACATGGTTTTCCAGTTGATCATCTTCTTTATGGTTCTAATCAATTTTTCGCAGGACGATCAAAATGACAAGGTCAAGCTACCGTCGAGCGAGTTAGCTAAGCCGCCCGATGCTCCGCTAACCTTCCCGATTGTTTTGCATCTGAATTCTAATTCGGTGATCTATATGGGAGCCAACATTGTCACCGTGGATTCCATCAGTCCACTGCTAAAAACCGAAATCCAATTGCTTTCCTCGCGAAATCAACTGCCCAAGGACGCAAACATCATCATTCGCGGAGATCAAAACACTCCGGGCGGTGTTGTTCAAGACTTGATCAAAAAATGCCAAGATCTCGGTTTCGAAAAATTTGCGTTACGCGTTCGTGAAGAACGGCCTTAAAGATAAATAGGTCACCATTATGAAATTCCAATCCAAACGCAGTACAGATAAGGCAGAATTGCAACTCACCTCGATGATCGATGTGATTTTCTTGCTCCTTATTTTCTTCGTCATGACGTTCAAGATTGCAGCGCAAGAAGGGGACTTCGGGGTCAGGATGCCAATTGGCGGCGTAGGTGGTAATCCTGATTCGACGGATCTGCCCATTAAATTACGGTTGCGGGCCAATGCGGACGGCGATCTGACGGACATCATCGTGAACGATAGCTTGGCGTTCGGTAATGACTGGACCAAGCTGCGTGGGCACATACTAACGATTACAGGCGGAAACACTCCACCAACTCCCGACGCTGGTCCCGAGGTGGAAATTGATTTGGATTACAATTTGCGATATGAGCATGTCATTCAAGCCATCACCGCAGTGACCGGCCAGCGACAGGGCGACGAAATCAAACGGCTTGTGGAGCGTATCAAGTTCGCCCCACCTCGTAAGCAGCCATAATGTTGCCACCGCGCTTTTTCCAAAGCCCCAACATTTGAGGATTTGAGATCGGACGTCTTAAATGCAACGATCTTCGTTTTCTTCGCGCCCGGGTAGTTTGGGCAGTTTATGCAGGGCAGGTTGGGACGATTGAATTTAGAGTGCCAGTTGTTTCGATCCTAGCATGGCTGGACAGCGCCACTCATCAAACACGAGTCAGGATCAAATAGATCCAGCCACTGTGAAACACTAAAGGACTAAGTCATGAAACGCGGCATTCTATCTAT
>JANMNR010000588.1:0-4567 GCA_031368325.1 Pirellula sp.
GCCGCTCGGGTTGGTCCCGCAGCAACACCTTCCGACGGACACGGTCTGTTCGTCTACCGGTAGGTTGCAGAGCATCATCGAGCGTGTCAGCTTGTCTGCGCAGTTCACGCACCTGACCCGGAGCGGACTCAGTGCCGGGGCGCAACACAGGCGTTGTAAAAATGCGGGGCATGGCGATGACCGACGTGTGCACCGCAACAAGCACGCTTTTGACATGTCGGTACGGCGATGTCAGTTTACCTTCCGAGACCCGTTTGGTTCTCATCTTCGAGGTGGGCCAGAAGCGGTCGAAATCGGAAGTGGTCACAGCGGCTTCTGCATTTTACAGCTGCGGACATCCCGCTCCACATGGCCGAAAGCACGGAACACCGACGCGCTTATAGCCCGCCTTGCGATAAGCGCTTCCTCTGCTCGACGGTGGAATGTTTATGCCCGAGGCTCGGCACACGGTCGAGACGGGTCGAGCCGGTAGGCGACTCATGGGGTCCCGCGTGGGGAAGCCAAAATTGCCGCCAAACTGGGGCTGAGAGGCTGGCAGACTGACTTGCCGGATGGTCCGCTTCTGATGTAGCGCAATCCGTGAAGGGATACGATCATGTCACGTTCCTTGACCGGAACCGGAACTGGCGCTCGCCGAGGGGATACTAACTGCCGCTGTTCAAACACAACGCAAAGTTATTAAACTTATCGAACTTTGATGCGGGGAAGACCAAGATGGACAGCGCACACCACGGGCGACCACCGCTTGCTGCAGTCGAGGGTACTCAAGAAGTATTTAGCCGAACGTTGGATGGCTTTACTAGCCCCGAGACCGGCAGCAAGATGCTGCCGGCGGAAATCCTACTATTGGATGCATGGCGCACTGGCGGCAGCTGCGATCTCGTTGGCCAGAAACTTCGCAATTTGCGAGCCTACGAGGAATGGGTCCGGTCGTCCGGGGTCCAAACGGTTGTTGACAAATTCAAGTCTGCAAACTCTGAGACCGAACTAGAGGGCGCAAGTGAGCAATTCAAAACCTTTCCACGTCCAGACCGCGTCAAGCACTTTGAAGTTGAGCGAGATCGTTACGCTGAGATCGTCACTGCGCGGCTGGGCGAGAAATCCGAACAGTCTTCGGAAGAGATCGAGAAAGTGGCGCTCCTAGCCACTCGAATGGCGTACGCCGATGCAGAACCCTCCAGTGCAGTGCGCATGTTGAAAGCCGACGGCGAATTTTTCAAGAATGCGAT
Organism: Pirellula sp.; assembly: GCA_031368325.1. Classification (GTDB taxonomy): domain Bacteria; phylum Planctomycetota; class Planctomycetia; order Pirellulales; family Pirellulaceae; genus JBKCUI01. The sequence continues at coordinate 1,230 of JANMNR010000588.1, forward strand.
CGCTTACCTGTCTTTGGATGAGATCTCTGCCGAACTTCGAGATCGTATTGCTATTTATCCTAGCATTGTTCAAACATTTTTGTTTGAACTGAAGCGCTTCATAACTGGCCATCCGGGCGCGCCTGATGATTTCGTTGCACGGCTACAGACCGAACCGGAAGGCTTGCGCGAGCCGTTTGACATTTTCCACAACCAATTCCTCACGGAGTGTGAGGGCTGGAGGGCGGTAGATGCGCGTGACGAAACGATTCGAATTCGGGGAGAATTTTTATCATACCTTTGCTCCACGCAGGACGAAGCAACTAATCCTGATGGCTTCAAACAATATCCAATTAAGCTAAGTCGAGCATACATTTCCGGCGAATTTAGTCTGAGTAATGTTAGCCTTCCTCAAGCTCTTCTACTTAGGGGGTGTAAATTCGAGCAAGCGATTGATCTCGTCGATGTTGTGGCTCGTACTGTGCATCTCGGCAACGTTTTCACACCAGGCGTTAAAGTGCATAGGTGCACAATTGACGGCATGCTGTTCTTGCATGATGGATTTAACTCCTCTGACGGAGTTGAAATCATTAGCTCCTCCATCTCTGGGAATTTTGAGTGCCGCGGCGCATCATTTCATCAGTCGAACTCGGCAGCCCTGTATATCGCGTCCTCAAACGTAAAGGGGAGCGCTTTTCTTGCGGACATGCACTGCGATGGTAAAATTTGCATTTCTGACAGCACGATCGGCCAGCAATTCATCCTGTATAATTCAATTTTGCGTAATACTAACGACCATTGCTTCGAAACAAATCATTGTGAAATTGGAGGGTCTCTATCATTAAATCACGGCTTTCGCTGTGTGGGAGGTTTCTCATTAGCTGACACCAAAATTCTGGGCTCGATCGATGGTGGGGGAGCTGTTTTTCGCGGAGGCGCGAAGTGGCCCAGCTCCTTCTCTGGGCTTGATTTGACGGTTGGGGGAGACGTCTCTTTTGGCTCCAGAATAATCCTCGGACGAGGCTTTGAGGTATGCTCCAGCCACTTTTTGGGTGAGGTAAATCTAAAAAATGCGCGAATTGGAGGCGACTTCAGCGCTATCGGGGCCAACTTTGAAGACCGAACAGCCTTATGCCTTGAGGACGCCACTATCGGCGGCAGCATTCACCTCGGGACCTTCTTCGTCACAACGTGGAAGACTGACGCGCCATCTGGTTCCGGCGAAGACAAAAGCGTAGAGGAGCACCCGTCTCGCTATGTCGGCGACGTTCGCCTTGATCGATGTGTCGTTGAGCGACACGTCAGCTTTCGCGGAGGACGCGTCGACGGATTTCTCAGCTTCCAGGACGCACGCATCAAAGGCACCGTAGATCTCGGGCAAGCGGCAAGTTTCGAAGGCGTATCGCTGGCCGGTGCTGAACTCGGCGGAGAGTTGCGCTGTGATACTTCGACGTTCAAGTTGCCAGATGGCGTTGCGCTCAACTCCAACCGTGCTCGTATTCGGGGGCAGGTCCTGCTGAGCGACGGGTTCAACGCAGATGGTCTGGTCGATTTTGGCTTTGCACGAATTGACGGCTCACTTAAATGTACAGGGGGAATTTTTTCTAATCCCGAGAGGGCGTCACTCCGGCTTAGTGGTGCAGAAGTGACTGGCATGGTATTGCTTGACGAAGGTTTTGAATCGCACGGCGAAGTTCAATGTAATTCCTTACGCGTAAAGGGCAACATTATAACGAGTGGTGGCAAGTTTTGCAGTTGTGGACGTAGCGAAATCGTAGAAATACTTGGACGAAACGTCAATATCGCGATGCACGTCCTATCATTGGATGGCTGTCGCATCGATGGCACTTTGGCTCTGGGCCGTGATGCTGAATTGCTCGGTAGCTTGGACCTCTCGCGGGCTCGTGCAGACGTGGTCTTGATCCACGGGCCGGCATTGCCGCCTCCAACAGTAGTCTCCAGACCGCCAAAGGCGGATTCCGGCGAGAAGCCAAGTACTGTTGAGAATAATTCTCCGTTAGCTGGGGCAGGCGAAGCGGATACGCTTTTGGGGCCGCAACGCACACTACCTTGCAATATGAGCCTTGACGGTTTCACCTACGAGCACATCGAATTCAGTGGGCCAATTCCAGCCAAGACCGTACTGAAGAGGATGCTTACGCGAGAGCAGGCGACATTGTCGGCGCCCGAGCCTCCGACGAGGCCCTATGAACAGGCAATGATGGCCATGCAACGGCTCGGTCGTGAAGCTGATGCACAGAGCGCAGGGCGCTTGAAGAGTGCCATGTTGCGCAAAAGTGAGTGGCTGCGAGCCAGAAGGGAAGTTGACTAAAACCTACTTGAGCGGGCGCGGCTACCGGCTGAGTGGCGCAACCATCACGCTGGCGTCGGCATGGTTCGCACAGAGCATCGGCGCACTCGACACTGTTGCTGCGTTTCGACCCTACGCCGAGGGCATTCAATTCGCCACTCTTCTGGCTTTTCTAGCCTGCCTTACTCCGGCGATCGGAGCAGTTGCGACCGGAATAAAAATTGGAACCATCTGGCTGGGATACGACGCTTTGTTGGGGGCGGGTTACGCCAAATCCAGGCCACTCATCTTTTTTGCAATCCTATTGGGTTGCGGAGGCTGGGTCTATGCTCAGGCAGCCGATCAGGGAGCAATCGTTCCAGTGTCGCAAACCTTTCTTGTCAATGAGCAGGTGCGCCGGTCCTGCGCAGGACCTAGGCAGCCAGCTGGGCTTGCTGATAAGATCAACTGGACCAAGTGCGCAGTATCGCCGCATGGGATGAACACGTTCCAGCCCTATTGGTATTCACTTGACCTCATGCTGCAGTTCGGGCCGCTTGGACAAAGAAGGGATTGGGAGCCTGCAAGCGAAGCCATTGGCTTAGTGGTGCCTTACTACGGCCACCTGCCGGTTGGTCCCAGTTTCCTAAAGACGTTCAGTTGGCTTCAATCGATTGTCGCACTCGGCCTCTATGCGTTGTTGCTGGGTGCCATCACAGGGCTCATCAAGAAATAGATCGCCGAACATCGACACTGATTTCGCGTCGTTCAGCGCCAACCTAAATCTTCACCGTCACCATCTCCCCAGTGTGTACCGGACGCACCGGCAGTCACGGCCCCGAGCGCCGCCATCTTCTTGAAGCGGCGCTCCCTGAAATAGCCCTTGGCCGCGACCATGACCGGATTGCCATTGGTCGACACGACTAGTCCGAAGTTCCCCGGCTCAAAAAGCGAACGCGCACTGCTTTGCTTAAGCGCATCAAACGGTTCCGCGAATTCAGGCGTCTGCAATTGTACCCATGGAGTGCGTCAGTCCGACTCATGTGTGTCTGGCGCAAATCATGATCAA
>JANMNR010000597.1:0-10477 GCA_031368325.1 Pirellula sp.
AGGACTTTTTTATGGGCAAGGACAAGGATTTCAAGTACGAGAAATCGCAGGTAAATGCGTTTACAGAAAAGAACTATTACAAGTCGCAAAGCCAAACCAGTGTTCAATTGCTGATCGGCACGATGTTGGTCGCAGGAGTGATGGGTTTCGGAGGAGTGATGGGAGTGATGAACACAATGTTTGCCGCAATCAGCCAGAGAGTAAAAGACATCGGCATGTTGCGGCTATTGGGGTTTAGTCGATGGCGAATCTTGGTCAGTTTCCTTACCGAGTCTCTTCTGATTGCGCTGTTGGGAGGGGTGGTTGGCTGTTTGCTTGGTTACATGTGCAACGGATTGCAAGCGACCAGCATCATCGGCGGCGGCAATGGCCCAGGTGGCAAGGCGGTTGTGTTTCGAGTGGTCGTCGACTGGGGGGTGATAGGGTTAGGATTGACGCTCAGTATGCTCATGGGCTTTGTGGGTGGCATGATACCTGCAATGTCGGCGATGCGATTCAAGCCGCTTGAATCTCTGCGAGGTTAGTGATGCGTAGTATGGCGTTGGCAACGATCCGTGTACGCCCCAGAAACCGTGGTTTAGAGCGATTGCGCTGATCTATAAGCGAGTGCGGAATGCCTAAAATTAGTAGTCGCACATTTCCGATTGCCTTGATTGTATCGGCGATCATTTACATGTTCGTTGGGTCAATCGCTCTAGCAATTGCGATGTCTGCAGTGGATCGTGGGGCCGCGAGTTTAATGCGGGGGCTGCATCAGATCTTCTTTAGCGAGAGCGACTTGCTGGTGCTATTGGCCTATTGGATGGGTATGCGACTTGGAGCTAAGCACTTGAGCACATGGGTTGTACCGGTGTTATTGGCAGTGTTGGCTTCTGTGTTGACTATATTTGTCGCACCATTCTTGGTTTCGATATTTGTGTCGCGAGCCAGGTCCCTCCAGGTTGACTTAAATATCAATACGGTGAACTACCTAATTTGGTATGAAGGAGGGCCGTTTGTACTCGCTCTTTGGTTTGCCGCATGTGTGGTTTGGCTTGTAAGCAGGATAAATGGCGTGTATTTGATCCCTCGCCATATGGACCGGGACGAAGTTAAACAGGAAGCCGAACGAAAAACAAATTGGGCTGTTTTTGGATTGAGCTCGGCAGTCATTGTCGCAATCCATTTCTGCTTGTACCTAATATCTTATATTGACTTTTCTAGACTACTGGTCGCAACGTCTGCCATTTTGATTTGGTTTGGAATGGCGTCGATGGTTTCCCATGGGCTGAGGCGTTTTTCTTGGTTCGGCTTGCTTTGCTTGGCAGTAGGAATGGTCCTGCCTGTATCGTTCTGGTCATGGCTAACGATGGGACGGGCGCCTCTATACATGATTGCGATGGTCTGCGCCGTCACAATGTCGTGGTCCATGTTTAAGTGGTTGCTGTTCGCGTGGGCGTTGAATCTTTGCGGGTATAGGCTCGTGGCGTACCGTCATCACGCGTTCGCGTCTGACGATCACAATGAAGTAGGGAGACATCGATCGGTCGACAAAATGGAGAGCGAGTCGCCCATCCGGGAATGGTTCATTTAGACGAAGTCTGTGGAACGGTGCGAACCGTCCGGTAAGGAGATACTTAATGATGTTTACCTTTTGTAATTCGCCGAAGTTACTCATGTTGGCTATTTCACAATGAATAGGAATCGACCAGGTCCAACACTATTGGTCATTGCCGGCATATCATATCTTTTTTTAGACGTCTTGATCCAGGCCCTCTTTACGCTGACGGGGGTCAACATTGGTACCTTACCTTTCATCGGTTGGCTATACTGGATCGTTTTCGATTTAGGGAGCTTCAATCTGCTACTTGTGTATTGGATGACCATGCGCCGGGTGGGAACCAATCGGAAAACATGGGTTATTCCAATGGCCATGATGCTCGCGGCTCTCTCCATACGGCACTTAACGTGGCTGACGATGCCAATGCTGATTGGCTCCATTAGCCTTTCGAATCTGCTGCTTTATCTTTTGACAATTGCAATGCTAGAGGGCCTTAACATTTGGTTGTCGGCGAGCATATTGTTTCTGTTGAGTCAGGCAATCGGAGTGTACCTGGTACCCATTCATCAAGGACTGCGGCAGTCGGATGCGGTCGAGTGGCGATCCGTGGTACGGGCGATTGTTGGAGTAAATGTGACGTTATTGGTGGTTTTGTTTTGCTTCTCGCCGTCGCAGTACTATGTCTGGCTTTTGCCGGGCATTTTTTCGTCGATGTCAACTGCCTGTCTTTGGTTTGGACTCGCGACACTTGTCGCGTATGGGTTTCAAAGACAATCGGCCGCCGGGTTGATTTGTTTGATTGTCGCCCTGAGTCTTTCCGTGGCTACTTATCCGTTGGCCTTGTTCCTTCAGCAGGGCTTGAATTTTCGTGGCCTGAACCCTCAACAAGTTTTGTTGTCCTACGTGCTGCTGACACTGAAGTGGGTACTTTTCCACTGGCTATTGCATTCATGTGGATATCGGCTGGCGACCCGCAGTCAAATCGAAATGGTGCTTCCGCCTCAAGAAACCGAAGGGCAAAACAGGTCGGTTGAGAAAATCGATAGCGAGCCAGTTCAGCAATGGATCATATAGTCATTGTTTCACGGCAATCCATACCATTTTGACCATTCCCAACGGCACGGAGTGCCGTGCTACACTGTACCCTCTGTTCCCAACCGCATCCTTCCGTTGCAGGCTTTGTTTCGCCATGAATCTACTTCGCACAGTGTCGACTGCCATTGTCTTCCTAACCATCTACTTGAGTGTCTCACATGGACAAGACTGGCCGCAATGGAATGGCCCGACGCGCGACGGTCTCCTTGCAAAAGGAACCGTTGCAAAGCCTATTCCAAAGCAAGGCCTTGCACTCAAATGGAAGTCGCCCGTGGGCTTAGGTTATGCTGGGCCGATCGTAGCAAATGGTCGCGTGGTTGTGACCGACTACCAGCTCGAATCGGGCAAAATCACCAACAACGCGGGCAGCCGTGATCGACTGACGGGCAAGGAAAGGATACTCTGCCTGGATGAAAAATCAGGTGAGGTATTGTGGACAAAGGCTTATGATAGAAACTACGCACTGTCTTACCCTGGTGGCCCGCGAGCAACTCCTGTCGCGGTAGACGGAACAATTATTTCACTTGGCGCCGAGGGAGATCTTGTTTGCCTTTCGGCAGTCGATGGAAATATCCTTTGGCAAAAACCTCTCGCAACAGAGTACAAATCCGAAAAGCCGATGTGGGGATATTCTTCTGTACCGCTTGTGATCGGCGACCAACTGATTTGCCTGGCGGGTGGTCAAGGAAGTTTGGTCGTATCGCTTGATCGTAAGACAGGAAAGGAACTTTGGCGAGCGTTGAGTGGCGACGAAATTGGATATTGCCCGCCCTCGTTGGTTTCGCATGGTGGTGTATCGCAGTTGCTAATTTGGAGTCCCGAAAAGATTTCGAGCCTAGATCCATCGAACGGCAAGCTTTACTGGGAACAGCCGTTTAAACCCGATTACGGCATGTCCGTCGCTCCTCCAATCTTGCGAGGCAACATGTTGTTTGTGTCTGGAGAAGGCATCTCGGGCATGTTTCAGTTGTCATCGAATCCTCCGAATGCCAAACTCATGTGGAATGGAAACCCAAAGAAATCGCTTGGGCTTTCCAACACTTCGGCTATTTTTGAGGACGGTTACATTTACGGCGCAGACTTTCAAAGTGGGGCATTGATTTGCGCAAAGCAAGATGATGGCGCCAGAATGTGGCAATCGGCATTGGCAACGACTGGAGCCAATCGAGAACGTGGATTGTCCAATGCAAGTGCGTATTTGATTAAAGGAGACGGAAGCAGTTACTACATATTGAGCGAGACTGGCGATTTCATTACAGCAAATCTAACCTCGAAAGGTTATGAGGAGACTGGCCGCTTTCACGCGATCGACCCAACTAATTCATCGGGCGGGCGTCAAGCACTTTGGACCTACCCCGCTATTGCGAACGGTTGCTTATTTGTAAGAAACGACAAAGAGCTACGCTGTTATACACTGCCCTAAGGCGGCTAAATATTGCTGTTGAGCGTGACGATTTGAGGTTCGCGCTCGCGGAGCCGACGTAATTGTCCGCATGCGGCTTGGATGTCGTTGCCCTTGCGTTGTCGGAACATGACGTTAATCCCGCCTTCCATCAAGATCCGTCGGAATTCTAGGATCGCTTCGGACGACGGTGTTTCGTAAGGCAATCCGGGCACTGGGTTATAAGGAATCACATTCAACATGGCAGTTCGCCGACGAAGCAGCTTTACCAACTGTTCGGCGCAATGCGGTGTGTCATTCAGGTCTTTCAGCAGAACATATTCAAAGGTTAGCCGTCGGCTGGTTACTGCAAAGTATCGCTCCGTCGCTGCGATGATCGCTTCGATACCGATGTTCTTGTTAACGGGAACAAGTCGGGTTCGGAGCTCGTCGTTGGGTGCGTGAAGACTGATTGCAAGCTGGAACGGCGAGTGAGCTTCGGCCAGTTTGTCGATCGCTGGTGGCAAGCCGACAGTGCTGATCGTAATACGCCGAGGGCTGATGCCAAGCCCGTACTCACTATCGCGTGCAACGTCGAGGGCATCGAGCACATTGCGAAGATTGGCGAGCGGTTCGCCCATTCCCATCATAACGATATGGCTAAGCCGTTCCTCTGGTTCGAGAAGTTGCTGAAGTTTTAGGGCCTGCTCAAGTATTTCGCCGCGGGTCAGATTGCGATCGACACCATCCAGTCCACTTGCACAGAAAACGCAGCCCATTGCGCACCCAACTTGGCTGCTCAAGCACACGGAACGTCGCGGCCCATCCCGCAGTAGAACGCACTCAATGCGACCCCCGTCCGGTAACTCAAGCAGCAGTTTTTCTGTCCCGTCCTCGGATTGCTGCGATTCAGCGGTCTTCGATTTGAAAATACAGAAATGTTCGTCTAGTTTGACCCGCAGATCCTTTGGTAACTCGGTCATGTCCGAGAAATTATCGATTCGACGCTGATAAATCGCACCAAGAACCTGTTTGGCTCGATACTTTGGCAAATCCCGATCGACGAACCAACGAATCAGCGAATGTTCGGTCTGTTCAAGGATTGATCGTTTTTCAGTCTTTTCGGCGGTTTCGACTGATTCGGTAGGTTCGGTGGTCATGGATGGGTCTTGGACGCGTGGACGTCCGATTGGCTAGTCGGTTATGAAGGCTCTTTCGAGCGGAAACCTATGATAATCGTTTTCGGCCAAGTTTCACGTTGCAATCTGATACTTATGTAGAACCCGCGAGGCTACGGAGTTGGCGTTGGGCGGGAAGTGTCGCGATTTCTCCACTCTCTCGATCTACGCTTATCGCCTCGATCGGTTAAACTTGAGACAGACTAATCAACTACTCCAACAAGCTTGTAGACTTTGGACCGATGACTATGCAAAACCAATGGATGGGTTCGTCAACGCAATTTTCTTGGGCCGTTGCCTTATTGATCGTTACCGCAGGAATAGGCGGATTCATGGCGTCTACGGCAAACGCACAGGGACGCCCAGGACGACGCCCAGCTATCATCAACATGGAAGTCACGTTGATGTCGGCCCCTCGGGAAATACTGGTTCTTCTTGAGGAAGCAGAAAAAGGAGTAAAAGCAGAGCAATGGGGTGAAGCAACATTCGCCATGGGGATTTTGCTGGGGTTGGAGGAAGCTCGACAAACCGACCTTTTTGGCCTCGACTTCTTTGTATCGGACGAGGACGAGATACCTGATTTTCCAAAGAAACCAAACGAGATCAAAACTACTGGCAACTCCAAGTCTACGGTTTTTCAACGGGTGTATGAGCTCATTGAGTCCCTGCCGACCGAGGCAACCAAGATTGTTGATTTGCGATACGGAACCCAAGCGAGCCAAAAGCTTGAATTGGCTATCGCAGATTCAGATTGGGGGGCAATCGCGGAGGTCGCCAGCAAATTTGGTTTCACATCGTCCGGCCAGGATGCGCTAGTTATCCTAGGGGAGTACTGGCTAAGAAAAGGGGACGCTCGTCGCGCTGCTCGGCTTCTATCTCGAGCCTTCAAACAAAAGAGCGCGTCAGAGCGTATAGGCCCTGAGCTAGGTATTTTGGTCGCGTCGGCCTACCAGATCGCTGGCATGCAAGCGGAAGCTCTTGGCGTCATCGAGTCGACACGGACTCAATTCAACAAAGTCGACCTAACTTGGAAAGGGAACAAGGTGAGTTGGGACGGCAGGTCACTGATCACCAAAAGTGACTTCGACAAAATGGACCTCGGTGGCCAGTTTCCAATCGATCGAATTGTTAAGCAGCCGTACTACCAAAGTGGAAACGTCTCTCGCAATGCAGACACCAACGCTGGAATTCCATTACCCTTTTTGCAGTGGCATGCCGAGTTGCATGAGTCAAAACAACATAAAGACAACTTGGAGCTAACGCTCAAGGAACGCGTCTCGGATGGCAAATCGACTTTCATCCCCACCCGCTATCCCATCAGCGTTGGCCAGTGGATCATCGCCTCGACCTACGATCAGCGAATTGTTGCTATCGATGCAATAACAGGTCGATTGGGTTGGGAGTGCCCTTACAGCGGAATGCCGATGGGCTTTTCGATGGATCGATTCCTAAGCCGCGAGGGTCATTCCTATAATCTGCCAGCCCCCGATTATTTGGCAAAGCGAGTGTGGGGCGAAACACTCTTGGGCGGAATCTCTAGCGATGGCGAGCGTATCTACAACATAAGCGAGCTGCCAGCAATCGACATTGCGGAGAGTTTTGCGATGGGGCCTAACGCACGCGTGGCTAAGCCCAAAGGGGCACCGAGTTACAACGTACTGCAATGTTGGAGTGTAAGGGAGGAGGGCAAAGCCAAATGGGAAGTGGGCGGCCAGAAAAGTTTGACGGAACCAAAACTTGCGGGAACTCTCTTCCTTGGCTCACCGTTGCCACACGAAAAAGAGCTCCTGATTCTCGGTGAGTTAAATAGCGATTTGTATTTGCTGGGGATCGCACCGGAGACGGGAAAGTTGCTGAGGCGTCAACCGCTTACTACAAACTACGCTACGATCTCTAGCGATCAAATGCGACGAAGCACCGGCGCGGTGCCAGCAGCAGACGGATCAATCATCCTCTGCCCGACTCTGTCGGGCTACTTAGTCGCTTATGACAAATCGAATCGCTCCATGGTGTGGGCTTTCAAGTACCCCATCCGTCCCGATTTTTCCAATACGAACCAAGCGGGCGCGTTTGGGCAAATTGACTTGGCTGACTTCTCGCCTTTGACGCCTCGTTCCGCAGACTACTCTGTTGTGATCGCCGATGGAGTGGCCATTTTTGCACCTTCCGATGGCAACGATGCATATGCCATCAAAGTCGACGATGGGACACTGCTTTGGAAACTCAGCGATGCCAAGCTCAACCAATTCCAAATGCGATACGTCGCTGGCGTTTGGCAGGGCATGGCAGTCCTCGTCGGGCCGTCTGCCATTGTCGCAGTCGATCTGAAGAGTGGTCAGCCTAAATGGCCTAAACTCGACTTCCCGGACTCGCAGCAGACAATTGGTCGCGGCGTTCGCAAGCAAGGAAATTACTTCGTACCAACCTCGGCTAACACGATCCTGCAAATTGATTTGGCCAACGGGCAGATCAAGGAATCTGTTCAGGTCGAACAGCCGTTAGGAAACTTGGTTTCGGTGGGCGATCGACTTATCTGCGCAACACCTTTTGAATTGGACTGCTACTCCGTTCGTGAAGCGTTTCAAAATCAGCTAAAGCTGGAGCTACAAAGCAATGTCGTTACACCGACCGGACTGGCACAACAAAGCGAATTGGCGTTAGCCAATGGAGACTACGATGCTGCGCTGAACTTTTTGGAACAAGCAAGGAAAATGGATCCTAACAATGCAGGGGTAATTCTGCTTATCAACAAAACCGGTTTGGCCGCACTTACCGCGGACTTTGATAAATACGTCGATCGAGTTGATGTTCTTGATAATATCGCAATCGACCGAGAAAAAGGCCCCTACCTCAGGCTGATGGTCAAAGGATTGCAAAAGCAAGGTCGTTTCAAGGACAGTTTGTCGGCTTTGCTCAAACTCTCCCGGCTACGTGTCACGCAGCGACAGGAGCAAATGTCGGGCGCCGCTAGTATAGCTATTACTCCGCAGTGGTCTGTTCAAGAGGATCGATGGATTGCGAACCAAGTACGAAACACCCTAAGCAAGCTTTCGCCAACCGAGCTAAGCGAACTGAATTACCCGATTGCGGCCGAGATGGAATCGATGTTGAAGCTTCCACCTCACGTTCGACAAGTAAAAATGGGGCATTTCAATTCTATGCGCCAGACTGAGGCGATGCGTTGGGCGTCTGCTGAGCTACTTGTAAAACAAAGGGATTATCTTCAAGCCGAACGATTGCTGACGTCGGACGGATTTTTGGATTCCTCGGACCCGAGATCCATTGAAGCCTCCAAACGCCGTGAGATCCTAGCGAGCATCTATGTTCGCATTAAACGTTTTGATCTGGCCTTGAGCTATCTAAATGGCAACGCCAATCGTTTGGAGGAGCTCGTTCGTGATTTTCACGGAATTGCGAATGATAGATTACTCCAGCCTTCAGCATCCCTGCTCGAAAGCCGACGACCAAAGAGTGCTGCTGATTGGCCAACGGGCAAGGTACAAGTTTCGGTCGAACAGAGTGCGAACGTGCCGCTGGACAAGCTGATCGAGCAGGACTCAACGCTCGTCTGCAAGTGGAAGACCAGAATTGGAGATGCGCTTTCGGGCTGGGAAATAAGAGCTGGGGCGGTAAACTTCTCGTTCTCGAACCCAGCCAGTGGCGAAAACTTTCAAGTCTATGCGGATGTTGGAAATCCAGATCGAGCAGTCGTTCCGATCATTCATTCTGTAGATAGCCTAGTGTTGTTGGAGTTCAATCGACAGATTATTGCCGTCAACACGCTTGGGGGAACCATGCGAGATCAAGATGGAGTACTTTGGCGTGAACAATTTGACGTTGAACCCACACCTCCAGATCCGAAAAGCTGGGGAATTCCTCCCTCCAAAGGAAACTTCAAAGTCGCCTCCGTGTCACGAAGCGGAATCTTGGTTCTAACCGACGATGAGCTAACCTGCTTGGACTTAACCACGGGCGGTAAATTATGGACGAGATCCGGTTTCAAAGGCTGCAGTTTCGCGAGCGACAAGGAGAAACTATTTGTTCACCAACCCAAGAACCGAATGATCGTAAGTCTCGACATTCAGGACGGCTCGGTCCTCAATGAAACTTCGCACGCTGAACATCCATGGTCGGCGGTAACATCCTTGGGGCGATATTGGTTGATGGACGAGTCCATCAAAAAAGACGGTGCAGGCAAAGAAGATGGAAAGAAAGCGTCTACGCTAACTCTCGTCGATTCGCTTGACAGCAGAAGAGTCTTTAGCAAAGAGTTTCCTGCAGGAACAAGACTTGCGATCGACGGCGACACCGGCGTGGTGATCTTAAAGGTTTCAGGTGAGCTCACGTATTGGAATTTGGTTAAAGAAAAAGAATTTGTTAAACAAGTTGAAACCGATTTAAAGTTCAACCAAATCTCGGTGCAACGATTCGGCAATACGCTTTTGGCGATGCTCTATAGCTCAGCTTGGGAGCTCGAAAAGTTCAAGATTAGTCCTGATTTGGGTGACTCCAACTTCAGCCCTGTTGCCGGGCGTATTTTTGCAATCTCAGCGGACGACGCGAGCGTCCTGTGGAAAGAGACTCCCGTTGCACATCAATTCTATTTCCCTATTTCGCAAGATAGAAACTCGCCCGTTGCCGTATTTGTCCGGGTCCTCAAACTGAGTAAAGTAGCCGGCATCTCGGTTGACTGCTTCTCAACCGCATTTGTGGATATCAGAACAGGGCAACTGGTCTATAGCCGTGACGACATCATGCCTGTGACGCGGGGCCTTGGCTTTAAACAAGAGATATTAGCCGACCAAAATACGATTGCAATCGACTACGTTGGCAACCGTATAGAATTGAACTGGACCAATGAGAAGCCCCTCGAAGAACCCACTTACAATTTTGGATTTTTAGAGCTCTCTGAATTCAGGAAACGCATTGAAACCAAGCTAGCAGATTTAAAGTCAAAGGACTTGCAGTCCACCAACAAACCTGGTTCGTCACCTGAAAAATGAGAATCAGCTCGCTTCCACGATACTACCGCAACCTTCGACGCTGGCAAGAGATCATCGTCGTTCTGCGTCGGTACGGATTGGCCGATTGGCTAAGCAATCTTCGAGTCGACTTCATCCGCGACTGGCTGAAGGACGACCAAGGAGTTCCGCTCGCGAGTTATTCAAGAGAAGCTAGGGTTCGAATGGCCCTAACAGATCTTGGTCCAACGTTCATCAAGCTAGGGCAAATGCTATCGCTTCGACCTGACTTGGTGGGTTCCGAACAGGCAGCCGAATTGCA
>JANMNR010000610.1:0-32651 GCA_031368325.1 Pirellula sp.
GCATCACGGAGAAGGAGCCCGGCCCGATGACGATGGAAGAGATTTACCAGTGGGCGATTGCGTGGGCGAAACGCGAGTTGATACGTGCCAAAAATGTGCGAGGTGAAACTTCATCGCAAACCGTTACCAATCGAAAGCAGCATCACCCGGCAGTGCGTTCTGCGGAAGAAGCCAGCATACTTCGCGATGAGAATGATCCGTGTATCGCTTGGTGCATGGGCAAGCGCATCTATATTGGGGACGACACCCAAGTCAGTCGTCTCTTTTGGTTATTGGCCTCGCCCGTAGGTCGTGCTCGCACCTTGGCTGAGGTCCAACGAGCGGTCGACCTTCAGGAATCATCATGTATGGTCGGTACAGAGGAATGTGAGATCCGAAAGTCGCATCAACGCGTTCGCAAAGCCATCTCGAAACTACGTGCCGCCTTGCTGGAAGCCTCGGTTGACGATCATCTTCTGGTCACGCGAAGCGGTAGTTCTGAAGATCCCGAGTACACAATGCTCGCGCGGTTCGGGTAGCCGGCCACTCAAATAGGTGGGTCAAAATTCAGTGCCGATCTCCCTGCGCCCTGGGTCCATTTTCAATGCTTATCTCCATGGTTGCTTGTTACAACGCCGTTTGCTTCCGACCCACCGAATCCGAGCTCGAACTGCACGACCGCAGGATTAACAGTGGGAGCAAAGGGGACAATGCATACAACGCAAATCAGTTTCTTATTTATGACTACATCCAATTAATCACCGCAATTAACAACCATTAATTCGATTTGACCGAAGGAACTCCTCACACCAGCCTTTCCTTTAACGCCTTCGCCACCGCTCCGCCGCGTGTGTGGACTTGCAGTTTTGCGTAAACGCTGCGGATGTACTCGTCGGCTGTGTGGAACGAAATACCGAGGTCGGCGGCGGCTTCCTTCACGGTTTTGCCATCGACAAGAAGTTGAAGTATTTCTTGCTCGCGAGGACTGAGGCCATAATCACGCTTGGGCGGGTTAGCCTTAGCAAACATCTCCAGGACTTTTCGGGCAATGCGTGGGGTCATGGGTGAACCACCGTGTTGAACCTCGGATACTGCTGCCGCGATCTCCGCGGTAGTGGAGGTTTTCAAAAGATAGCCGCTCGCTCCGGCACAGATTGCGAGGAAGATTTTATCGTCGTCTTCAAAAACTGTCAGGATAAGGATTTGCACATCCGGTGCGGCAGCCTTCAGCGGCGCGATGCCTTCGATGCCGGTCATTCCCGGAAGGCCAACGTCAAGCAGCACAATGTCTGGCACAGGTGAAGTGGCCAAAACTGCGAGTGCTTCTTCAAATGTACCGAAGCCTCGAACGCTTTCGATGTTCGGCAATCGACTAACCACTCGCTGCACGGTGCGGCGAAAGGAGGCGTTGTCTTCGATAAGCCAAAGTGTGAGTGACATAGCGGCTAAACTCTGGACGTGAGCACGAGGTGAGTGCCTTGGTGTGGCGCGGTGGTGATGTGGAGTTCGCCGCCAAGTTCGTGGGCACGCTGGCGCAAACTGACGAGTCCATAGCCTTCGTGATATGCCGTGGAATCAAAGCCGATGCCGTCATCGCGAACGTCAATGACCAGCTCGCGTCCACTGTAGACAACTTTCATTCGAACTTGTTTTGCGGCAGCATGCTTGCGGATATTATGCAACATTTCTTTGAAGGCGAGAATCAGATGACGCTGCGCATCGAGCGGAGGCATGTCAAGCAAGCCTTCGCTGCTGAATGTCCACTCGATGCCAGTGAGCGACCGCGCCGCGATGTTGTGAAGGTGATGCGTAAGGTCCACAACGTTTGTTGCTGGCCGCTGTAAAAGCGAGACGATGTCGCGCATAGAGTCTGCCGTCTCCTGTGCGATGCGATGTATCTCCTGTGCATCCTGGCGCAACGTGCCCGTACTTTGTTCAGCTACGATTTCGCTGAGCAGTGCGATGTTGCCGAGATTGCTGCCGATGTCATCATGCAAATCGCTGGCGATTCGTTTGCGCAGTTGTTCCAGCTCCAATCGCCGGTTTCGACGAGACTTCAGCAAACCAAAGCTGATGCCTGCGACGGTCACAGTGGCCAAGGAAAGCATGCCTCGATCAAAGAGCCAACGCAGACGTCGGTGGGCATCTGCAAGCTTGGATTCAACAACCGTCAATTCTAGGAGCGCTTCGCGACGTCGTGAGAGTCCTTGTAGCCATAAAGGCCACTCGGTCAATTTCCGTTCACTACTAAAACCATCGGTAAGGTTCTCTGGCTTCCAGTTACCGCTCTTGCTCGGATACTCATCTAGACAGGTCACAGGTTTGCCCAGTGCGATGTTCTTGCCGCCAACATAGGCTTGAAGTTCGGCGAGGCAAAACGCGAAGTTTTCCGCGCGTTGCCAAAGCTTCGTTGCTGTGACGCGAATGAAGCGTCCACGCTGGCCGTTACAAGGAAGTGTCACGGGATTGGCCAACGGATTGATGAAGTCCGCTTTAGTTTCATCTACAATGGTCACTGCGCTGCTGAAAGTTTCATCGTCTGACAACTCCACTTTGAATTGGAGCGGAAATCCGAAACCTGACCGCCCGGGGAACTGTGGCACGCGTGCGGCGACGAGCCGGACTTCATCAAGCACGACGGAATCGCCAAGGTCCACCTGCACCCATTTGGTCACGTCGGCGTTATCCGTCATGGCTGAGTGAAATCCCAGTGTGCGGTTCACCTCTATGCTGCTGGGGGCTCCTAAAAGACTCTGGCCATCAATGAGATTTGCTTTGCTCCATACGTGCAGACTTTCAAAGCTAACATTGGCCTTGACTGAGCTGGAAGGGAGTCCTGCCGCAATGTTATAGTTGCCTCTCAACGCCATGATCTCGCCCAATGCAAAGACGTCAATGCCATCGCGTTGCCGCCACGGCTTGGGCATCGTGACGCGGATGTATCGCGCCGTTTCGCCTTGCATCGACAACCAGATGGGCAAGCCGCAAGGATTAGTGTAATCATTCGCAGTGTAGTCGGCGATGACTTGTGCAGGTGTGCTAGTTTCGCCTCGAGTCTCGACAAGGAACCTTGACGGAAATCCATAGCCAGGCCCCGGGGACTCTCGATAGGGTGCATCGACTGGCACGAGCACGATGGCATCGAGCGGCTGCTCCATTCCAAGGTCCACTTCTACCCAGACGCTCTCTTGCTCGGGATCCCACACGGAACGCCAAAACTGGTAGCCCAATCGTTCGCTTTGCTGATTCACCGGAGCGATAGGCAAAGTTTGTAGCTCTACTTCAAGGGCGGATCGTTGATCATCCAACGCTCGATATTCGCCGTCCAAAGCACGAAACAGCGATGCGAGTCCTTCCGCTTGCGCCGCCGAAAGTGACACGAAATAAGCGATTATTACCGACATGCCGCAGAGGCACCGCATCCATGATTGTTTTCGGGAGTTTAATCGCATTACAAGATCGTAGCTCAGACATAACCGAACGGAACCCCCGTGTTCACGCGGATTGAAGAAGTGTCGGAGGCGCGAGACAATTGAAAGCATGAAAATCACACAAATCGGCATTCTAATTCTGACTCTTGTCTGCGTGACCGCGCCTCTGCGTGAGATCGTTGCTGCCGAAAAGCCAAACGTCCTCTTCATCATCTGCGATGATCTCAATGATTATGTAGGCGCGCTTCGAGGACACCCACAGGCGAGAACACCGAATATTGACCGGCTCTTTAAGAGCGGCGTTTCTTTCACGCAGGCACATTGTAACATCCCGATTTGCGCTCCATCACGTGCCAGTCTTTTTACCGGCCTCTATCCGCATACCTCAAGTAACTTTGGAATGGACAATTGGGATGAAAATGCTGTCCTAACGAACAACCGCACACTGATGGATCATTTCCGGGCGAATGGTTATCAGACGCTAGGGACGGGCAAGATCATGCACAGTCGCGACCGCAAAGAGTGGCAGCGTTACGGTCATCCGGCAGATTACGGCCCGATGGCGAAGCAAGGCGAAAACGAAGTTGCTCATCCGGACACGCCATCACCATTTCGAAACGATTTTGGCTCCATCGACGGGTCCTTTGGTCCGCTCAAAAATCTGGAGGGTACCGGCTTGTCGTGGATCACCGGAGGTTGGGACGGCAAACGCACTCTTCGCTACGTGTCGGATAACGACCGCGACCCGACACACGATGAGTTAAATGCAAAGTGGGCGGTGAAGGAACTCCGGGGACTTGCATCGAAGCCTAAGTCAAAACCATTTTTCATGGGCGTGGGATTCATGCGACCGCACACGCCGCTTATCGTGCCGCAGAAGTACTTTGACCTCTTCCCGTTGGAAACAATCCAACTGCCTGAGATCAAAGCGGGGGATGTTGAGGACACGTTCAAGCACACCGTTAATGTTGACGGCGATGACCGCGGGAGGAAGATTCATGACAGTTTGGTCGCTTCTTACAACAACGATCGCGAGATGGCGTTGAAGAGATTCATTCAAGCCTACCTCGCATGCATCGCCTCCGTAGATGATCATGTGGGGCTGATTCTCGATACTCTTGATGCTTCAACATTGAAGAATAACACCATCGTTGTTCTCACCAGCGACCATGGCTGGCAGATGGGCCAGAAGGAATACCTTTACAAGAACTCGTTGTGGCAAGAGAGCACACGCATACCGCTAGCGATTCGAGCGCCGGGAGTTGCCCTGACGGGAGGCAATTGTTCGCGCCCGGTTTCGCTGATCGATGTCTATCCAACTTTGGTCGACCTTTGTGGTCTTCCGGCTGATACAAAGAAAAATGCACAAGGTCGTCTGTTAGACGGTCACAGCCTCAAACCGTTGTTAATGAATCCCGAAAACGGTGAGTGGAGCGGCCCCGACACCGCACTCACCGCAATGAGCAAGTGGGCGAAGACTTACGATGCGGCGCAGCAAAGCTATGCGCTTCGCAGTCGTGACTGGCGGTACATCCGTTACGAGAACGGCAAAGAAGAGCTTTATCATGTGGTGGATGATCCACATGAGTGGAATAACGTTGCAGCCAAGCCTGAGCACGCCAAGCAGCTAGAAGAGTTTCGCTCGCAATTGTTGGCGATGATCTCAACTTCAAAGCTCGCGGCCAACCCAGGTACCGACATTTCCGCGGCGGAATGGAAAGACACCTTCTTCAAAACTCATCCCGCCGCCGATGCGAACGGTGACGGCACGCTGAGTTGGCCTGAATACAAGGAATACAAGAAGAGACTTGATTCTGGAGATGTCATGAAGCCCAAGGTGAACGCAAAGTCCACTCCGATAGCACCCGCCGCCCCAGGCCGACTGCAAACCACCGGTACGTTTAGCAAGTCAGAGGATGGCGGACTTACCTTCACCGACCAATCAGGCGGACAGGTCTACTATGTGATCAAAGAACTAAACGATTCCGTCGAGCGTCACTTGAACAAAGCCGTGAATATCGTTGCTAATGTAAAAGACTCGACGAAAGGTAAGGCAAAGATCATGGTCTACATCGTCTCAATCAAGGCAGCCCAATGACTTTCATCTACTTTCACTCGCGCTCGAGGAAAATGCTCAATGCCTGCTTGCTGATTATTTTCTGCGTCCCTGCCACTCAGCGTGAGTCCGCTGCAGCGATTGATTACGACAAAGACATCAAGCCCATCCTCGCCGAGCATTGTCTCGACTGTCACGGCGAGCAGGAGCAAAGTTCCGGCTTTCGTTTAGATCAGCGACCAATCATGCTTCGCGGGGGCGACTCGGGCATGGCCGCTATCGTTCCCGGCGATGCATCGAAGAGCCATTTGATTGCACTGTTGAAGTCCACCGACAAGGACCAACGTATGCCACCGGAAGGTGAGCCACTCACGAAGGAACAGATCGCTTTATTCGAGCAGTGGATTTCCGAAGGTGCCGTAGTCCCTGGCCAAATGGATGCGGTATTGGAGGTGACATCAGACCTATGGTCGTTGAAGCCCGTGGTCCGTCCGGCCGTGCCTGCAGTCGCCGGTGCAAGGACCGCCATTGATGCTTTTCTTCTGGAGAAGTTAAGCGAAAAAAATCTCACTTTCAACATTGCAGCCGATGCGGGGTCCCTCATTCGTCGCGTCTCCGTGGTCCTAACGGGATTGCTGCCGACGCCGGAGCGTGTGTCTCGTTTCTTTGAAGAAACCAAGATCGACGCGGATGCGGCTTATACCTCACTGGTCGATGAATTACTCGCGTCACCACACTTTGGCGAGAGATGGGCTCAACATTGGCTCGATGTCATCCGCTGGGCCGAGTCAAACGGATCAGAAGCCAATCTCTATCGCAAGAACGCGTGGATCTACCGCGACTACGTGACCCGCGCATTCAACGAAGATCGTCCGTATGATCAATTCGTGCGTGATCAGATCGCTGGCGATCAATACGGCACGGGCGATGCAACGGGCTTTCTTGTTGCCGGACCGCATGTGCCGGCGGCGACAGTGGGTCAGGAGCCCTCCGCGATTCGCCAAGCACGCGCAGATCGAATGGATGAAATCATGCAAACTGTCGGGGCTTCGCTGCTCGGCATGACCGTCAGTTGCGCACGCTGTCACAATCACAAGTTCGATCCGATCACGATCCAGGATTATTACTCGCTCACCGCTGTGTTTCAGGGCGTGGAGTTCGGCGGGCGCTTTCCCGAACTGAGCGACGACCACCCTCGCAAACAGCGAGCCAACGAGCTTTATCCAAAAATGTTCGAGCAACGTGCCTTACTTCGAAAAGGTGGAGCGGTGTGGGAGGAAGATTGGGGCGGTTTTAAGGATCTGCAGTTTTCAGCGATTGAGACTGCTGCGCTACGGATCGATTTCGACAGCTCCTTCGTTTCAATAGATGAGCTAGAAGTCTTCGGTCCGGAGGATCTCAAGAAAAATTTGGCTCTCGCCTCAACCGGAACGAAGCTCGTCACGGATGAACAAATGACCGAACTGCGCGGTGATTTGAAGAACGCGAACGATGGCGAGTATGGCACGCAAACATGGAAATCACGGTCGCCCAAAGACAGCGCCGACAAGCCGTGGGTGGAGATCCATTTTCCGGAATCGCTTGAGGTAAGCCGTTTCCGCTTTTCGAATAATCGTGAATACCACTTCGAGACCGACTACATCGCGGAGAGTTGGACTTATAAATTTCCCGGCTATCGTATCTCGGCACAGAAATCCGATGGTACCTGGGAGGAGATCGGCAGCGCCAAGGCGGCTCGACAAAGTCTTGAACAAAATCCCTCGCTCAAGCAAGCGTCGGAGAAACTGCACGAGTTCATCCAAACGCTCAGCGAGGAAGGTCCGCGTCACAGCTTCATCAGCCGTTTCCAAAAGCCTGTTGTCACACGCGTCCTTAGTCGCGGAAGCCCCGAAAACCCGGCGGATGAAGTCATGCCGGCCGGTTTCGCGATACTCGACGGCGATCTTGGGCTGAATTCGAGCACGCCCGAAGCACATCGCCGCAAATGCTTCGCAGATTGGCTTGCCAGGCCCGAGCATCCGCTTACTGCGAGGGTCTATGTAAACCGCGTGTGGCACCATCTTTTCGGCGCGGGGATCGTCGCAACGACCTCCGATTTTGGGAAAGCGGGCGCATCTCCGAGCCATCCCAAGATGCTTGACTGGCTCGCTGCAGAATTCGTACGACCTCAGGATCAAGACGCTAAACCCTGGAGTACCAAAGAGCTCATTCGTCGCATCGTACTGACAGACGCTTTTCGACAATCGAACGCTCCGCGGGAAGTCGCCATCCTCACCGACGCAAACAACGCGTTGATCTGGCGATATTCGCCGCAACGAGTCGAGGCTGAGGTCATACGTGACAGTGTTCTGCAGGCATCCGGCAAACTCGATCCTTCGCTCGGTGGCCGCAGCTATCGCATTCACAATGTAAAGAAGACCTACGCACAATGGCAGGTTACCGACAACCATGGTCCTGAGACTTGGCGGCGAATGATTTATCAAGAACGGATGCGACGAGTAGATGATCACATCTTCACTGCCTTTGATTTCCCCGATTGCGGCCAAGTCAGTCCTAAGCGTCCAGTGTCCACTACTCCGTTACAGGCTTTGAACTTGATGAACAGCGAATTCATCGTCGAACAGAGTGAGTTCATCGCCCAACGGGCTACTAGCGTGACTCGGGCTTTTGAACTCTTGCTCACACGAGCACCGACTGCTGAAGAGCTAGCTGCGTGTGAGGGAACCAAACTGGAACTCGTCGTCCGAAGCATTATCAACTCTAACGAATTCGCATTTCTACCGTGATTACTACTCAAGCAAAGCTGCGGAGACTTAGGGGAAAGAATTCTCTGAGTCTACGCATTTCTTCGTGAACCCAAAACCACTATGAACGACGCAGAAAAAGTCCAAGCAAGACACTTGCTCGATCGCCGCAACTTCCTGAGCAGCACCGGCATGACCTTTGGTGGTCTTGGCCTCGCGCACCTTCTCGCTTCCGAATCTGCGGCTGATTTCACTGGCAAGGCGTCTATTCGTCCCCAGATTGATCCCGATCATCCTTATGCTCCACGCCCGTCACACTTCCCGATGCATGCGAAAAAGGTGCTTGTCATCTTCTGCCCCGGCGCGGTGAGCCATGTCGATACGTTCGACTACAAGCCAATGCTTACCAAACTGCATAGTCAAAAGCCACCGAACATTCCTGCCGTTACTTTTGAAGGACCGACCGGCAACATCGCCAAGCCGTTTTGGGATTTCAAACCGCGTGGCCAGAGCGGCAAGATGGTATCGGACTTGTTACCGCACTTGGCCGAACTAGTAGATGACTTTTGCTTTCTCCAAGCATTGAACACTCAAACCAGCGCCCATCCTCAGGGCGAGAACTTTCTGCACACGGGTTTTACCATGGAAGGCTTTCCTTCGTTTGGTGCTTGGACCACCTATGCGCTTGGGTCCGAGTGCTCGGAACTGCCGGCCTTTGTCGCCATCAATGATCCGCGTGGCATGGCTCGCTCGGGCAAGAATAACTTCGGCAGCGGATTTCTTCCCGCGGCTTTCCAGGGCACCGACTTTACCGCTAAGGCTCCGCCTGCAAATTTAACGCGTCCATCGCGATACTCTGCAAAGGATGACCAAGTCACCAACGATTTGCTCGCGCGTTTGAATAGCAAGCACCTCGAGCAGTTTCCTGGCGATGCCAACCTTGCCGCGCGCATCGCCAGCTATGAACTCGCGGGTCGAATGCAAACATCGGTGCCAGAGATCATGGACCTTTCAGGCGAGTCGGAGGCAATTCACAAAGAGTACGGAACTGACAGTGGCAGTGATTTGAAACGTGAGTATGCCAAGAACTGCATCTTAGCCCGTCGTCTTATCGAGAAAGGCGTACGCGTCGTTCAGCTATTCAACGGAAGCGATCCTAGCGGCGGCAACGGCATTACCAACTGGGACTCGCACAGCGACATCAAGCAGACCCACGCCATGCAAGCGGAGATCATGGATCAGCCCACCGCCGCCCTGATCAGCGACATGAAACGCCGTGGCTTGCTCGATGACACCCTCATTGTTTGGTGCACCGAGTTCGGTCGGATGCCGTTTCTGCAAGGCAACGGCACCGGTCGCGACCATAACCCTAGTGCTTTCACCTGCTTCCTCGCTGGTGCCGGCGTAAAGAAAGGTTTCAGTTACGGAGAGAGTGATGAGTTCGGATTCAAGGCGGCAGTAAACGAAACGTCTGTCTATGATTTCAATGCGACCATTCTCTACCTCATGGGGCTCGATCACGAGCGTTTGACTTTTTACCACAACGGTATCGAGCGTCGGCTCACGAACGTCCACGGGCATGTTATCAAAGATGTACTTGCATAAATAACAAATCAGGGACACAAGCCATTTCTACTAAAAGCTACTTCATGAATCGCCGTCACTTTCTCGCCAGCGTTACTGCGTGCAACATCGCCCCTGTAATGTGCTCCCGGTCACTCCGCGCCGCCACATTTGAGGGGAAGTTCTTCACGCTTGCGCAGCGCAAGGGCCGCTGGTGGCTGATCAAGCCGGACGGTGGGCCGTTCTTTAGCCTTGGCTTGAACCACATCGACCCGGCAAGTCTTCGTTACCCCGAGAACATCCACCTCTGGCGCGACAAATACGACGGCAGCATGCAGCGATGGCTCCAGGAGTCAGTGGCGCCCAATCTCAAGGCTTGGGGTTTCAACACTGTCGGATGGGTCCAGGACACGACCGTCCGGAATTGGAAGCATTCGCGGTCCTTCACCCAGGACGAATACCGAGCGATAGGCCTACCCTATTGTCACATGCTGCCGTTCATGGAGTCGCACCAGTGGGACAAGCACACGGCCCATTACGATTTCCGAAGTGCCGACTGGAATGAATGGTGCGATTATGTTGCCCGATCGCACTGCGCCGAACTCGCTGACGATCCCGATCTCATCGGCTACTTTTACAGCGACTGCCCGTGCTGGATTCACCGCACAATGAGTGGCGCGGCCCAATCTTCGACCCGGAGCGACTCAAGACTGAAGAGGGCCGCAAAGAGTTGTCTGAACTGGCACGCATTTACTATCAGACCACACACGACGCAATCCGGCGCTACGACAAGCATCACCTCATCCTCGGCGACCGCTACGAGGCCACCCAGCCCATTGCCATGGAAGTCATCAACGCAGCACTGCCCTTCGTGGACGTGCTGTCCTTCCAGGATTTCAGCGATCCAGTGAAGCATCTCCGGGAGTGGTACGAGAAGACCGGTAAACCGGTGCTCCTGGCCGATGGCGCAGGCATCAAATGGCAGACTCTTCCAGGGGAATTCACCCGCAACAACGGCACATGGTATACGAAGACGCTGGAAGGCTTGCTTCAGAACCCTGGCTGCATCGGCTTTCATCTCTGCGGTGCCTATCTGCGCAACAGAGCCCGGCGTTACGGACTGCTCGACGAACAGGAAACACCGGACGAAGAAAACGTGGCCTTGATCACCGCCGCCAACCGCAAGGCTGCAAACTATATGAAAACGCATGAATGATTCGTCGCTGCACACCGTTTAATGTTCCCAATAACTCTCTGGCCAAAAACATGAACCTCATCTTCAACCTGCTTCGATCGCTTCTTCTTTTGCTATGCGCCCTAGTCTTGCAGGTTCGTCCGGGAGTGGCCCAAGATGAAAAAACCGATGCTTACGGCGGCAGCACGCGGGTGAAGTGGGAGGCGACCGGCTGGTTTCGCCTACAGCAGAACAATGGGCGATTTTGGCTGGTGACGCCCGAGGGCCATCCGTTTTTCAACCTGGGCATCAACCACCTCAACGCAGGCTGGAACAATGAACAGCGAGCCGATGTTGAGCTGGCCAAGAAACTCATCCACCAGTTCAAGTCATGGCATTTCAACACGGCGGGTTATGGCGCGAGCCCACCGATGATGCAGCACACACCGTTTGTGTCCTTCCTGAACTTGGTGCCCACGAGCCGCTTCCTTCGCGACAAGGCGTCCTTTCCCGATGTGTTCGACTCGGAGTTCCAGCGTGCCCTGCAAACGCAGATCGAACGCCAGTGCCGCAATGTGCGCGATAACCCGCGCCTGCTCGGTTACATGTGGACGGACACGCCGCTGTGGAACTTGAAGGACTCGCGGCGCCACGTCAAAAAAGACTGGGTGTCCACCCTGCGCCAGCTTAGCGCCACGGCGCCGGGCAAGATCGCCTATGTGGATTTCCTTGTTGAAACGCACAGTGGTAACTTCGCTAAAATCGCCCAAACTTACGATGTCAAAGCGTCGTCGCGCGTTGAACTTCTGGCAGCGCCTTTCGATGCGGTGCGAGTGGATTCCCCCGCCGTCGCCACCGATGACGCCCAGTTTCTGCGGCGCATCGCGCGCAGGTTCTACGGCGTAGTCGGCCCAGCGTATCGAAAGAACGACCCGCATCACCTGGTCTTCGGCGAGATGTATTTGCAAAACGTGCACCCGGACGAAGTCCTCGAAGAAGCCATGCCACACATCGATTTGCTTCTGATCCAGCCCACCGGAAACCGCGACGCCAAAGAACCAAAGGATCACTTCCCCGCAGCACTGTTCGACCGTCTTCACCAGATCTATTGCAAGCCGATCATTATCGGCGATCACCAGTTCTCCTTCGCCACACCCGAGTTCCCCCGAACGATGTGGTTTCAGTATCCCAGCGCAGCCGAAGCCGTCGCCGCCTACGGTGCCTACTTGCGCGAGGCAACGGCGCGCCCCTACATCGTGGGCTACAACCGCTGCCAAGTTCGTGATGTGGTAGAGCCGGACGGAATGCTCAAACAGGGTCTTCTGCAGCGCAACGGCGAGCCGTACCCCGATTTCGCAGGCCAGATCGCCACCTTCAACCGCCAAGCTTTGGACACGCTCTACCAGGGATTGAAGCCTTAAACGCATGAGCATCGATGCTGAGAGAATAAACTCTTATTCGTTAATCTGTAACAACCATGATCGCTCGGATTCCAATCTATCTCACACTCAGCGTTGCATTTGCGCTCCCACTCTTTGCGGAGGATCCAGACACTGACGCGGCAGTTGAGAGTGTGAACAACGCCCTCGAAGCCTACCACGGCACGGATCGATCAGCGAACCGAGAGCGCAAGTTGCGGTTTGTCTACTTCACCCCAAAGAACCGAGAGCCGGCACCCCAATACCGCGAGCGTCTCACACGCGTCATGGAAGAGACCGTGGGTTTCTACACGCAAGAATTCAATCGCTGGGGCATCCAAGCTCGGCCCCTGCCCTTGGATCGAAATGAGGATGGACTCTTGAACTTTTTTCTGGTCAAGGGAAGTGACGTTCATACCGCATACAAGAAGGACGGAGGCAACGATCTACTTACCCGAGAATACGAACCGGTTCTACGAGCTACAGGCATCGATCCAAAGGTGGAAACCGTCGCAGTATTCAGCAATCTCGCTGAGTGGGACCTAACCGGATTGCAGGCCCCTAAGTGACTCGGCCCTGTTCATTTCGCAAGCCGGACCGCCCCCGTCAACTTGCAGACTTTCGACACGCTCTAAAAGAGATTGAAGCTATGAGAATCAGCCGTTGCGATTTTAACAAGACCGTTCTAGCATCCTTGGTTTGGGCTGGAATGACTGGACTCGGTCGCGTCCATGGCGATGTTGCTGCTAGCCTCGAACTCGACCGATTCGGGGGCTGGAAGGGCAAGCAGTTCAAAGCGACCGGATTCTTTCGAGTGGAGAAGGACGAGAGGTGGTGGCTGATCACGCCGGAAGGGAATGCCTTCCTCAGTTTCGGCATCAACCACGTCGAGCCCGATCTTTTCCGGCAGGACTACAATCGCGACGCGTGGCAGAAACGCTTAAACGTGGCCGATTTAAATGACGCCCAAAAATTCAATCCGGCATTGCGGTCGTGGTTCATCGAGACATGCCGTGAATACGGTTTCAATACAGTAGGTGTCCACAACTCGCTGCCGGTGCTCAACCGGCCGACGCCGGCCATGCCCTACCTGCAGCCGATTGTCTTCATCGACATTCCGCATTGGCGACCGATCGTTCCGGACAGCAATTTCGTCGACGTCTTCGCGCCGGAGTTCGTCGCGCATTGCGAGCGTTTAGCAAAGCAGATTGCCGCGCCGCTGAAGGACGATCCGTTTCTGCTCGGCTATGCGATGACCGATTGCCCACTCTTCACAGAGGAGGATTGCCGCGAACGTCCCGACACTATCGGCGGCGCGCCGCGTGCCTCGCGAATCGGTTTCCCGCGACGGTTGCGCAACCTCGGCCCGGACGCGCCGGGCAAACAGGCCTACGTGCAAACGGTGCGGAATCTTTACCGCGACCGCATCGAAGATTTCAACACGACTTACAACACGACGTTCGAGTCTTTCGACAAGCTCGTAGCATCCGTGGATTGGCGTCCGCAGACGGAACTCTCCAACTCCAGCGAAACTCGCGACAATGTCGCGTTCCTCCACGCGGTCGTGGACCAGTATTACCGGACTGCGAAGGAGGCGATCCGGCGTTACGATTCGAATCATCTGTTCATCGGCGACAAGCTCAACGGCAACACCGACGCGCTTTACACCGTGCTGCCGGTGACGAGCCGATGCACTGACGTCGTGCTCTACCAGATGTATGGACGCTACGAAGTGCAGCAACCGGGGCTCGATCGCTGGTCCAAGCTTGCGGGCAAGCCGTTCATCAACGGCGACTCTGCGTTCACGATGGTCACCGACATCATGCCACGCCCTTATGGTCCGGTGGCGGACAATCTCGCCCAGCGTGCCCTGTGGACGGACGAGTTCTTTCGCAGCGCGTTTGCCCGACCGGACTTTGTCGGATGGCACTACTGCGGATTGATCGACGCCTCCCAGCGCGTCCCTCGCAAGCAGGACCGCCAGCATTCCGGCCTTCTGGACGGCTATGGAAACCCGTATCCGGAAATCCAACGAACCCTAAAAGCGGCATCGGGCGAACTTTATGACATCGCTACCAGCAATCGCTGACCGCTCGTCAAGGACAAGACCCTAGCCGACGGGCACGATCGCTGCATGTTGGCCCTCATAGCTCTCATGGGCCTCGTCCTTGTACTTATTTTTGCCAACGTAGGTGACATTGGTGAGCAGTTTGTAAAGTGCATTTCGCATGAAGTTTCGGCCACCGCGACGATCGCCCTTTTTCGTGACCGTGGACCAACGCTCGGAATCAGTTTTACACAAGTACCAACTCGCACCAGTTGGCCACGCCAGGTTGAGTTTAAGAGTCGAATTTCAATCCGGTTGGGGTGACCGGTGCGGCGAAAAGCAGCTTGGAACTGCTGTCGTTCTGTCAAAATGAGATGATTTGGGGGCGGTCAAATGCGCGCTCAGGACACGCCCACTTGAGCGCGCTAACGAAAAGTGGTTGCTGTCAAATTGACCTCGCGCCAGTGGATTTTTTGGGGACTGTAATCAAAGACTTAATTTGCTTCGGTTGCTTTCCGCTACATCGACCGCCGTGCCCAACAACCTCGCAGGAATTGCCACAGGCAAGAACCG
This sequence comes from Pirellula sp., assembly GCA_031368325.1. GTDB lineage: Bacteria > Planctomycetota > Planctomycetia > Pirellulales > Pirellulaceae > JBKCUI01. Next base: position 14,986 of record JANMNR010000610.1, read on the forward strand.
ACGTTCGAATATCGGACGACTGGGCGATCGAGGAAAATGATTTTTTGCTAAGGCTCTCAGTGCCATGTGCATTCCGATTCGTACTACTACGCAAAACGGACGATCAATGGAAAATCATAGCCGAGTCATAATTGGCCGTCCATTTGGTTCGACACCACCGAAGGGGACTCGAAAGACCAGAAGTCTTGGTTCAATAACATGTTGCGTCAATTCCATCTCTCCGGACAAGGCGCGCATGGTTACGCAGAGAGTCCCCTTCGGGGTGAGACCATTTGGGCTCGGAAAGGAACGCTCAAGGTTCCTTCCTCGCCTTGGAATCCCTGTCACAAAATCTCTGACTCTCTCCCCGTCCGACCGGAATCAGTGAACAAGCCGTTTCCTTTCGGAGCCTAGTTTCGGAATCTGCAAAATAGGCCGGGTCGGACAGCGAGCCGCTCCCCGGATCGATCTCGCTAGGTTGCCAAGTCGGGTCCGCACGCCTACAGTAGCTTATACAGTTGATGCAAGTTCGGCAGCACAGCACAACTCTCGTGAATACTCTGAGCGACCAATGAGATCGAAAATGCACAGAAGCCCACTCCTTTTGGGCACGATCCTCTTGGCTCTAGTCTCGGGAGGATGCGGGCAGCCGAAGACCGCCCCCGGTCCGGCCAACAGCCCGGCCGTTGCGGTCAGCAACCATCTCGCCGCCATCACGACTGCGGGTGAGCCGGTCACGCTCGACCAATTGAGCCGAATGTACGAGGAGCCCCTGGCTGCGCAGAACGCTGCGACACTCTATGCGCAGGCGTTCGCCGCTCTCAGTGCCGAGGACGCGAACTCCCCTGACTTGCTCGCGCACAACCAAGTGGGCCTGGCCCTCTCGCTCCAGGCTGCTGAGCTCCCATCCTGCCGCTATCCCGTCGCGCTCACGGATGGCGTGATGGCTATACTGCCCCATCTCGGCAAGATCAAGACCTGCGCGGCGCTGCTGCGACAGGAAGCCGTCAGCCAGGCTGCGCGCGGGAACACGGATGCCGCCACCTCGGCCATCCTCGCCGGTTTCCGCCTCGCTCGCTCGACAACGAACCAGTACTGATCTCCAAGCTGGTGGAGATAGCGAGTCTGGAGCAGGCATTTGACGGGCTGCAGGAGTCGCTCAACCAGAAGAGCTTCACCGACGCCGAATTGCTCAGCCTGCTAACGGCCCTTCGTGACGCCGAGTCAGCCGTGGCCTACCGGCGAGCAATGCTTGGCGAGCGCGTCAACCTCGTAGCCGCTTTCCAATCGTCGGACGAGAAACTCGCCGAAGCGATGGCAGTGAGCGGCGACAGTGCGGCTTCAGCAACGCCTTCCATGCTTCGCATCTATCGCTCGAGTGGCCATCTCGAAGAAGACTTCGCCTTCGCTCTAGACTTCATGTCGAAGCTCGTCGCGCTGGTGGACTTGCCCTATCCGCAGGCGCTCGATGCAGCAGCCGGGATGAAGATACCAACTGCGGTTGATGGGAAAACCGCTGTCTCGGCTGCTCTGCTTCCGGAACCCCGGCTTGTCAACAAGGGTGCTGAGGCGGTTGCCCGCATCCGCCTTGCGAGTACGGTGCTGGCGGTGGAGCGTTACCGGCTGAAACACGACGGCGCTCTACCGACCTCTCTCGCGGACGTATCCGCCGAACTGTCCGGCGGCGTGCCTGAAGACCCGTTCGACGGCCAGCCCTTGCGCTACAGACAACTGCCCGCCGGCGGTTATACCGTTCACTCCGTGGGAGCGGACCGAAAAGACGACGGAGGCGCGGTCCAGGTTCCCAACGGCAAGAGACCCCTTGATGTTGTGATGACGATTGCGCGGTAATAAGTCGCTGACGCCATAAACGCAAACGCTTGAGTCTCTATGAATGTCGATTGCGCCAGGCTATGATGCCGGTCATAGGTCCTAACCTGTAATGGCGATCCTCGAATAGGTAAGAACGGGCCGAACCATCCGATCCAGCAAGCCCGGCCATCGCTCTCCGGTTGCAATCCCGCGGGCTGGGTCGCTGAGCTTGGGTCGTTCGGGCGGAATCAAGGAAAGACATACCGATGTGGACCCGCTATCGAAATTGGAAACATGCAGTCGTACCAGTGCTCATCGCTCTCGCGTACGCCATGATGACGCTGAGTGCGGAGGGCTCGGCGCTCTGGTATGCCGGCATTGTCTTGACGGTTGGGCTGGGGTTGGCTTATGTCATCGAGGAAGTCGTTTGGAACGTGAGAGGACAAGGACGCCCCTGTGCGAAATGCGGTCATCGAGCCCTAATGAAGTCGTTCCGCGTGTGGAACACTTGCTCGAAATGCGGCGAACAATTGTAAGAGACGAAACGCGGGAGCCGTCAACGGCGCATGCCTTAGCGTTTGGTGTTGGGCGGAACAGCGAACCCTCTCCGCTCGTTCTGGTATCGTCGCGCGAAGGTTGCTCGGCGAGCCGGGCGTTGCCGCGACACTCTCCCCGTCCGACCGGAAGAAGTTAACAGGCCGGTTCCTTTCGGACCTTGGTTCGTCATCTACAACTCGCACCGGGTAGGTTAGCGAATAGAGGCGTCGCGCTGGACCGCGCCGCAAAACCAACCCTGCCAGTCAGCGCACCGTGCTGCCAGTCACAACATTCTGGATTTTTGTGCGCGAGTTCCCGCGCGAGGGGCTGAACTGGCGCCAGGTTCGCACAGTGAGTCGAGGGCAGGCACCGCAAACAGATGTTTGCTCGGCTGAAAAAACGGCCAAGCCCCGAGAAGTCAACATCGTAGTTTAACCATATGTTGTAGATCAACCAGGTGACCCGACTCAACGAAATCCTGTTCAGTCACGCACTACAGTCCGGAGTTCACTAGCGACTGGCCAAGTTCTCCCGGCCCTTCTTCGTTCCGTACCATTCACCGGCGCCCCAAGGTCGACCGTCTCGGCTTTGATTTAAGTCACCACCGAAGCAGAGTATGTGATCTGGAAAACGCTCGGCGAGGCTCTTCAATTTCGAGCTCATGCTCGGCTATCGATTCGTAATGAAGCTCCCAGGCCTTCCGTCCTTCTTGCAGCTGTCCGCCTGACCTGTAGGCATAGTTTGTTCCAGCGTTACCGTACGGCAATACAGTACCGTAAACTATCATCCGACCGCCCGGTGTTTCAACCTCAACGCATGCGGCGGTTTCTGGATCACCGACTTGCTGTTCACTTATGATGGGCAGTCGCGACCAGATCGTAGTTCGCCGTTCACCGGCGACGAAAATCCCTCCCAGTTCGATCGATGAGCTGGATCGGTACTCGCTACCTGGGACCGCGTTGTGGTGTGTTTCCGTCAATATCCAGATATCGGCATCAACCTCTCTGATTTTGCTCAAGAGTCTTTCAAGCCTTGAGTCTAAACCTCGGGGACGCCGTAAGTTCCAAGTTGCAATTCCATTCAATCCCGCCCATGACCTGTAGTTTTCGAATCTTAGTGAAACCCAAGACGATCGTTTACGAAGTCGCATTGTAGCGAATCGATGTTGAGCCATAACGCTAAAGCTAAACAGAAGATTCGGTGATGTTTCACGCCAAGGAGCCGCAGCTGTCCGGGATGCAGAATCGAGACCTGGGGTTCCCCGGACGCTCGTGCTGGCCATGCCGCATTGGACGCTCCAGATGCTCAAGAAGCAGTGCCAGGCAGTCTCGAAGGCGTATCTGAATCCCGATGGAGTTCTTCTCGATGGAGACCGGTATGTACGGGATGGGTTGCAGCCATTACGCCTACTTTATTGCGATATCATTCCGGGTTGGTTATTGGCCGGACGTGGCTAGAAGTCAACCAGAATACAATCGTCCGACCTGGCACTATGAACTTGGTCCAACGCTTGTATTTGGTGACAAATTGGTAACTAACTTCCCAAAAAACTTAAAAAAAATGTAACCGCGGTAACTACGGGGTGGAGTATATAAGGGGAAGTATTGCGCCACGTAAGACTTTAATGTGAAATCTTATTCCTTTGTTTTCTTATTTATCGAGGGCTCTCATGTTGAAAAGGAATCGAAGGCAGGCCTTTACGCTTGTCGAACTGCTTGTTGTCATTGCGATTATTGGCATTTTAGTTGGATTGCTGCTGCCAGCTGTTCAAGCGGCTCGCGAGGCTGCCAGGCGAATGCAATGCAGTAACAACTTCAAGCAAATGGGACTTGCCGTTCTCAATTACGAGTCGACCTACAGTCGGCTACCCCCAGCCGCTATGAAAAGTAATGGAACTACGAATGGAGGCCATTCAGCTTCCGGTTTCATGCGCATTTTGCCATACTTAGAAGGCGGAAATCTCTACAATCAGATGGCTGCTGTGGGTTTTGGCGATTCCGCGAATTACTGGTTGGGATCGAATAACGTAGTTACTCATCGAATTCTTGACATAATGCAAGGTTCGACCTTCAGCGTTTATCGTTGCCCATCCTCGCCTCTAAGAGAGACAGTGACGATCCAAAGCCGGCAAATCATGTGGCCTTCCTATGTCCTTATTGCTGGCAGCGACCGCCATCGCTCCGCGGACCCAAGTGCATTCAATACTAGTATCCACTCTTCCGGCGGAGTCTTTCCTGGAAGTATTGCCTACAAAATTGCCACTGTGACCGATGGCACATCGAATACCATGATCATCAGCGAACAATCTCAATTGGGACGCGGGGTCAATGCTGCCTCTTTTCCAAACTTACGAACATCTATTTCTCCAACGGGTTCGTGGGTAATGGGCTCCAAGAATCCGCGAATTCCAAATGGTCCTGGCACTTGGTCCGTGACAGGTGCTCATGGTGTTCCTCCCGATACCGACGTGCGGTGCTACAATATGACTACCATTCGACAAGCTCCCAACGCCTCTGGAACTCCAATCTGGAGCAATTTTCAAACGTGCAACACGATTTTGGCTTCGGCACATACAGGCGGAGTGAACATGTGTCGGGCAGACGGTTCTGTTCAATTCCTGTCGGAAAACGTTGACCTGGACACTCTTCGCAATTTGGCAGACAAAGACGACGGGCAAGTGCTGGGAAGCCTCGAATAGCAACCGCAACTTCGATTTCATTGAATCATCCTGGGCGAGCTTTTCCGATGTACCCTGGAAAGCTCGCCCTTTTTTCTTTTTCTATTCAGAGCATGTTTGAAACTACCATGAAACGGAGCTACCGTTGAAAAATTCATCTTTGTTTTATTATTTGTGTCTGTTGTCGGTCAGCCCTGCAGTTCTTGGTTGTGGTGAAGCGATGCCCAAGACATTTAAAGTCAGCGGCACAGTTAGCTTTATGAAAAAGCCTTTAAGCGAAGGCACAATTACTTTTGAAGACAGCACCACTGGAATTGCTGAAGCGTTGAAGATCGAGCCCAATGGCAGTTATTTCGCTAACTTGCCCGAGGGGGCCTATGGAGTTAGCATTCAGCCTCCCACGGTTACTGTTGCCGACACGGCCAAGAGCGAAGGGGGCGACGAGTTTAAGAAAGTGGGCAACATTCCGGTTCGCTATTGGTCCGCGTTCGAGTCCAAGCTTAAGGTAAAGGTATCTGCAGATGCCGTCTTTAATGTCGAGATGGTGAAGTGATTGGAACCGCATTTAGCGATTCATGGCGACTATTGGCCATACCATTGTACTACTGTACTACCGTCATGTTCTCACTTGCTTTGTGGCTCGATTGAAAAAGAACGCTACGAAAACTCGTAGCACTCCAAATTTGACCAGTGGTCCCGTGAGCGTGAGCGTTTTCTCTGGAGTGCGGGGATTCATCACCGCTTTCGTTCTCCCTATCAGTCCGCTTTTCCAGGTACGCTATTCTGGGCACGAAAGCGTCCTACGAGTTCTCATTTCTGGCAGCAAAATGTCCCCCAGCGGCCTGGCTTTTGAAGTTTCTGTCTCTGAAATCTCGGTTTGTTTGAAGCTGCGGCGTGGATAGGTTTATTGGGAAATGTGGAAAGAGCATGTAACCACAGTCTCTTTTGGTGGAGTGTATAAGAGAGAAGGATAGTATTCCAATGTTAGATCCCGTCCCCCACAATCCTAGCGAAGCTTTCATACGTGCTTTGACTGAAAGCCAAACGGCCCTTCGCGGCTATTGTCAAGCTTCGTTGGGTCATGGCGACGAGGCAAAGGAGGCGCTTCAACGAACCAGCATTGTATTGTGGAGAAAGTGCAACGACTGGGACGCCGAGACGGATTTTCTTCGATGGGCCATCAGCGTGGCGAAGTATGAAGTGCTTGGGGTAATGAGGGATCGCAAGAGGGATCAAAAGCGATACGTCTTTGACTCTGCTGTCGTTGAGTTGTTAGCGGATGAGGCATCCGAAAAGGCTGAAGTGACGTCAGATCGAGCCGTGGCCCTTGAGGCTTGCCTGGAATTACTTAGCGTCCTGCATCGGGAAACGCTATCTGCTTATTACGTTCATGGTCGCTCGATTCAAGACGTCGCCGCGGGGCAGGGCAAAGGAATCAGTGCGATCAAGGTGATGTTGCTGAGGTTGCGACGAAAGCTTGGAAACTGCGTCGAGAAGCGACTGTTACGTGGAGGCGCAGCATGAGTGAACCTTCTTTTGATCGTGATCGCCTGGAAGAACTCTTGTTTGCTTCGGCGCATGAGTCTTTCTCAGTCGACGAACGCGATGAACTCAATGCATTGTTGCTTGGTAGCTCGGCCGCCAGAAGTTTTGCGATTCAGTTCCTGTCTATCGACGCCGCTCTTGCCGAGAGTCTGAGTGCTGGTGAGGCGGCGACTCGCTATGGTGCGAATCAGGACACCGTAAAAGATATTGACCGATCGGTGAATGTACTGCGACTTTCGTCAAGACAAAAAGCCTGGATAGCTGTCGCTGCTGCGGCACTCATTTTGATGAGCGTATCGGTGCTGAATTGGCAGACGGACAATGTCGATCTCGCCCGGGTTGTGGAGCCAGTCAGTTTTGTGCAAAGCTCGGTGCTCTCTACGGGTTTCGAAAGCGGAGATACGTTGCAGCCTGGGGATTGGGTTCGATTTGAGCAAGGTCGTGCGGTGATAAAGTTTGAATCTGGCGCTAAGCTTGCGGTCGAAGGACCCGCCGACTTTCAGATCGTGAGCAACAATGGCGCGAAGATGATCCAAGGCCGAGCAACCGTACGTGTACCAGGCAAGATCAAAGGCTTTGTTCTCGAGACCCCGGCTGACCGCATTGTCGATTTGGGCACTGCTTTTGGTGTAAGAGTTGGCAGTAACGGCGAGACCTCCATCTCTGTCTTCGAAGGCGAGATTGAATTGCGTGGCCAACAACATGTTTCAGGGCCACAGCCACTGTCAGCAGGAAGATCCATGTTGGTTCAGTCAAATGCTGACTCGCCTAGCGAGATACCGTACGAAGTGAGTGACTATCTGCGGACTTGGCAAACATCCTTTGGCTTGGAGACCGTCAAGGGTGCGATGCGAATTGCCGAACCGCATGAACGGACAAATCCAGGCAAGGTGGTGGATGGCAATCATTTGCTGATATTCCCGGAACAAGAATCCGTACAGCTACCTTTGGGGTTCCTCGTGAATGCGACGGAGCCGGGTGCCTATCACGTCCCGAAAGGGTTGAAGCAACAAGTAGCACTCGATTCAGCGATGATTGTTGACAGCTATCTGATCCAATTCAATCCTGGTCAAGCTCTTCGTTTCGAGTCGCCGCGACAGTTTTCCGGAATCTTGAAGATGGATCGACCAGTGATTGGGCTCTTGTTTCGAGCAACCATGCTTGATGAATCCGATCGTTTACTGGGTCTTCCCAAGGCTGAGTTTGGCGGTGTTTATCGGCGTGGTATAAATGCCGGTGATGAAGTAACGCTAAGCAAAGACCGTCGCACCTTGACCATTTCTTTTGATGTGTTCAACGGTGTGGACCAGATTCGCGTTCTCGTTGCGTCCAATCCTTCCGTTCCAAATTAATATGCAATTCAAAAAACTATGAAAACTAAAGCGAACGCCTTTATCGAGCGCCGTAATTTTTTGCGTGGAGCAGGAATGGCCCTGGCGATTCCAGTTTTCGATAGCCTCAACGTAGGCTTCGCAGCTTCGCCACGGAGCGATCAGCCACGACGATTGATTTGCATCGGAAATCACCTTGGCTTCTGGCCGGATGGATTCTTTCCGTCGGCCGATGGAAGCGATTATCCGATCAGCAAGACGCTGGCGCCGTTAAAGGACTTTCGTTCAGAATTCACCATCTTCTCGCACCTCGATCACGACGCGAAGGGAGGACATGGTGCGGTGCATTCATTTCTGACTGGCGTGAAAAAAGAGGAATCTGCCGGGTTTCCGGAGAAGAACATTTCACTCGACCAAGTGGCCGCAGAGCATGTCGGATCGGCGACGAGGTATCCTTCGATCACGGCAGGGTTGGGCGAAGGTACGGACATGTGCTGGAACCGGGCTGGAGTTCGCCTGCCGCCAGTGAACAATCCAGCGAGGTTGTTTGAGGCGTTATTTGTCGAATCGAATGCGGCTTCAAAAACATCGCAACGCCAAGTCGTGGCCAATCGCGCCAGAATGCTCGACGCGCTTCGAGAGTCGGCAAAACACTTGGCAAGTAATCTCGATGCGGCAGATCGCAGTAAGCTGGATCAGTATTTGACGTCGGTGCGCGATGTGGAACGTCGCTTGCAAATGTCCGAGGCCTGGCTGGACAAGCCAAAGCCCAAATCGCCCATCGAAGCCATTAAGGACGAAGAGCGGATGCAGATCGAGGAGATCCCGCTGTTCATGGATCTCATGACTTTGGCGCTGCAGACGGATTCAACACGCGTGGCGACCTTTGAAATCCCGCTTGGATTCCACACCAATGAACTCGACGTCGGAAGCTACCACGGGCTGTCGCACCACAGCAAGCAGGAAGGGCTACTTAGCCAACTGCAGATCGTGGAGAACTATTTAATGACTCAGTTCGCGCACTTATTCGGCAAGCTCAAAGAAGCCGGCTTGATGGAGAGTACGCTCGTGGTGATTGGCAGTGGTATGGGCAATGCCTCAAACCATTCGAATCGCGATTTGCCAGTGCTACTTGCCGGTGGCGGTCTCAAACACCAGGGTCATTTGGTCTGCCCGGCGGAGGATCGTAAACGTATCCAGTTGTCCAATCTCTGGCTCTCCACTCTCCAGTGGTTTGGCGTTGAACGTGAGCGGTTTGGTCGCAGCACTGGAACGTTCTCGCCCATGGAGATCGTGTGATGAACAATCGCTTGAACTCCCAAACAGAAAAGATGTCGAAGGTTCTCGACCATCAACTGAAGTATACACGATGGCTCAGCGTTAGTTTGATTTGCGTCTTCGCATGGTCGGGTAGCACTGCGTTCGCATTGGACACTCCCATCGATAAGTTTGTGCGTGACTTTTGCATCAAATGCCATGGGGCTGACACACAAGAAGGTGATCGACGTTTTGATGCGTTGACCGCCAAGATCAACACACCGGATGATGCGTTGCTTTGGCAGGAGATCCTGGATCAACTCAATCAGGGCGCAATGCCACCGGAAGATGAAAAGCAACCATCCAAGGAGGAACTGCTGGCGGAGGTCGATGCGATCACGCAATCCGTTTCCGATGCCGTACAGCGCTTCAAAGGCACCGGCGCGCACACCGCGTTGCGACGGCTCAACAGCTTTGAGTACCGTCACACCATCGGTGACCTGCTGGGCTTAAACGTCGCGGGCTGGAATCCAACCGCCGATTTTCCGCCGGAGAACCGTATCGCTGGCTTCGACAATAACGCCGCAGCCCAGGTGACTTCCGGCATGCTGCTCGATCATTACTTTGTGGCGGCCGAAGAGGCGATCCAACGCGCGACGGTCTTTGGTCCCAAGCCTGAGAGTAAGAACTACGCGCAAAAGTCCCCTTTCTATTTCGAAGGCAAAGCAGCTCGTGACCTGCCCAAGCTCTTTCGCACAGATCGCTACCGCTGGATTTCGGACAAGGGCTACGATGATCTCCAGGCGCGGCATTATCGCGGCGGGCACATCGGCTTCGAGCCGCTAGCGCGCGGCGGCGCACCGCAGAGCGGACTTTACACCATCCGCATTCAAGCTGCCGCCATTGATCGCACGCACCCCTACGACTTTCTGAAGGACTTCCGCAACGGCGATCCCATCGTGATGGAACTCGCCGCTGTGAATCGCGAGGGCAGTGTCGAGAGTACGGGCAACATCACGACCGAGCGGACGCTCGCCCTTGAGGAACTCACCAGCGACCAGCCGCAGTGGTTCGAGTGGACCGTCGATCTCGACTGCGGTGAGGAACCAGAGGTTCGCTTCCGCAATGGCGCGCCTGCGGCCAAGGGATTGGCTTTCAAGTTGGGCAAAAACGTCAAAGGGCATCCCGAACTGGAAGCGATCGGAAAGCTGGGAAAGGGCGAGATCGCGTTAGCCATGCTCAAGGCGTATCGCGGTCCGAAGCTGCGCATTTGGGAAATTCAGGTAGCGGGGCCGCATCTGGACCAATGGCCACCGCCTGGTCACGCATTGCTATATGGTAGCCTCAAGCCGGAACAGATCAGCCGTTCTAACATCCAGGACAGGCTGCGCGTCTTCGCGGAAGCCGCTTTTCGCCGTCCGTTGCGCCAGGGTGAGCTGGCCTCCATCGGCAAGCTTGTCTTCAACAAAATCGATGCGGGCATGCAGCCGCTGGACGCGTTGCAACTTGGCTTTCAGGCGATTCTTTGCTCGCCTGCTTTCCTGCATCTGCATGAAGGGACCGGCACGCTGGGCGACTACGCGCTGGCTTCACGGCTCTCTTACTTCTTCTGGTCCTCCATGCCAGACCAGCCGTTGATTCAGCTCGCGGCTGCCGGGAAACTGCACGAGCCCGGCACTCTGAGCAATCAAGTGGATCGCATGCTCGCCGATCCGAAGTCGCAGCGTTTCGTGCAGAACTTCATTCGCCTCTGGCTGGATCTCGATCACATCGGCGAGATGCCGGTTTCGACCGACTTTGTCAGCTTCTACCGCGACAACATCAACGCAGCCATGCGCGCTGAGACCGAGATGTTCTTCCGCCACATTCTGGACAACAATCTGTCGCCACGAGAATTCCTGGCCGCTGACTACACGTTCTTGAATCGCGAACTCGCGATCCACTACGGACTGCCACCGCTGGAAGGCGTTCAGCTTCGCCGAGTGTCATTGCCGCAAGGTGCGCGCGGCGGTTTACTCACCCAGGCCTCGTTCCTCACCGCGTCGGCCAATGGCGTGGACACCTCGCCCGTGGTGCGAGGCGTTTACGTGCAGGAAAAACTTCTCGGCTACACGCCACCGCCGCCACCACCCGATGTTCCTCTGATCGAACCCGATGCCAGCGGAGCCAAAACGATTCGTGAGCAACTTGCCATGCATCGCGCCAACGCAACGTGCGCCTCGTGTCATCGCAAGATCGACCCCTTCGGCTTCCCGCTGGAGAACTTCGACGCCATCGGCGGCTGGCGCGAGAACTACTCGAAAGACAACAAGATCGATCCCAGCGGCGAGCTGCCGACCGGCGAGAAATTCCAAGGCATCACCGATTTCCGCAGCCTGCTCGTCGCGCGTCATGAACAGTTCACGCGCTCACTCACTGAGAAGCTGATGACCTACGCCCTTGGCCGAGAACACACGTTGGCCGACCGCGCCGTGATCGACGGTATCATGAAAGACCTGTCGTCTAACAAAGGCGGATTCAAGGATCTTGTCCGAGCCGTGGTGCTCAGCGAGTCCTTCGCAAACAACTGAATTCATCTCTCAGGAGACGCAATCGCCCATGAACATCGCCCGCCGTATCTTCCTGAAGTTTTTTCCGCTACTGGTGTGGCGTGGCCCCTCTCTGCTGGCTGCGGAGTCTAAATCGGAGCGGATTTTCCTCGGCCAAGGGAAGATGGCTGGCGAAGTCACCGATTCGAGCGCTCTGTTGCAAACACGATTGACCTTGGCAACGCAACTCGATTCCGACGGTGATCTGCCGGGAGCCACGGGTGTGGCCTGTTTCGAATGGAGTACGCGGGAAGACTTCAGCGATGCGCATCGCACTCCGTTTCAAACGGCTGATGACAAACACGATTTTATCATCCGCGCTGAACTCACCGGCCTGAAGCCCAACACCACTTACCATTTTCGCGCGGTCTACGGAGCCACAGAGACGACGGCTCTGACCGGCGCGAGTTGTTCGTTCAAGACCTTGCCAGGCGGAACCATCGATACGCCGGTGCGCTTCATCGTCGGGAGTTGCATGAACTACAACAAATTCATGCACGGCAAGCTTGGTAAAGCCAGTGGGGCACTGACCGCCACGGAATCAGATAAACGTCTCGGCTATCCGGCCTTCGAATCCATGCTGAAACTACACCCGGACTTCTTTGTGGGTACCGGCGACATCGTCTATTACGACAACCCGCTGCGCGTCGCCGAGACTGTCCCGCAGTTGCGCAAGTGCTGGCATGAGCAGTTTCGGTTTCCGCGGATGATCGAGTTCTTCCGCAGCGTGCCCGCTTATTGGTCGAAAGACGACCACGACTTTCGCTTCAACGAGTCCGACAACTCAACCGACCGTCAGCCACTGCCGCGAACTGGCATCGACATGTTTCGCGAGCAATTGCCCTTGGTCGGTACTGGCAGTGACAAGCCCACCTACCGCACTCATCGAGTCAGCAAGGATCTGCAAATCTGGCTCAGCGAGGGACGTGACTATCGCTCGCCCAATGAGATGGCCGACGGCCCCGGGAAATCGCTTTGGGGAACGGAGCAACGTGAATGGCTAAAGACGACCTTGAAGGCGAGCGACGCCAAATGGAAAATTCTGATCTCACCGACACCAATGGTTGGGCCCGACGACTTGAAGAAGATCGACAACCACGCTGATCTTAGCGGCTTTCGCCACGAAGCGGATGCCTTCTTCGCTTGGCTGAATGAAAATAATGTTGGTCGTTTGATCATCATCTGCGGGGACCGTCACTGGCAATACCACAGCATCCATCCCTCGGGGGTCGAAGAATTTGCCTGTGGTGCGCTGAACGATGAAAACGCCCGTCTCGGCGTCGCGCCAGGCGACAAGGATGGCTCTGACCCGCAAGCCCTCATTCGACAACTCTACACCTCGCCAACGCCCAACGGCGGTTTCTTAAATATCACCGCAGGAGATGAACTGGTCTTCGAGCATTTCAACTCGAGAGGCGATCCCCTCTACCGCGTAGTCAAGTAACCTCTAAACGTTTAATCGAAAAGAAATCGGCCAGCCAACGATGAACCTCACTCGCCGCCTGCTCTTAAAACTGACTCCGCTATTTTTTTGGCGATCTTCATTATCGTCAGTCATCGGCGCACAATCCGAATCTACACTCCATTTTGGCGATGCCTACCCAGAGCTTGATTCGCTCGCGACGGGCGAGTGGTGGAAGGCTGAACAGCCGACGACGAAGAAGGCTGCGATGCCACCCTCGATGAACGTAGCGCGTGATGAGGTCGTCGCCTTCGCAATCTACACGCATGACCATGGTGTGCTCAAGCTGACCGCGCAGTTCTTTCCGCTGAAGCCCGGTGAACCGCGCCAGGCGAGGCTAGAGTTTCAACGCGACGGCGTCTGGACTGAGGTTGCCACGGAACCGATCCTTTATCCAGGTTGGAGCGCGCATTTCCGGATCGAGAACTGGGATGCTACGCGGAACATCCGGTACCGCGTGCGGCATGGAGACAAGGCGATGTTTGAAGGCCTGATCCGCCGTGATCCCACCGACAAGAATGAGATCGTTATTGCCAACATGTCCTGTAATTCCAGCCGCACTGGCGGCCTGCGGCCGGAGATCGTCGAACATCTGCGAACGCAAGATCCCGACCTGTTGTTCTTCGCCGGCGACCAGACCTATCGCCACACCGAACACACGGCTGGCTGGATCGAATTCGGGCTTCAGTTCCGCGATGTGATGCGCGACCGACCGACGATCTGCATCCCCGATGATCACGACGTGGGCCAGCCCAATCTCTGGGGCGAGACTGGCAAGCAATGTCTCCGCGAAGATGGCACCGACGGTGGCTTCTTTTATCCTGCGGACTATGTGAACCAAGTGCAACGCCAGCAGGCTTGGAATCTGCCCGATCCCGTCGATCCATTGCCCGTCGAACGCGGCATCACCGTCTATTTCACCCGATTACGAGTCGGCGGCGTGGACTTTGCAATTCTCGAGGATCGCAAATTCAAGTCCGGCCCATTTGGCAAGATTCCGGAGATGGGCCCACGTCCGGATCACCTCAACGACCCCGCCTACGACTCGAAAGCCGTTGACCTTCCAGGCCTCCAGTTGCTCGGTGAGCGTCAGGAAAAATTCCTGCGAGACTGGGCCCAGGACTGGACGGGCAGCGAGATGAAAGCCGTCCTCTCAGCGACCTCTTTTTGCGGTGCCGTGCATATGCATGGCAAAGCCGAACAACGTCTGCTTGCCGACCTTGACTGTAATGGCTGGCCCCAAACTCCCCGTAACCGTGCGATCGAAGAAATTCGCCGCGCCTGGGCCGTGCATCTTTGCGGTGATCAACACCTCGCCGTCGTGACCAAGCAAGGGATTCAGGAGCACGGCGATGGCCCCTATTCCTTCACCAGTCCCGCCTTGGTGAATACGACCTACGGGCGCTGGTGGCATCCGCTCGATGAGAAGCCCGGCCCCAATCCGGTGCTCAATAGCCCACTTCCATGGACCGGCGATTTCAATGATGGTTTCGGCAATAAGCTCTCGATGATGGCCTATGCCAACCCGCCCGACATCAACGATGAACGCCAGCGTGCCGATGGTTACGGCATCGTTCGGTTCGACAAAAAAAGCCGCCGGATCACCTTCGAATGCTGGCCTCGATTCTCTGATGCCAAGGGCGCCGCACAAGGCCAGTTCCCCGGTTGGCCCATCACCGTCTCGATGGAAAACAACGACGGCCGCAAGGTCGCCGGTTGGCTCCCCGAACTCGTGTTTGAAAACGAAGCCAACCCCGTCGTGCAAGTCATCGAAGACGTCACCGGTGATATACTCTACACTGTCCGCACTATGAGAAGCCGCTTCCATCCACGCGTCTATTCCAAGGGTAAACACACCATCAAACTCGGCCACGACAAACCTACTGCTCAAACCCTCAGTAGTCTCGAACCCAAACCGAAGGCCGAGTCCGGCCAGCGAGTCGTGAAGCTTTAAACGTACGTGTTTACCGGGGTAAACTGATATTTTAACGGATCGGGGCAATGAGTTATGTTGTCGCGATGGAAATTGAACCGCCAACAACCGAATGTGCTCGTTGCAAACTTCTTGAGGCCGAAGTTGTTTCGCTTAAAGCGATGGTTGAGTCCTTGGCAAAGACGGTAAAGGAATTGACCAAAAAGCTCGAAGAGGCGACTCGATCCAAGAAGCGGCAAGCAGCTCCCTTTCGGAAATCCAATTCGCAAAAAAAGCCCAAGGATATGCATCGCAAGAGCGGGCGAGTCGCTGGGCATCCGGTTGCTTCCAAGCTAATTCCTGAAACGGTGGATCGAATCATTGAAGTTCCGGTCAATCAGTGTCCGGACTGTAACGTGGAACTGAACGATATCCGGGTTGAAGATCAGTACCAAACAGAGATTCCCGAGATCAAACCCATTACTACGAAGTTTGTCATCGGCATCGGAACTTGTCCATGCTGTGGCAATCGGGTCCAGGCATCGCACCCAGAGCAGACTTCTCAAGCCCTCGGCGCAGCGAATCATTCGATGGGCCCCAATACAATTGGGATTGCCTCGCAGTTGAAGTACCAACTTGGAATGCCATTTCGAAAGATCACCAACTTCTTCTCCTCTACATTCAATCTACATTTTTCTGCAGGCGGAATCGTTCGAGCAACGCAAAGCCTTGCCACCAAAGCAACTGGCCTCGTTTCTGCACTACGAATGCAACTGCCAACTCAGAAAGTCGTTCATGTCGATGAGACCGGTTGGTGGGTTGGAGGAGATCGCAAGTATCTGCATGTTTTTTGTACTGAGAATATCGTGCTGTTTCAAGTAGCTGATCGAAGTAACCAAACGGCAGTTGAGGTTCTTGGCGAATGCTTCTCGAACACGCTCTGCTGCGACGGGTACGCGGGATACGATCTTTTCGAAACGGCGCGTTGCAACGCACACCCATTGCGTCGCGTTCGCGATTTGATGGAAGCGATGCCAAAGAAGTACAGTGATCTTCAACGAATTCATGATCTGCTTGCTTATGGAATGCATTTAAGCAAAACTCGCCAAGACATGCCGCTCTCGAATTACGCCAAACTGGTACGCGAACACGAAACCGCATTGGGGGACTGGATCGAAAATCATCTGGATGACCAACGAACCGAAACCGCTCGATTGGCCAAGCACTTAAACAAATATCGGCTTGAGTTTTCGAAGCATCTGTTTGATTCGGAGATACCCTCGACGAACAACTACGCGGAACGGACACTTCGAGGCGCAGTCCTTCTTCGAAAAGTCGGGTGCTGCAACCGAACCGAAGCCGGAGTAAAAGCGTTTGAGATCCTATCAAGCCTATGGGCAACATTTGAAAAACGCGGAATGCACTTTACGGAATGGATCAAAGATCGACTCAAAGGACTGGAGCCAAAATATGTCCCCGCCAATCTCCTGCCAGCGAACTTCCCATACAAAATCCAGCTAAACTGTTAGACGAGACTCGGTAAACACGTACCTTTAAACGTCAAACACATTCAAGAAAAATACCATCAAACTATGAAACTTAGTCTCGTCACCATTCTCGCTCTCGCCGCTCTTCCATCCCTCTATGCAGATGATCGCGGCAAGCTCGTTTTTGAAGATAAATTTGACCGAAATGAGTCACAGGAAACCACGGAGGAAATTGTCGATGGCTGGACCACCAACAGCAAAAATCGCGCAGGTGGTAACAAGCAAGTGGATCTGAAGGACGGAGCCATGCACATTACGATGCACGCGACTGCCGATCACGCCGTGGGGGTCGGGCACGCCGCCGAGTTTCGCGATGGGACAGTGGCGCTGCGATTCATGCTGGAAAATGAAACGGATGTCCTAGGGGTCGATATCGCAGACCCTGAGTGCAAAGAGGTTCACTCTGGTCACCTCTTCAAGATCGATGTCGGCACCACGAAAGTGGTGGTCGATGACAAGAAGACCGGGGCCATGAACATGAAGTTTTACGAGGCTCGGAAAGCAAAAACGCTGACTCCCGAACAGTTGGCGTTCATCGCAGCGCAAAAGAAGACGTTCCCCAACACTTTGGAAGCGGGCAATTGGCATGACTTGGTCATCCAAGTCGTTGGTGATACGGTCAGCGTGTCCATCGACGGGAAGCCTGTGGCGTCCCTATCCTCCGAAGGCGTCGCGCATCCGACCAAAAGGCTGATCCGCCTCTCCGTGCCGCGGCAAGCGTGGGTTGATGATGTGATGGTCTTCGCTTTGACGCCCGCAATTCAAAAATAGAACAGCCATGAAACACTTCCTCGCCCTTTTCATCGGTATCTTGCTCACGCCGCTGGTCGCGCTGCACGCCGCCGACAAACCCAACATTGTCTTCATTCTCGTCGATGACGCGGGCATCGGGGATTTCTCGGCTTACGGCTGCAAATACGGCGTCACGCCCAACATCGATCGACTGGCCACGGAAGGAATGAAATTCACCCGCGCCTACAGCGGCAGCGCCGTCTGTGCGCCGTCACGGTGCGTGCTGA
>JANMNR010000628.1:0-19626 GCA_031368325.1 Pirellula sp.
CGGTTTTGCGATTGAGCATTGCACCGGATCGGCTGAAGGTTGACTTTGTTGTAGATTGCTATTTTAGCATTACGCCAACTTTTTATCCCCTGAATAGACTTTACGACACAAAACGAGCTAGCGAATCATGCAAATTGTACCAGCGAGCGAATTGATTTCAAAAAAGTGCCTCCCGTGTGAGGGTGGGATTGATGCATGCACCCTCGAACACTCACGGAACCAATTGCAATTGCTCCCCAATTGGCATCTGAGTGAAGATGGAAAATGGATTCATCGCAAACTAGTTTTTAAGAATTTCGTGCAAGTTGTCTCTTGCATCAACAAAATAGCTGACCTTGCCGAGGCCGAAGCCCACCACCCCGATCTGCATTTGACAGGCTATCGCAACTTGGAAATCGCGATTTCAACGCATGCCATCGATGGACTCAGTGAAAACGACTTCATTCTCGCTTCTAAAATCGATGGGTTGGTTGCCATTGAGTTCCCCAAAGTGTCTGGTCTCCAATCAGGGACGACGCACTGATGGCGTCAACGCTCGATGCGATGGTTCCGAAAGCCAAAACCGAGTCCCCTATTATTGCTTGTACAGGTATTCGGCTGGCTTTTGGGACGCGAGCTGCCAAACAGACTGTCCTAAACGACTTGAGTCTAGAGGTCGGGGCAGGCCAAATCGTTTCGTTGCTTGGACCGAGTGGTTGTGGCAAGAGTACGCTGTTGCGAGTCGTAGCTGGACTTATCGAACCAAACGAGGGCGAAGTTGTCATCGACGGCGAGCCCGTAACCAGAGCCATGTCGCGTGCCTCGCGAGAAAAAGTCTCGTTTGTGTTTCAAGAACCCGCGTTGCTGCCATGGCGGACTGTTTTGCAGAACGTGATGTTGCCTAGCCAGCTTCGGGGCGTCCACTCAAGTCCGGGGACTCAAGAGTTTGTCGAACATTTGCTTGGCCTAGTCGGATTCCAAAAATCCGACTGGCGGAAATTCCCCGCGCAGCTGTCCGGTGGAATGAAAATGCGAGCCTCGATAGCGCGAGCCATGTCTACCCGCCCCTCAATTTTGTTACTCGATGAACCGTTCGCAGCCTTGGATGATATGTTGCGTTCTCGGCTCAACGACTTGCTGCTCACTATTGCAGCGGAACAAAATTGCACAATGCTGTTTGTGACACACAATATCTCGGAAGCCATCTACTTGAGCCAAGCGATTGCCGTTATGAGTCAGGGACGGATCGCAGATCGATTGGAAGTTCCCTTTGCATTTCCTCGAGAAGCCAGCCTTCGCAGCACGCCAGAGTTTGCGGCTTATTACGGACGTGTTGTCGCGTCGCTATCCAGAGGTCAGTCATGAATACTTCGATCGGTAAAATGCTACCGTACCTAGCACCTATTGTCGTATTTGGAGTGGTTGCCGCAGTTTGGCATTTTGCGGTCCTCTCGTTCAAGGTGCCAGCCATTATTCTGCCCGGCCCGGTCGCAGTCATGAACGCAATGTGGCTCGAACGTTGGGTTTTGCTCAAGGCGAGTTGGGTGACTCTACAAGCCGCATCGGTTGGCCTTTTGTGCAGTGCCGTTTTCGGCAGCTTGATTGCGGTGCTGTTTAGTCAGTCATCGCTCATTCGAGTTGCGTTGTATCCATACGTGATCTTTTTGCAAACCGTTCCGATCGTGGCTATCGCACCGCTTTTGATTATATGGTCCGGAAACAATTTCAGAACGATCGTTTTGGTAGCGACCATCATCAGTATCTTTCCCGTGATCGCAAACGTGACGAGTGGCTTGCTATCGATCAACGAAAACCTCAGCGAGCTTTTTCGGATGCAGTCGGCGACGCGATGGCAGATGCTCACCAAGCTACGCATTCCGGCTGCTATTCCTCAACTAGTCCTAGGGCTAAGAATCAGCTCAGGTTTAGCGGTTATCGGTGCTATCGTGGCTGAGTTTTTTGTTGGTAATAGCGGCGAATACGATGGATTGGGAACGATCATGACATCCCGACAAGCCAATCTTAAAACGGCAGAACTGATCGCAGCCTTGATGGCATGCACTTGTTTGGGAATTCTGTTGTTTGCATGCGTGAATCTGTTGAGTGCCACACTGCTACGCCGCTGGACCCGCGTCGCGGGCTTTGAATCAGCTAAGTGAAATGCATGATCGTGGGCCTGCCACTTCATTGCATTGGTCAGAATTCGACGTTGCGTTTTTTCCCCTCGAAAACAAATTGGGCATGCGTCCAATCGACATGCAGTTTGCATTCAGGGGCAAAAAACTCGCGAATCAAGTAGCCGCGTTGTGTTGCTGGCGTGCCTGCGGGTGGCGTTCGCCTGCATCGCGACACATCAAACGGATCGAGTATGGGGGCAAGCTCCAAAGTGTCGTTTAGTCGCCGGTGGTAGCCGCCGCTGGAGAGTTCATGGTAGCGTAGGTCGATCTTCTTACGAGCTTGCCAAGTTGCATCTTTATTGGTTTGATGCAACAACCAAAGTTTGCTTAGCCAGTCAATGCGTCCTAGCATCGCGCGAGGCAAATTCGCTTCGTCCTCGGTTGGATGGAGCTGATTCAGCGTTGTTTGCCATTGATCAAGTATTTTCCAGGCTTCGATTGGCACATTGGATTTTGATTGCAGCATATGTCGAACCGAGGCCGCATATGCATGTTGAATCTCCATCGCGTTCCACTGGCGACCTGCAAGATCCGGGACGCTCGACAACAGCATCCAGTCTCGCGCGAAACGACCGATCGCTTCGATTGGATTCTTTAGTCGCGGCACATTGGGTGCCGATTTTTCGATCAGGTCTAGAACGAGTGCCGTTGAGCCCAATCGAACGTACTGAGACTGCTCGCACATACCAGAGTCCCCTATCGCGATCTCAACTCGCTGTCTTGCTGCAAAAAGCTGGACGTAGTTGCCCAACGTCCATAAAGGTCCAACGCATAGACCGCGAAGCCATGAATCGCATCGCAGCAATGGACACGAACGACTGTAGCTACCGAATCCTACGCTCGCGTTGACTGTGGACGCTCGAGCACTGACCCAAAAGCGATCCTCTTTATCGAGGTATCCGGCGCCATCGATAATGCAACGCGACGCCAAGAAAGCTGAAAAGTGTCGTCGATGAGGTCTTAGTGCGAAACAAAAAATGTTAGCCCATAAAAGCCATGCGATTGGGGCATGAAACAATCGCAATCCGAAAGCACAAAAAGCGACCCACCGTGGCGAAAGCGAACGGAGGCCTATTCCCTTCCATGTGTGAGAGTGTGATGGAATTGGTGGTTTGAGCGATGGCTTACGAAAGTAGCTAGCCAACTTTTGTATCGCAAAGGAAGTGAGCCCTGCTAGCCCGATCAAAAGAAACCAAATCACCGCCACCAGACGATAGCCGATCAAGGCGGGCAGCATCAGCACGAGTCCAATACGCCATCCAACCAGATTGGCACCCTTGGCGATCTGCATTTCGTACGATTCGTGTTGGCCATAGGTGTGGCCGTGAGCGTCGGCACTCCCTTTCAAGAGATGTGCGTCTTGCTCAACGAACGTACTGCTAACAACTTCGGAAAGTAGTTTCTCCATTGCTACTTGATAGCATAGAAGCTCGCGAGGGCTGGTGCACTCGGGGGTCGCCGATTCCAACATGGCATGTTTCAAACTGGGCGACGCGCCTGTTTCCAGCGACACGCATCCACCGTTCGCGAGAAACAGTCGATATGGATTTCTAAAGCTTGGGGAAATCGGGGTTTCGTATCCAAGGCTCGTCGTCAATCGATCGAAATCCAGAACTGCACCAGAAATCGTTGCGTTCTGCTTGCAACGAATTGCGTACTCCGTTTCCACGCCCATGAGTCGGGAAAGGATCGGACGGTCATTCTCCGCTTTGATGCGTATTGCATTCTTCCAGATACTGGTCCGGTTCCGACTCGCTATCTTTCCCAATCCAAATCACCGTACTTTCAGTGTCGTTTTCGATCCTGCAATCATCGTAACCCATTTTTATTGGCAAAGCCAAGTGGTCGGCATTCTGCACGTCTGTTTGGGACTGCGCTTGATTTTCCCTCTTGAGCTCTTTCATTTTCGCCGCTCCTTTATTCAGTTCGTGGCAACCTTGTGGCTCATCAAAGGAAAGCCGTTTCCCGTAAGGCTGAATATCCGATATGAGGATCCAGAATTATCGTTTGGAGGTGTGTGCCAAATCAAGAGTTTTCTATCGCTTACGCACCTCTTTTTTTCAAACGTGATGCATTAGAGATATCAATCTTTTCATTTTGCCCCTTCTGAAATCCAGGGTTTTCGTTAATATGGCGAGACGTAATAGCTTGGAAAGCAGGGTTCACACTCTCAACGCTATCTTCGAGTCCGCATCGGGCTCCATTGACAAAGGTTGAATCGAGCCAGACTTTCCCGAGTTTTCGCGCCGTCCGAGTACGGTGCGGGCCATGGAATTTAGGTATTCGACCCTTTGTATCTTTGAAGAGGAACACATGAGCTCAAAAGAGCCCACGATCAGTATTTCTGCGCACAAAAACGACATTCACGAAGCGGATTTTGCGGAGGCATCGTTTCTGATCGATTCATTGCAGATCCCGGACAAGGACGATTCGCCGACTGCAGATGTTGCTTCCGCGATCGCTTATACAGCGACTCCCGATACGGCTGCAATCAACTCCGATGACTCGTCATTGCCCAAGACCAAAGCACAGGTGGCTTTGCCGAAAAAAGATCGCCAAAAGCCATCGCAGCCCAAAGGCGATCAACCCGTGAATGATCAACCAAAAGGCAAAGCGACAAAAGTCAATGTTGCTGTAGAACAGGTCGTCCATCCGGTACCACTACCTACTGCAGCGAGTCACGCGTCTGAATCGAAACGAATCGATGCGCCCGAGGAAGATGACGATAACGATAACGATCGGGTAAGCGATGACGTCGAAGTCGACACTCGAGTGAAGTTTTCCGACTTGAATTTGCCGCCGGAAATTTGCAGTGCGTTGCTCAAGTCGGGATACGAGTATCCGACGGCTATACAAGCAGCCACGATTCCTGCCATGCTGGAAGGACGTGACGTTTTAGGGCAAGCTCAAACTGGAACCGGCAAGACGGCAGCATTTGCGTTGCCCCTTCTAAGTAGAATTGACGTCAATAATCCTGCAACTCAAGTTCTCGTGTTGGCACCCACCCGAGAATTGGCGATTCAGGTATCGGAGTCTTTTCAACGTTATGCTCAGCACATGCGAGGCTTGAGGGTGGCCCCGATTTACGGTGGTCAAGCGTACTCGACCCAGATTCATGCGTTGCAAAGAGGCGTGCACGTTGTGGTCGGCACTCCTGGTCGCGTTATGGACCATATGCGGGAGAACCGATTGCGTGTGGATACACTGCAGTGCTTGGTCCTCGACGAAGCGGACGAAATGCTCAGGATGGGGTTCGTCGACGACGTCAAGTGGATTCTCGAGCAAACCCCTGAGCACCGCCAGATCGCTTTATTCTCCGCGACGATGCCCTCGGTCATTCGAGAAATCGCCGATCAGCACTTAACGAATCCCCACGTCATTTCGATCGACTCTCAGCAAAAGACGGCTGAGACCATTCGACAACGATTTGTGATGGTGGAACATAGTCATAAGTTTGAAGCGTTGCTCCGTATTTTGGAGGCCGCTGATCACGAAGGAATGATTATCTTTGTAAAGACCAAGTTAGCGACAGTCGAATTGGCAGACAATTTGATCGCGATGGGACATGCTGCGGTTGCCCTTAACGGTGACATTGCTCAGGCTCAGAGAGAACGAACCGTCGAGCAACTCAAACAAGGATCGTTCAACATTCTGGTAGCGACGGACGTTGCGGCGCGAGGTCTGGATGTGCAACGCGTAACGCATGTTATTAATTACGATCTACCTGTTGACGCTGAGGCTTATGTGCATCGAATTGGACGCACAGGGCGTGCAGGCCGCAGCGGCGAAGCGATCGTATTTATTGCTCCACGGCAACGCGGTTTTTTGAGAGAGATCGATCGGGCTGCTGGGCAAATGATCGAGCCGATGGCCGTGCCTACGGCCAAAGAAATCAACGAAATGCGCATCAATCGGTTTAAAAACAAACTCGTTGCAGCGTGTGCGGAGAACTCGGTCCCAAATGCCCAGTTCTCAATGTTTGAGAAGCTGATTGAGGAGTGCATGACCGAGCATTCTCTTCCGCCATCTAAAGTTGCAACGGCGTTGGCCATGATTATCCAAGGAGATAAGCCATTTTTGTCGGAGGATTCCAACAAGGGAACGCGTCGTCGCGACGTCTTTGCGGACGACAACGGCCGAAGCGATACCCGCCGAGGAGACTCGCGAGAGAGCCGCGGTCCTCGCGATAGCTTTGATCGTGAGGCATCGGGACGCGATCGCAACCGAGCACCAAGACCAGCCATGGCGGGGGCAGTTCAATCGAATGAGATGGAAAGATTTCGAGTTGAAGTTGGTCGGGCGCATGGCGTTCGACCCGGAAACCTAGTTGGCGCTATTGCGAACGAAGCCGGTTTGGAATCGTCTAACATCGGGCAAATCGCCATTTTTGATGACTACAGTACCGTAGATCTACCTGCTGGTATGCCCCGCGAAGTCTTTAAGGTCCTTGGACGCGCGTGGGTTGTCGGCAGACAACTCCGTATCTCCAAGCTGAGCGAAAACGCCACGGCGCGAACTACGGATCGCAAGCGAAAATCGAAACAGCTCAACTAAGCTGCGTAGCATGGCGCAAAATCCAAAGCGATGTCCGGTCGGGTTGAGCCCCATCCGGGCAGCGATTTCGAGCCCGATTCGACAGCGATGTCTGATTTCGGGCCGGACCGCGGAGGACAGGCTGCTTTAATAGCAAAGCTAGCCTTTTGGCGTGTGTTAAAATCTGTTTTTTCGGCAAAGTCCTCTCAAGCTGCGCCGTTTAACAGTCGAATAGAAACACATGGCTACCGATCCGTTTCCAAACATGGACGACTTTTTTAGTCGGCTTATCAAAAGCCTGCATCGGGTTGCATCCGTGTGGGGTACGGTCGTTGTCGAAGCGGTAACGTCGCTGGGCGATATTTCTTTGTTTGCGTTCCAGATGTTTGCCTGGATGTTCAGGGCAAGGCCCAAACGTGAAACCTTGATGGCGAATTTCTACGCGGTTGGCGTTCTGAGTCTGCCAGTCGTAGCACTGACGGGAACGTTCATCGGTATGGTGCTGGCTATACAGAGCTACAGGCAATTCAAGATCCTGGGTTTAGAAACCCATCTTGGTGCGGTGATCAATATGTCCCTCGTGCGTGAACTGGGCCCGGTGCTTGCAGCCACCATGTTGGCGGGACGAGTGGGTAGCGCGATGGCCGCTGTTTTGGGCACAATGCGGGTGACGGAACAAATTGATGCACTTATTAGCATGGGGGCAAACCCCATTCATTATTTAGTGGTGCCTCGTTTTCTAGCCTGTGTACTGTTGATTCCGGCGCTCACCATCATGGCGGACTTCATGGGTATCGTCGGGGGATATTTCTACAGCGTAGTCGTGTGGGGAATTGACCACGCACAGTATTTGCGCAACAGCCGAGACTTTGTGGGCGGCTTCGACCTATTCACAGGCGTATTCAAAAGTGTCTTCTTTGGCGCCACGATCGCGATCGTGAGTTGCTATCGTGGCTTTCATTGTCAGCCCGGCGCTGAGGGGGTCGGGCGTGCTGCGACCGCCGCGTTCGTTCAAAGCTTTGTAATGATCCTCGCTTTGGATATTGTTCTCAACCTTTTTCTGGATGCTGTTTATTCTGCCATTTGGCCGTCGGGGGCCAAGCTATTCTGATGGATGAATCGATTCTCGCCCAACTTGCAACAGGTAGTCCGCCAGCGACGCGTCCGATTCTTGAGACATGTGCGATGTCGTTGCAGTTTGGTCGCCAAATTATTTTGAAGGACATTTCGGTCAAAATTCAGAAGGGTGAAACCGTAGCGATTATTGGTGAAAGCGGTTGTGGTAAAACCATGTTTCTCAAGTCGCTTGTGGGATTGCTGACCCCGACTGCCGGTACCGTCATTTTTGATGGACAAGACATTAATCAGCTTAACGATCGTGACATGACAGACTTGCGAAAGCGGTTTGGTTTCGTTTTTCAGAACGCAGCTTTGTTCGATAGCATGACTATCAGTCAGAACATTGCCTTCCCGCTCCGTCAACATGGCGTACCGGCGGGCAAATCGGCTCAGAACTTAATCTTAGAAAGATTGGCCGAAGTTGGGCTACCCAACAACGTTCTACCGAAACGTCCGTCGCAATTGTCGGGCGGGATGCGCAAACGCGTTGGGCTTGCACGCGCCTTGATCCTCGAACCGGATTTGCTTTTGTATGATGAGCCCACAACAGGGCTGGATCCGATCATGAGCGACGTCATCAATGAGCTCATGATGCGAACCCGAAAACGCTATTCCGTTACCAGTATCATCGTGACACACGATATGCTTTCGGCGAGAAAAGTGTCTGATAGGATCATCATGTTGTATCCGTTTTCTCGGTTGGAACCGGGCGAGCCCCAGATCCTTTTCGATGGACCGCCGGAAATGCTCGACAGCACGAGCGATCGACGTGTCAAGCAGTTTGTCAATGGCGAAGCTGGAGAGCGTTTGATGGAGATGCTTGCCTCGCGCGGCAAAGCGCATCCGGATACGTTGAATCAAATCGCACCCAATCCTAAACATAGAATTGATGAGGATTAATCATGGAAGAGAATGGCTATCGTTTTGGTGTTGGCGTTCTTGTGATGGCTTCTGCGATAATCGGCGTGCTTCTCATCGCATTCTTCGGCGCCGTACCAACTCTTTGGGTTGATCGCTACCAAGTGAATGTCAAGTTTCAAAAAGCCCCGCGGGTCGCTGTGGACACGGAAGTTCGAAAGAATGGAGTTCGCATCGGTCGTGTTTCCAATATCTCGCTTCAACCAGGGAACAATGGAGTCATCATCCGAATGGAACTCGATCGAAAGGTTGAGTTGACAAAGGGGGAGGTTCCGCGAATTGTCACCGGTTCGATCATAACCGGCGATTCGGTCATCGAGTTTGTGCCGCCGACACAAGAGTCCAATCTGCGCCGGTTCGATGGGACAGCGGGGACTCCGACGGACGGAGTGCTCGATGCCCAGGAATCGGCTCAAATTGATCAGATCGTTACCAACGACTCCTTTCAGGATGGCGGAGAGGTGGCGACGGATCCGCTTGAATCGTTGTCTCGGCTCGAAGCGACGTTGGTCCCAGTCATGTCCACCTTGCAGCGTGCGTTGAGTCAGTTTGAGTCCATTGGAGCTTCGGTGCAAGACGCTGTCGGCGAGGGAAATGGTCCTGTACGAGAGGCCGTGGCCACCTTCAAGGCGACGGCGGAAGACGTACGGACAGCTGTGAATACGATCAACCGTATTGGCGGCCAGATCGAAAACGCACAAATCCCAAACTTGATTGCCAATGTCTTGGAGGAGGTTCCTGGCCTCTTCAAAGAAGCTCAAACGACACTTGGACAGACGCAACGAACACTCAAGGGCCTGGAGCAATTCAGTGCAAGTCTTGAGGGGCTAGGGAAAGAATTTGAAGGGATTGGCGAAACCATTCGCAAGATGGTCGAAAGCGCGAATAACGTCGTGGAAAATCTTGCCGAGATTACTGAACCTGTAAGTCAGAACAGTGAAGCGTTGGTTGCAAATGCCGTCAGCGCGATGTCGAATTTGGACACGCTGTCGGTGGACCTAAAAAAGTTTACGAACCGACTCAACAACAGCCGCGGGACGATTGCTGAACTGGTCGATAATCCTCAAATTGCGCTTCGGGTGGATCAAACGTTGAAGAGTGTTCAAACTGCCTCCAGCAACGTGGCAGTATTGACTCAAAAACTTCAACCGATCTTGGGGGACGCTCGCGTGTTCTCGGACAAGATCGCACGTCATCCCGGCGCCCTGATCGATCTCTCGGGGGCGATTAGTGGTCGGCCCCGGGGTATTGGAACCAAATAGAATACTGGACCATCAAGTTGAAAGTGGTGGCCTAGAATGACGGGCCAGTGGTTATGGGAGGGGATGTTGGAATGACCGCCCATATCCTGAGGAAGTCGGAACGTGATCGATGCGGACAGGAGTGTCGGGGAGCTCCCTCCGGTCTCGCATCTGGAATGCACATCCAATAGTGCTTACTTGTGGACAAGTTTCTTGAATTCAGCCATGAGCCGTTTGGTCACTGGGCCAACATTGCCGTCGGCGATAGTCCGGCCATCGATCGAAACCACTGGGATAACTTCAGCGGCGCTACCGGTGAGGAAGCACTCGTCGGCAACGAATAAGTCATGGCGCGTCATGGTTGTCTCCCCGGCGGGAATACCAAGTTCGGTTGCTAGTTCCAAGATGGCATTTCGGGTGATGCCGTCGAGAATTCCGGCATCCTTCGGTGGGGTTTGAAGAACGCCATTCTTGACTATGAAGATGTTGTCACCTGTGCATTCGGCTACCTCGCCCTTGATGTTCAGCATGAGCGCTTCGACGCAGCCAGCTTGGAGGCCTTCGATCTTGGCCATGATATTGTTGAGGTAGTTCTATGACTTGACTCGAGGGCTCAGGGCAGCAGGGTGATTGCGAATGGTGGCCGCCGTGATGATCTTAAGCCCTTTTTGATAATGTTCCTCTGGGTATAGAGAAATGGAGTCAGCGATGATGATGACTTGGGGATCGCTCGTTCGATTCGGGTCAAGACCGAGGGAGCCCGAGCCACGGGTAACGACTAGTCGAATGTACGCTTCCTTTAGACTATTGATTTGAAGCGTTTTATTGACATCCGCGATGAGCTGCTCCTTACTGATCGGAATGGTTAGGCAGATTGCGAGAGCAGATTCGTAGAGCCGATCGATGTGCTCTTGCATTCGGAAGACATTTCCGGAGTAACTCCGCATGCCTTCAAAAACTCCGTCGCCGTAAAGCAGCCCATGGTCATAAACGGAAATCTTTGCGTTCTCTTTGTCGAAGAATTGGCCGCCGATGTAAATTTGTAGTGGCATGAAAGTTTTTTTAAATGGAATTGTCGAGTTTGGAAAGTTGTGATCGTACCAGACGCTTGCCGAACGAGAAAGGATGTCCAGCAGGCGGAATGACAGACACCGGACAATTCAAAAAGTTCGAGCCCAAACCACCGTTAGCGGCGACTTTGTTGCCACCAATCGTACATGTCAAATAAGGATTCCCGAAGGTTCTGGCCATGCTCCGCCCTCGAACGGGCCCAATCGTCCGATTGCATCAATTCGCTGGCCACACCTGAATGCTCCGACGTTTGCAAAAGTTGCTCGACCACCCACCGGGAGGATAATTCGTTTACGGAAGTTTCCCAAATCGTATCAAATCCGCGAAGCGGTTGATGTGCTGTTGCCAAGATCGAAATCGATCGACTCCGTGCGAACCAATCCAACATGAGTCTCGGCCAGAATCGCAATTGTTCGTACCCGTCCAAAATCACGATGGACGACCAAGTCCATTGCCATATGGATCGTTTAAGCGATCGATATGCCGATTCATCGGCCGAAAAACGAAGGTGATGAATCATCGATTCCGCCTGAAGAGTGCCAAGAATCGGAACAATACTGGCGATCAGAGTCGACTTCCCCGAGCCATGCGGTCCTACAATGCTCCCTCGCTTGGACGGCAAAACAAGGAACCTATCCGCCAACTCAGAAACGGAACTGCCGTCGAAGCATTGATATGGAATTGCTCCAGGCTGGATGAATCGTGTGGAAAACGGATTGGGATGCATGAATGTTTTTGACTCTCTGCCATTGAAAATGCTTCGAAGTCATTTGAGATTTGCTTGCGAATGTTTTCATCGGACAGAACTTGGTCCGTCGTTCCGATCATTTCTTCTTGATTGAGAATCCGTTTTTGGCTTCCGCATTCGTTGAACTCAATTTCAACATATTCCTCCTTTCTAACGCGGAACAACTCCACGAAAGAAACCAGGCTGAAAAATCGTGATCCGCGATTTTAGCATATCGATTGCCATCTGGAGGCGTACCGTTTCATGACATCAACGGTGCATGGATTGGGTGTTAATCGATATTCGGTACGACGTGGCCGCATTAAGGGTTGGCAAGCCATTCTCGTTCCTCCAAAATGCGCATGCAACCTAACTTCGTTAGTTTTGCTTCCAGTGTGATTTCGTCCAGGGTGACAGAACGGATTTCGAATGGCTAAGCGGGCTACCAAGAATCAGCCGATGTTAATTGGTTTTGATTCCATGTTTCCGGAGGAGACTCCATCAGTCGTTGTCGCCAAGACCGCTCATGTTGCGATCGAAAACGCACCATCAAGCAACTTGTCAACCCAAGCAGTCCGCACGAAGCCGCCGTTTCCGACGGAGGGGGATTTGGTCATCCTCGTTGACTCTCATTCTCTCATCTACCAGGTGTTTCACGCGTTGCCCGCGATGACGAGTCCTCAGGGGGTTGAGGTCGGTGCTGCCCATGGCTTCTTGCGAGACGTTGCACATCTTTTGGAACAGTGGAAGCCAGATTTTTTTGTTTGCACCTTCGATGTCTCCGACAAAACCTTTCGCAATGATCTCTACGATCAATACAAAGCAAACCGCGAGTCTATGCCAGATGCCTTGCGGGAACAAATTCCTCTAATTCATAGATGTCTAGACACCTTAGCCATCCCGAAGGTTTCTGCTCCGGGATTCGAAGCGGACGACATCATGGCCACGCTTGCACATCAAGCAGAGCAACAAGGCGCAAAAGTTTTATTGGTGACTAGCGACAAGGATTGCCGTCAGCTGATAACCGATCGCGTGCAGATGCTCAACGTTCGAAAGAATGAAGTCTTCGGAGAACCCGAGCTTCGAACCGTGTGGGGAATTCGTCCAGACCAAGTTGTCGACTTTCAATCGCTCGTCGGCGACTCTGTCGATAATGTGCCTGGAGTTCCTCTCATTGGCCCCAAAGCAGCTCAGCAATTACTCGAGCAATTCAATACGCTCGACGAGTTGCTCGATAATATCGACCTTGTGGCGGGCGAAAAGAAGAAAGAAAATTTAAGGAACAATCGAGATCTGGCGTTGCTCAGTCGCGACTTGGTCCGACTTAGCCGCGAGTGTCCAATCGATTTGCCTTGGTCCCAAATGAGACCCGGAACATTTGACCGCAACGACGCCATGGACTTGTTCCGTGAACTGGGCTTCCGCAAACTCTCCGACGCTTTTGTATCCTTGCTCGGGACCATCGAGCCAGCCGCTTCTTTTAAGTTACCTACGGACGGCTATCGTCTCATTGATCAACCCGAGCAATTGGACGACCTGATTGAAAGCTTAGCTGGTATAGATACGATCGCAATCGATACGGAAACGACGTCGACACGCCCTCGCGATGCAGAACTCGTCGGAATAAGCCTATCCTGGGCCGAGGGGCAAGCGGCATACATTCCTGTTCGTGCCCCAGCAGGAGCGCAAGTCTTGGAGCTTGATTTCGTCCGCAGCAAGCTTGCTCCGATCTTTGCAGATGTCACTAAAACGTACATTGGGCAGAACATCAAGTACGATTCTATCGTGTTGCGATCCCATGAAATGCCGATCGGGGTCATTGGCTTCGATACCATGGTCGCGGACTATCTGCTGGATGCAGGTGGTCGCAATCACGACCTTGATGACATAGCAAAGCGTTGGCTGGGGCAAACCAAGGTGACAACCGAATCGTTGATCGGTTCGGGCAAGACCCAAATCACCATGGATCAAGTCCCCATAGCCGACATTACCGTTTACGCCTGCGAAGATGTGGACGTGCCGTATCGATTGGTTTCGCCCATGAAAGAGCGTTTGGGCGAAGAAAAGTTGCTCGATGTCATGCAGAGTCTTGAGATCCCGCTCATGGGAGTTCTGGCTGAACTGGAATTCGAAGGGATTCGAGTCGATAGTTTGCGGCTGGAACAACTGGGCAGCGAATTCCAAGCCAAGGCCGACATCCTTCGTTCGCACATCATGGATTTGGCTGGGGAGGAGTTCAATCCGGACAGCCCGAAACAGCTCGCTAACATTCTGTTTGAAAAGTTCCGATTGAGAGTCGTCAAAAAGACCAAGACGGGACCGAGTACGGACGCAGAGGTACTTGAGGAGCTAGCCTCCGAACATCCATTGCCGGCCAAGATTGTCGAGTATCGACAACTGACCAAGCTGATTAATACTTACGTGGAGTCATTGCCTCGATTGATAAGTCCGCGAACCAATCGCGTTCATACTTCGTTTCGGCAGGATATTGCAGCGACTGGCCGGTTGAGCAGCGTGGAGCCCAATCTTCAAAATATACCGGTTCGTACTCCCGAGGGGCGATCGATCCGATCCGCCTTCTTGCCTAGAGAGGCAGGTTGGAGTTTGATGACTGCCGACTATTCCCAAATCGAACTGCGAGTACTGGCACACTACTGCGGTGACGCATCGTTGCACCAAGCGTTTCAGGATGATCTCGATATCCATACCAGCGTTGCAGCCCAGGTGAATGGCGTGCTGCTGAGCGAAGTCACGAGCGATATGCGTCGCAGTGCTAAGGCGGTGAGCTTTGGGATCATTTACGGACAGAGTCCCTTCGGACTGGCCAAGGCGTTAGGCATTTCACGAACCGAAGCAAGCACCTTTATCGATTCGTATTTTGCCAAATATCCAGGCGTAAAAGACTTTATTGCCTCAACCCTGATGGGCTGCCGGCGAGATGGCTATGTTTCAACCATGTCGGGACGCAAGCGATTTTTGCGGGGTATTCGAGACTACGCGGCCTTGCCAGATCCAAAAAAGAAACAACTGCTTGAACCGGAGCGAATGGCGATCAACACCGTCATCCAGGGCTCCGCTGCCGACATGATCAAACTAGCGATGATCGGACTGCAGAAAGAAATGAAGACGATCGATGGGCCAGCCCGAATGCTGCTACAGATTCATGACGAGTTGATATTCGAGGTTCGAGATGACTATGTGATGCAGCTTGCAGAACTGGTTCGAAAGGTGATGACAACCGTGATGCCCTTGAGCGTGCCGTTGAAGGTGGATGTCAAGCACGGTGCCAACTGGGCTGCATGCGAGTTGCTATGAGCCAAGAAATTCCATTACAGAAGCCAATTGTCGTTGGCGTGGTCGGGGGCATAGCCAGTGGCAAGAGCGAGGTGACGCGGCTGTTGGGCACGATGAATGCCACCATCATTTCTGCCGACGCGATTGCACATCGTGTTTTGCTGGCCCAAAATGTTATTGAGGCGCTAGTTGAAATCTTTGGGCCTGGCATTTTGCAGGATCAGCCCTCGAATCCAGGCCAAGACCGCGTCATTGATCGCAAGAAATTGGGCGCCTTGGTCTTCGGCGACTCGGAAGAAAAACTTGCGATGCGGCGAAAGCTGGAGGCAGTCGTTCATCCGCTCATTAGGCAAACGGCTCGCGACGAATTAGCGACACTCCTGCGAGACACATCGCTTCAAATGATCATTCTCGACGCACCGCTCCTGATCGAGGGGGGCTGGCTTCCGTATTGCAATCGAGTTTTATTCGTGGATTCGCCCGATGATTTGCGGAAGCAGCGGGCGATGGAGCGGGGCTGGACAGCAAAGGAATGGCAGGAGCGAGAATCGGCCCAATTGAGTTTCAACGAAAAGCGAAAACATGCGACGGACGTTCTGGTCAATGATGGAACGCTGGAACAGCTAAAGCAGCGAGTCGCTGATTTTGTCGCAAAAATAAGCAAGTGACTCGAGTCAAGAAGCAGAACAAGATTCACACAAAATGCACGCAACGCTTACACGCTGGATTTCATGAACCGTATACTAGCGTAAGTCAATTCTCACCTTCCCTCCTGCCTACAGGTATTCAACATGCGAATTCTATTTGGTTGTGCCCTCGTTGCTGTGGCAACATGTTTTTCATTGATCTCCGAAGCGTCCTTTGCGGACGTGCCAAAAGTTGGTGAACCAGTTCCGGATTTCGAAATGCAGGGTAGCGACGGCAAAACGTACAAAGCGAAAGACTTCATTGGCAAACAAGCTGTCATCATCGCTTGGTTCCCGCGCGCGTTTACCGGTGGTTGCACGAAAGAATGCAAATCAATGAAAGAGTCGGGCGAAATGCTGAAAAAGTACGATGTCGCATACTTTACAGCGAGCACGGATACCGTCGAGAAGAATGCCGATTTTGCAAAGAGCCTGGATCTCGATTATCCAATCCTTTGTGATCCAAAAGGCAGTAATGCGAAGCTGTTTGGCATCCTCAGTAGCGATGGGACGAAAGCGTCGCGAACGACATTCATCATCGGCAAGGACGGTAAGGTGTTAGCCCTACCCAAGGTGACCACCGACACGCATGGAAAAGATCTGGCCGATGAGTTAGAGAAACTCGGTGTAGAAAAGAAAGCGAGCAAGAAATAGAGTACAACGATTGTCCCAATCGTTTAGGTGAAGTTCAATTTCGCGGAGCGCGACAATCGAAAGTTCCCTTCCTACTTTGGCCAAAGAAACCCTGTGCATCCGATGGGCCGAGGCCTTTGGACTGTTAAAAGTTTGGGATCGTGAAGGATTTAGGGTTGCGCAACTTTACATCCTGAAAGGATTTAAGACAGTAACCGGTGGTTGAGCGTAGCGACACCATCGGAATATGATTCGAGCAATGCGTTCCGATCCTGAAGGGATCGAAGAATTTTTGACCCCTTCAGGGGCATTCGCCTGTCCTTTGGTTCCCGGGGGTGCGCCGCTTCGCGACGACCCCCAGCTACTGTCTTCAATCCCTATCGGGATTAACGCGGAAAAATTATTAAGTGAAATGGACACACCTCGCAAAAGATGCCTATTAGTCGATAGATGAATCTGATTTCACTACCTTGGAAACAAAACTCTTGAGCCCTTTGGCTGGCGCGGGTGCAACTGGAACAGTGACAGGTTCTGGTTTCGCGGCATCCATAGGTTGAGGTCGTGAAGCGATCGTCTCGGTATTTTTGATTTGCTGCGCCGCAGGTGCTGGCCAACGGTCTGCATGGGACCGAATACTTGCACGTGGCACGATTCGTTCAAACTTGCCGCCAAATAGTTGTTGTACCAAGTCTGGTTCACGCTGCTTTGAAGTTGAATTCGAATCGGCAACTCCGGATTCTTCCACATATTGCGATTTCCTTCGCTCCTTTACGGCATCGCGAAGAGGCTCGAAAATTGCGTTCACGGGCTTGGGATCGGGCACCTCTTTCGCGACCGTTGACACACTCTGGGATGCGTTAGTCGACGTAGAAAACTTCGCTTTGCCAACGTCTGCAACTGCAACATCTGTAACTGCGGCTACAACAGGGAGCGATTGAGTAGTTTTGTTGGTCGAAGCGTTTTTCTTCTTGCTTGATTTCTTTTTCTTGCTTCCAGTGGTTCTTGTTGTGGAGGTCGGTTGTTGATCCCGAGGCAACGATTCAAGCAGTTGAGGCTCAGAAACGGCATCTCGGGTTCGAACGGACGACTTTCGGCCATGGCCCTTGGAGGACTTCTCCGCTGGTTGCGAAACAGCTTTACGGGGCCGCAGATACCAAGCGAAAGCGAAAATGGCTGCAGCCAACGGTAACATCCACCATAGATTAGAAACGGAAGTACTTCCCTCCGGTTCTGCGACAGGGAACAGAGCATTCGAACCAGTTTGTGCAATCAGCATTTCGATGAATCAAATTGAAAATGGGGTTTTGACAAGGACTACTCAGCATTCTGAACTGGCATGCACCATTCGGTCAAGCGTTCGCTGTCCATATGCTGATTGACGCGATGGAATATTTTGAAATCGAGACGCTTCACCTTCGCGAGGATGCCGGATTTAGGCTAAAATCGAAGGTTCTCCCGCCAAACCGAAATTCAACCCACCCCTCAGTACTGTCCATGCCCGATCGCTTGGCTCACACTTCCTTTCCGTCGACAGGCTGGCCACTCTATTCAGGGCGTATTCATAGCATTGCTATCTTTTTGATTGTTCTTTGCGTCGCTGCGGTTCCTTTGCAAGCCAATGACGCCTTTGATTCCGTCGTACGTCCATTTTTGCAATCGCACTGTATCGAATGCCATACGGGTGCTGATGCGGAGGGGAAATTGGACATGACGGTACTAGATAGTCGTTCCTCGATTTCCGGTCGTTTCACCGATTGGAAGAGCATTGAACGGCGAGTTTCTGAAGGCAGCATGCCGCCCAAAGATGCATCCTCGATTCCGAATCGGAATGAACGGGTTGCTTTCACCAACCTTTCACGAGAATTGCGTCGTAACGAGGCGATTCGAATTGCTGGCGAACCAGGCCTTGTTGCGGTCCGCCGACTTAGCAATGCGGAGTACAGCAACACGGTGCGAGATTTGACTCAAGTGGATTTGCAACCCGCAAGAGAATTCCCCGTCGATCCAGCCAACGAAGCGGGCTTTGACAACTCGGGCGAATCGCTTTCCATGTCCTCCGCTTTGCTAAACAAGTATCTGTCGGCTGCTCGGTCCATTTCAAATCATATGGTCCTGACCCCGACTGGAATCGCGTTCGCCAATCATCCGGTTGAAACCGATACCGACCGCGACAAGTATTGCGTTCAACGCATCGTCGATTTTTACAACAAACAACCGATCGACTTGGCAGACTACCTTTTCGCAGCATGGAAATATCATTCGATGTATCGGGCGAACTCAAATCTGCCACTGGAGCGTATTGCAAGGTCCAATCAGATAAGCGAACGATACTTGTCCATGCTAAGCAGCGTTCTAAACAACACCGACGATTCCGCGGAACCAACCGGATCATTTCCAATGGCCGAAGTGCGTCGACGATGGCGTGCATTGCCCACCGATAATGAAAAAGCGGTCCGACTTGAATGCGAAGCGATCCGAGATTTCATTGTCGAAGTTCGACAGCAGCTTGAACCGAAATACAATTTGCGCCTCAAAGGCATTCACGATGGTGCGCAAGCGTTTGTGCTTTGGAAAAATCGGCAATGTGCGACGCATCGGCAAACGTTTGTCCCAGAAACACTCAAATCCATCGATGCAAACAAGATCGCGACACATATCGCCAACTTTTTGGCGCTGCCAGCGGACGAGAGTGAGCGAGAGGCACAGCACCAAGACTTGGAACTCTTTTGCAAGACATTTCCCGACGCCTTCTTTGTTTCCGAGCGGGGACGTGATTATCTTGGCGTAGCAAAGGACAAGCAAGAAAAAGGGCGTCTGCTAAGTGCTGGCTTCCATAGCATGATGGGTTACTTTCGAGACGATCAGCCGCTTTACGAATTGATCCTCGACGATGCAGGCCGGCTTGAACTGGACCAACTCTGGCAGGAACTTGATTTCGTGACATCCGCTCCAATTCGTCAGTACCAAGGATTCCTTTGGTTCGAACGAACCGATCACAATTTCCTCCGAGATGAAAAGTTCGATTTCGCTCGGCCCGAAAACAAAGCGGCACTTTCGGAGGAGAACATCGAGAAGCTTTCGGCGTTGTACCTTGCTAAAGCGAAAGGGATGAATGCGAACAGCGAACATCTCAGTGCGATAACGGATTTCTTCAACATTATCAACAAGCAGATTCGGTGGGTTGAGCAAACCCAATCCGGTACGGAACAGCTTCATCTTGAGGCGATCATTCGTTTTGCAGATCGAGC
>JANMNR010000629.1:0-11769 GCA_031368325.1 Pirellula sp.
TGCAATTCCGCCATACGCGAGACCTCCAAATGCAATGAGCCCTCTCGCGATTCCACCGACGCCAAGCAATACCCCATTGGCTCGATCACCCACTGCAATCCAACCGCGGGCAGTCTTGGGTACATAGTTTTCGTCGCGATCTGAAACTTGAATGTCAATCCAGGGTACTCCGAGAAAGCTTCCTTGGCTTCGGAACGAACGACCTTTACGGATCGTTTTCTGCTGATTAACCCACATGCGTATTCGAGATGGATTTGGGTCATCTTCTTCGCGAACGGTTTTTCGAATCTGCATAACCCCTCGCTGCACCCGAATACCTTGAACGATCAGAATAACAAAGAAAGAGACCTGCAAAACTCCAAAAGCCGTCCAGAGAATGGCTGCTGGCAATACTCGATTGACGATCGCCAAAGTCAGCAAGACGATCAAACACGTATAGCCAAACACTGTAGCCATCGAGACCTTCCCTGCCTTTTCAAGAAAGCGACGCTCCGTCATGGTAGGCGCGTTCAAGGCCGGCAACCTAACCCCAAGGTACGCGCCCGCAAGCCCCCAAGCCGCACCGAGCATTCCACCCAGTACCCCTGTAGCAGAGCCAACCGCCACTCCGAAAACCGTCTTGCCAGCAACTGTGCCGGCAATAGTACTCGCCATACCCGAAGCTATTGCCTTGCCGCCCAACGCGGAACCAGCCGAAAAACCAGCTACAGCGGTCATGATGCGTAGAGTCAACGCTTTGCCAGGCCGAGCACGCACGAGTACCTCTTCCAAGGTTGCCGACATCGAGCTGCGAAGCATATCACGTCCTCGGCTCAAACGCTGTTTTGCCGTATCGATCGAGATGTCGAGCGACAGGGCAATTTGCTGAACTGAACGCGACTCTTGATAGAACAGAACCAATGGCTCTCGATAGGACTCCGGCAACTCCGAAATCGCGTTCCAGACTAACTCCTCTTCTTCGCGAGAGATCATGGAATCGATCGGCTCCACCTCTTGGCCGAGGGGATCAGAACCCTCCATCATCGAAACGGCTGGCCCCTGTGCACGCGACCGGACCACGCCAGCAGCGAGCCGCCTAGCGATCGAACACAACCAGCCCAACAACTTCTCCGGTTCACGTAATTGTTCGCGAGAACTCCAAACGGCCAAAAACGTTTCCTGCGCTATATCCTGACTGGCAGAAAAATCCCCGCATTGGCTAAAGGCGACGGCGACCACCGCCCCTTGATACTTTGTGACAACTTCCTCAAAGGCCGATAAGTCATTCGAAACGACGCGGCCCCAAAGTACGGCATCCGATCCGCCGGACAAATCTATCATGGTCTTCCCCCATTGTTTTGCCTTCCAAACAGCTTCGTTCACTCGATAGTAAGTTGGAATCTTGGCAAACAAGGTGACAAGAATTATTCAAAAATCGCCGGCTAGTGCGTCGTCAAAGCTGTTTTTAGGGTACGACGGACTTCCAGTCCGTCGACAAATGTTTGCACCGACGGACTAGAAGTCCATCGTACATGTAACAAAGCACTATTCCGTAAAAACCTTCGCTTTTTTATCGCCTGCAGCCATCACATAGGCCATGAGATCCTTGAGCTCGTCCGCGTTGAGACCGTCAATCAACCCCAGTGGCATCTGCGAAGTCTTTGACGACACGATGCTATCAACTTCGGATTTTTTCACGACGACCGGTTTGGCATTCACGTCCACGGTATAGACGTAATACTCATCGCCAATTTCCACGGCCCGTCCGACTAGCACCGTTCCATCAATGGTCAACACCTGCTGCGAACCGTATTGGTCGGAAATCACCTTGCTGGGCTCCACGATTGCCGTGAGCATGTCTTCGACAGAAAACTTCTTTCCCGCCGTCGAAAGATCGGGGCCGATCGCTCCTCCCTCGCCTGCCATCCGATGGCACTTTGCGCAGGAGGTCGCATGATAAAGATTCTTACCTACTTCAAAATTTCGTTTCGACTCTTTACCGCTAACAACCGTCAATGCTTCTGCAGTGGTCCATTTCCGCCCAGGGCCAACCGGTGGCGTCGACTGGATTGGGGCGGACACAAGCGAAACTCCCGCGAGTGGTTCGAGCACGATCAACTCAGCGGGCGAGCAGCCGGCCAAGGAGTCTTCGCGGAATTGCATAAGAAACTTGGCATAGCTATTACCACCCGGCTTCTTGGCTGCCTCGATGAAGAATTGGAGGTATTTCTGTCGCTGAGCTAGTGTCCACCCCGACTTAACATTTCGAAGCATGAACGCGAAGTGAATCGCCCTCGAGGGGGGCATGTTGGCCAACATGCTGCCGACCGTCCCTCCGTAACCTGCGTTCCTCGAAACGAGGTAGCTCCAATCCGGAATTGGTTCAGGACCAAGGTTGTCCATGAGCACGAGCGTCTTGGCGATCACCGTCGGGGATCGCAAATAAACAAGCAATTGCACAAGCTCCGCATTCAATGCGTAGGACTTTGTGGGATAACTTTCGTCAAGGACTTTTACAAGCCGATCGCGCCATTCCGCCGATGGTTCGCCATGACGTGCAAATGCGATTTGTAGGACTCGCATCGCAAATAGCTGTTCGCTCTCATCAAACGAATCGAGCTTTAAGCTCGCCATCTTTTCCAACATCGGCGAGATATCCTTGGCTGATCCTTGGTGCGCGACGGCCATCATCGCATTCATGACCGCTTTGGATTCGGATGCACCAAAAGCCAAATCGCGCCAATGCGCAAATGGCTGATTCTCCAGCGCAACGCGGGCTGCGTAGCGAATGAACCGATCTGAGTGACCAAGATTCGCCATGATGAATTTGAGATCGCCATCCGACTTGCCATGAAACGACTCTAGCTTGCGACGCAAAGCTCTAAGATCGGCACTGCGAGACTCGCTCCCCTTAGCTGGCGTGGTCGACTCAGTTCCAACATAACTAACTCGATACAACGCCGACTGCGTTCCTCGCCCACCGACGGCAAAGTACAGCGCCCCATCTTGACCAACAATTGCGTCTGTAACTGGCAGCGGTGAGCCCGTTACGAAATCCGATTTCTTGCCAGAATAGCTCGAGCCATCCGGCGTGAGCTCAACGGAGTAAATCGTGCTATACGTCCAGTCGAGAATAAAAAGAGACTTTTGGAATTTCGCAGGAAACTTGGCTCCCGTTCCAAACACTATGCCGGTAGGTGAGCCGGGACCAATCTCAAGTGCTGGAGGTAATGAATCCTCGTAGTAGGTTGGCCATTTTCCGGTCCCACTTCGCCAGCCAAACTCGCTACCGCTTGTCGCATGGCAAACACGCGTGGGTCGATACCATGGCGAGCCAAAGTCCCATTCCATATCGGCATCGTAAGTAAACAAGTCGCCATCTGCATTGAACGCGATGTCGTATTGATTACGGTAGCCCATGCTGAAAACATTCCATTCTTTGCCGGTCGGATCCACGTTGCAAATCCAACCGCCTGGTGCAAGGATTCCAGCCGCGTGTCCGTTCGCATCCCAACGCCGCGGCAACAGATGATCTTCGTTCCAGTTTTGCGGGATTTTGCTTCCAGCGATTTTGTTGGGAAGCTTCGTATGATTTCCGGCGATAACATAGAGCGACTTTGCATCTGGACTCAAGATTACTGCATGCGGGCCATGTTCGCCTGCGCCTGGCACCGGCATGCAAAACTCATCGCTGTCCACCAAGCCGTCGCCATCCGTGTCTCGCAACCGATGCAAGCCAGAGCCGGGGCCATTGACAACCGCATATAAGGAGTCAAAGGCCCACAAAAGTCCTTGTGCACCGCTCAGTTTCACTGGCAGTTTCTCCACTTTGGTTGGCGTCTCTTTACTTCCCGGTGTGATTGCAAAGATCCCAGCGCCATCTTGGTCGCTCGCATACAAACGTCCCTGAGGCCCGGTTGCTAGCGAAACCCAGGAGCCCATCGAACGTGGCACCTGAAATATTTTCTCGATCTTGAACCCTTCTGGAACCTTCGCATTCTTTGCAATTTCCGGTACAAACTCGCCGCCCACAGCTCCATTGCCGAACGCCGAGAGCAACGCTTCGCGATCGATGCTGCTGGACCAAGGTAGTTTACCGTCGCCCATGGCACCAATCACACCGGCCGTTTTCCATGCCGAATCATCAAAGTCCCCTTTACGCCAAGCTGCCCCCTTGCCACCATCGCTCCCTTTCCAAGTCGCATCGGTGACCACCTCGATCGTCTTCCCGTTGTCTAACTTAATAGAAACAGCCGCGATAACGCCGGCTGGTCCACCTTCGTTTTTGGCTGCAATGCTGATCACATTCTTACCCAGCTTAAACAACTGGCTAACATCGGTTGCCTCCAATCGCGACCAATCATCCGCACGTACTGCCTTGGTGTCGTTTACAAAGACGTCGCATTGGTTATCAGCTGTCGCAACGACAAACGCCTTTGCAACTTTCCCGTCGAGGACCAGCTCTTTTCGCAAGAAGATACTTGGAACATCCGTTGGGGATCCAACCCATATCCAGCTTGGCGATGCAGCGAAACCGATGGTTTGTTTGGCTGCGGCCTCCTGTGCTTGGACATAACGATCCACGGGAATCCAAAAGAGTGAAATAGCCGCGAGTGCAACTCGGGCAGACGATTTACAACTCAATCGATTAATGAAATTGCAAAAAGGCATAAAAGGGCTTCTGTATAAAAAGGCAGGAATAGTTTTGGTAGGTGAGAGCGATCGACGAACTACTTGAGTTCCTTGATGCGAATGTTCTTGAACTCAGCCCACATCGGTTTGCCCGCGTGTAGCTGCACCGCTAAGATCCCATCTCTCAATGCCATGTTGGGTTCGTTGTCAGTGAAATCGAGAATCAGTTGATTGTTTAGGTAGTGTTGGATGTTTGCACCCTTTCCAATAATGACCACATCATTCCAATCGTCTAGCTTCATCAGTTTTTCGAACCCAGCTTGATCGATAAGCGTCGTGGATGCTACTTTTTTGCCGTCGGTCTCCCATGAGGCTTTTTCGCCAACTTGACAAATTCGGCCTCGCTTGCCACCTTCGTCATAGATAAAACTCGATGTGTCTGGAAACTTGACTTGATTTCGAAGTTCATGCTGGTAGCCGCGAACCACCCATGCGTTCTTGACCTTGTCGTCGGTAATGTGTTTCGATCGGTATTGGATCCCTGAATTGTTGGTTGCATTGCAACGGAAAGAGAGTCGCAATTCAAAATCCTTAGTTGTCCCTTTCTTCCAAATCAGGAACGTATTGCCGTTTGCAGGCGATTCGGCGGTCGTTTCCCCGTGAATCACGCCATCGCGAACGCTCCAGAGCTTGGGATCTCCGTCCCATCCATCTAGATCCTTTCCATTAAAAATGACCTTCATGTCCGACTCAGGCGGCGCCATCTTGGCCTCATCTGCAGCGGCGACGAGAGTTGAAAAACAAAGCACTAAAGCAACAGGTAGGCATCGCATCGAGATGGACTCCGGCGGGAAAGGAAGGGTTTTAACCGATGTGTGATTATGATCATTGCACCTCTAAGTGCAAACACCTGATTGCCGCTTGTAACGAAAAGCATGAGAACCGCCGCCCTGAACCAAGCGAACACAGGGAATGATTCACGCTATCGCGTGCTCGCCCGATGCTAAATCATTTGCGCTAGCCGGCGACGATGGAACTGTTCGATTTTGGACGCAAGAAAGCAATGCCTGGAAACTGCAATTGGTCGGCTTAGGGAAAGCCCTAGCCCAAGTTGCTTCAAGTGCTTCTTCGAAAATAACGGCGCTCGACAACGAAGGCTCAATCGCCATTTGGAAAAAAGGGGCAAAAGAACCAGCCAATCGAATTGAGGCTCACGGTTCGCAAGGCTTCAGTCTAGATATGACACCGGATGAAATGCGATTGGTAAGTTGCAGCCTTGATAAAACCATGAGGCCTGGAGTGTTGAGACAGGGGAGAAGTTAGCTGAGTATCCAACTGCATGGGGCGCGAGATTCCTCAGGGCGCATCCAAACAACCGTTGGGCGGTAGGCCCACGCTTATATTCCGTTCAACAATGTTCGATCCGAGATGAAGCTCTCTGCCGTTCCTCGAGTGATCCGATCATTGGAAAGTAATCGCTTGATAGACTCATCCATGGAGATCATCCCTTCCGCGCGGCCGGTAACAATATAGTTGTCGATG
Organism: Pirellula sp.; assembly: GCA_031368325.1. Taxonomy (GTDB): domain Bacteria; phylum Planctomycetota; class Planctomycetia; order Pirellulales; family Pirellulaceae; genus JBKCUI01. The sequence goes on from JANMNR010000629.1 coordinate 6,154, forward strand.
CTTTCAAGCTTTCCGATCCGAATTGCAGCACTAATGGCGGGTACATTGAACATGATCTCCAAGGCCAGCTCCTGCTTTTCGCCCGCGATGTTGCTCGGAAGCAATCGTTGGCAGATGATTGCCCTGACACCCGAAGCAAGCTGCGATCGAATTTCGGCTTGATGCTGCTGCGGAAAGAAATCTGCGTACCGCGAAATAGCACCCTTTGCGTCTCTGGTATGCAAGGTCGAAAAAACCAAATGGCCGGTCTCAGCAGCACTCAACGCCATCTTAGCGGTATCGATATCCCGGATCTCCCCGACCAATATTACATCCGGATCTTGCCTTAAGCCATATCGCAACCCATCAGCAAAGCATGACACATCGCGGCCAACCTCGCGTTGAGTTACGAGCGAACTAGAATCGCGAGGAAAACGATATTCGATAGGATCCTCTATTGTCAGGATTCGATAACCACTCGTTCGATTCAACAATTCGACGATCATCGCCAAGCTTGTACTTTTGCCAGAGCCCGTTACCCCGGTAAACAGTACTAAACCATTTGAAAACGCCCCGAGACGAATGGCCAATTCCTTAGGAAACGAGGACCAGGTGAAGTCGGGAATGCGGTCTGGAATAACCCGCAGGCAAGCCCCAACGGAACCGTAAGATCGAAAAACATTCACTCGAAAGCGGTACGGCTGATTGTCGATTTCAAATTCGACGGCGTAATCCAGGTTTAACTCATTGGCAAATCTAACCCGATGATCCTCGTTCCAAATGGGCTCAAAGCTCTGCATTAGAATCGCCGACGTCAATAATGGTTCGTCAGCGATTGGGGTAAGTTTGCCGTGGACCCTCAAAACAGGCGGGTATCCACAAACGAGGTGGAGATCGGACGCCCTAAACTCGATTGCTTGTTTGAGCCATCGCGAAAGCCGGCACACTGGCTGATCTTGAATTGGTTGCATAACGAAACAAGCCTACGGCGGGGGTTTTGAAGTCCAAGAAAGTGCGGAAGGACTGCTAACCCTTAGCGGTGGGCTCAGTTCCATGGAAAATCCGATTTCCAATCAAGACACGCCAGAAAACTCCCGTCAGCATTAGCGAAACAACTACTAAAAGCCCACATGTGAAAATCGCCCAGAGCTAGTCGAGTGCCATTGGCGATATTTCTTTTCGAAATCTTCAAAATCGACTCGGGTTGGTCTAGGCGGTATGGCGAGGATCGGTACACTCTTGGGGGTGAGCATTGGCATAATTGGCAAATCAGATTCAAACGGCAGGCAGGAAGTGTTTTGTTGTTTGAGCTTTTTTTCGGGGGGCGAGAATTGGACGGATACTTTGTTGTTCAGCTTCAATCTCCACTCTTGTTCAATTCGTCCCGGCTTGAGGTCGATCGTTCCAGATCGTGTACCTCGTCGGGGTCTTCTGCGGCTAGATGCTGCGAAATGCCTCACTTCTATCGTCCGGCACATTTGTCTTTCCCGGTCGATGCGAACAGTCGTGGCGATGTCTGTTGAGTCAAATCGACCAGCCATCCAACCTGACGTTTCAAATCATCTTCCATTTTTTCCTTTCAGATCCACTTTGAGAATTAGCTAGTCTCCATGGCAACATCCTCCAAGCGACGACTTAAGACCAACTCGATCCGCGTATTCGGTTCTGGCCGTAGTCAATTCCCTATTCCGAACTTAACCACCTTGCAAACATCCTCGTACGAGGCGTTTTTGCAGGAGGATATTCCGTCGGATAAGCGAAAGAACCAAGGGCTTGAATCCGTCTTTCGCGAGATTTTTCCAGTTGAGAGCTACGACAAGACCGTCGCACTTGAATACCTGCGTTACGAGCTTGGTAAGCCTCGCTATACGCCCGAGGAATGCCGTCAGCTTCGGTTAACTTATGGCAAACCGTTGAAGGTGTGGTTCCGCCTCAAACGCGACCAGCCTTTGGAAGAAGAAGTATACCTGGGTGACGTCCCAATCATGCTTGGCGGTGGTGAGTTTATCATCAATGGTGCTGAGCGTGTCGTGGTAAGTCAGTTGCACCGATCTCCCGGTGTGGACTTTGTTGAAGAAGCGGAGGGCACCTCCGAACGCAAGCTCCCATCGGCTCGTGTGATTCCAGAACGAGGCAGTTGGATCGAAATCAATGTTACGAAAAAGGACTCGCTTTCAGTACGCATCGATCAATCGGGCAAGTTTTCGGTTATGACGCTGCTACGTGCGATGTCACCAAGTCTGAGTACAGAACAGGACTTGCTGAACGCATTTTACGAAATCAAACCCGAGAAGCTTTCCGGTGGCAGTAGTGTTTCCAAGATTGAAAACAAGATTGCAGGCGACGATGTTGTCTATCCCTCCGATCACGAACGAGCCGGGGAGATCATCATCGAGGCAGGGCAGAAGTTCAGCAAGGCAATTGCTGAGACAATTTGCACTTGCGGCGTGAAGAGTGTTCAGGTGATGGATGCTCCGAAGGTGCCTTACATCATCAACTCGATCGCAGAGGATAATACCAACTCCCACGAGGAAGCATTGCTGCGTATTTACCAGAGGCTCCGCCCAGGTAATCCGCCCGCCTTGGAGAAGGCTAGGACGTTGTTTCACGAAAAATTCTTTGACATCAACCGCTATCGCCTTGGCCGGGTTGGTCGGTTTCGCGTTAATCGCAAACTTGCTTTGGATGTCCCCGAGGACGAAATGGCTTTGCGGCCAGAGGATTTGGTTGCTTCGATTCGCTACCTGATCGACTTGTTCGATAGCGAAACGGATGCCCGATTCGACGATATTGACCACTTAGGCAATCGTCGTTTGAGAACCATTGATGAGTTGGCTTGTGAAGAGCTCCGCAAGGGGTTCTTGAAATTGCGACGAACGGTCCAGGAGCGAATGAGTCTCAAAGAAGTTGAGGACATGACTCCGCGATCGTTGGTCAATCCCAAGAGCATCAGCGCCGCGATCGAGTATTTCTTCGGTCGAGGTGAGTTGTCGCAGGTGGTCGACCAAACGAATCCGCTGTCACAGTTGACTCACGAGCGGCGATTGTCTGCCCTGGGGCCAGGCGGTTTGAATCGAAAGCGTGCGGGCTTCGAGGTTCGCGACGTTCACATTTCCCACTACGGTCGTATCTGTCCAATCGAGACGCCAGAAGGAACGAACATCGGTCTGATCAGTTCGCTCTCGATCTACGCCGGTGTTGACGAGTATGGCTTTCTCGTGACTCCGTATCGCAAAGTTGCAGAAGGCAAAGTCACTGAAGAAGTAGTCTGGTTACGGGCCGACGAAGAATCGGACGCGTACATTGGACCAGCCGACTTGGCAGTCAAGGACGGGGCGCTCGTCGCTGGTCCGAGTTTGATTGCTCGACACCGAAGCGACTTCGAAATTGTTATGCCAGAGGTTGTTCACTATATGGACATCGCACCGAGTCAAATGATCGGTGTGTCCGCGGGATTGATTCCGTTTCTAGAGCATGACGACGCGAATCGCGCACTCATGGGTTCCAACATGCAGCGTCAAGCTGTGCCGTTGTTGGTAGCGGAACCCGCTATCGTCGGTACGGGCTTGGAGCGTGAGGTTGCGGCAAACAGCTCCATGGTGGTCCGCGCCCGCAAGGCCGGCAAAGTCACTTATGTGGACTCCATGAAGATCGAAGTCGGCAATGACATTTACCACCTGAAGAAGTATCAGGGACTGAACGAACGAACCTGTCTCAATCAACGACCTATCGTCCAGATCGGTGATAAGGTTGAGAAGGGTCAGATTATTGCAGATGGTGCGTCGACTCACTTGGGTGAGCTTGCACTGGGCCGTAACGTTCTCGTCGGCTTCATGTCGTTCGATGGTTACAACTACGAAGATGCGATCATCATCAGCGAAGAGTTGGTAAAGCAGGACGTCTACACCTCGATTCACATCGAAGAATTTGACGTCGAGATTCGCGAAACCAAACTGGGGCGGGAAGAGTTCACTCGGGACATTCCTAATGTCAGCGAGAAAGCGCTTCGCAATCTAGACGAAAGCGGCATCGTTCAAATTGGTACATATGTCGCGCCAGGAGACATCCTAGTGGGCAAGGTTTCGCCGAAGAGCAAGACCGAGTTGACCCCCGAGGAGAAATTGCTTCATGCGATTTTCGGACGTGCAGGCGAAGACGTAAAGAATGACTCGCTCGAAGTGAGCTCTGGTGTCGAAGGAATCGTGATCGACACACAAAAATTCTCAAGACGGATGAGTCTTTCGGAAGAAGAGAGAAAGGAATTCGAAAAAGAACTTAAGCGAGTTGAAACGGAAGGTAACAAGGAGATCGCAACATCGTTCGCTTCGTTTGCCGAAGAGCTTGAAAAAGCCATCGGTGGCAAATTGACCGACGATGACGGCACTCCGTTGACGGGTGGCCAGGATCCGAAGTACATCGCGGAGAAGGCTCAAACGTTTAATTTGTCTCGTTTGATCAACCGACTCGATGGTGGATTGCACGCTGAGGTCAAGAAGGTTTACAAAAACCTTTGGCCCGCCGTAGAAGAAGCCCTCGACATTCGTGATCGCCAGCTTAACAGCATGAAACGCGGGGATGAATTGCGAAGTGGTGTGTTGCAAATGGTCAAAGTGTATATCGCCACCAAGCGAGTGATCAGCGTAGGCGACAAGATGGCAGGTCGGCACGGCAACAAAGGGGTTATCTCCAAAGTGCTACCAGTGGAAGATATGCCGTTCTTGCCGGACGGGACGCCATTGCAAATCATGTTGAATCCGCTCGGTGTTCCTAGCCGTATGAACGTCGGTCAGATTTTGGAGACGCACTTGGGGTGGGCAGGGGCCAAGATTGGCTTCCAAGCTCTCACACCTGTCTTCGACGGAGCTACCGAAACCGACATCAACGAAGCCCTAGCCGAAGCGGGCTTGCCACGCCACGGCAAGATCAAGCTACATGACGGTCGAACAGGCGAAGAAATGAGTCAAGAGACGACCGTCGGCTACATTTACATGCTCAAGCTACACCACCTTGTCGACGACAAGGTTCATGCTCGAAGCACTGGTCCATACTCGCTGATCACCCAGCAACCGCTAGGTGGAAAAGCAAGATTCGGTGGCCAGCGATTCGGGGAAATGGAAGTGTGGGCGCTCGAGGCGTACGGTGCGGCTTATATCCTCCAAGAATTGCTTACAGTAAAGAGCGATGACGTTGAGGGCCGAACCAAGATCTACGAATCGATGGTCAAGGGCGAAAACACCCTAGAAGCAGGCACACCAGCTAGCTTCGATGTTTTGACCAACGAAATTCGAGGACTCGCACTCAATATGCGACTCGAGAAACGAAGGCTGTAGTCATAAAACTCGCCTGCGAAATGCAAGCGAGTTCATGACAAGTCTCTTAAGAACAAACCGACAACGCGAGACTTCATCGAGTCTGGCGTCACAAATAAGCAGTCTCCACCCTCACCCTATCACCTTAGACGACCCCAGAGTCTGGTTTGCTTGCGAGCTAGATTACGAGTCGTTGAGAACAGGAGTTTTTCGTAATGGCCAATGCCGAAGCCACCTACGATCGCGTAAACGATTACACCTCAGTCAAGATTTCTCTTGCGAGACCACAGGACATCCGTTCTTGGTCGTTCGGTGAAGTCAAAAAACC
>JANMNR010000634.1:0-16715 GCA_031368325.1 Pirellula sp.
GCTCGATCTCTACGACGTCCAGACGCTGAGCGTGGACACACCTAGCTTGGACAGCGGCATGCTGTACGTCAATGCCGGACTGTCAAGTGCACGATCAAGGGACGAGTTGTAAAGTTTGGCGACCACAGTGTGCTGTAGCCGCGCGGGCAGAGCCGCAAATGCGTCTGTTTGCGCCACTGTTTTATAAGGCAACGTGCCTGCAAAGTAAGGCAGGTCGTCCTTGATGATGGTCTTCCTGCCTTCCGGTCCGCGGAGGATTTCGTCCATGGTGGATTCGATGGCATCGACGACTCACTATCCCCATTCGAAGTCTTAGGCGGCGATTCCTGGTCTGTATTGGTGTCCGACGTGGAGTGGGATATTCCTTTTCAGAAAACACAACAGAAGTCGGTCTGCGCAAATAGCGATTTTTCTAGTAGCCAGCACTCGACGTTGGGTTATCGGATGTTGGCGAGGATTATTCGAAAGGTACATCCTTTTTGCATGCAAGTCTGTCTCGGATATCCAATTGCAAATATCAAATCGCAAATCCGAAGCGAATGTTCAGAAGGTGTGGCCAAAAGACCTAGCCTATGCGTCGGTTGGTAAACAAACGACGCCAGTGCTCTGAACAACGCGACACGCAAAGCTGAGCCGTTGGAGATGCAACAAACGACCGGCCGCTGCTCCTTTACAGCGTCGCGCTAGGCGAAGTTGACTTGGTTCCGTCCAACTTATCCAGAATGCGGTAGAGGCTCCTGCGGGCTATCCCTAATTCTCGTGCGGCTTTCGCTTTGTTACCGTTGTTGCGGCGCAGTACTTCGGCGATATGCATTTGGGACAATGACTCAAGCGAAATGGAATCACCGATCTCTATGGAATTGGCGGGCGACGGCAAGGAACCTGACCTCTCGGCTTGACGGAGCTCTTGCGGAAGATTTCCTAAACTAATGAGGTGATCATCCGCCAGAATCTTGGCTCGCTCAAGTGCATTGATCAATTGTCGTATATTGCCAGGCCATTGGCTCGATTGAAACAACTCCTGAACTCCAGCACCAAGTTGCCATTCAGCCCCTAAGAAATGTTCGACCAACAGAGGAATATCACCAACGCGTTCACGCAACGGAGGAATGGTTATCGAAAGCACGTTGACACGATAATAGAGGTCCTCACGAAATCGTCCTGCCGCAACCTCTTTTCCAAGATCCCGATTCGTTGCAGCAATCAATCGCACCTTGACGCGCCGTTCCTTGACCGAGCCAATCCTCCGCATGGAACCATCCTCGAGTACTCGCAGTAGCTTGGCTTGAAGCCCTCCGGCTAGCTCACCGAACTCGTCGATAAACAACGTACCGCCATCCGCAATTTCAAAGAGCCCAGGTTTCGCGTCAACCGCACCTGTGAATGCCCCCTTTTCGTGTCCAAACAGCTCACTCTCAAGTAGTGCTTCCGGCAATGCCGCGCAGTTGATAACGACCAATGGACGGTTGGCAAGCGAACTTTGCTCGTGAATAGCTCTGGCCACAAGCTCTTTGCCCGTCCCGCTTTCGCCAAGAATAAGGACGGGTTTGTCGCTTGGCGCAATCCGTTCTATGAGTCGCTTGACTTCGCAAATCCCTGGCGATACGCCTATAAATGTTCGCGCTGAACTTGTCTGTGCAAGCTGCCGTTTCAGGTGCTTGTTCTCTCGCTCGAGCTTGCCAGTTCTAGCAGCCCGACGGATCAATGTATCCAAGTCATCCAAACCGAATGGCTTTGAAAGGTAATCGACAGCACCATGCTTCATGGCCTCTACTGCGGAGGCAATGCTGCCACCGCCGGTAAGCATAATGATACGAAGCTCTTCATCCTCCGCATGCAGCCTCTTGAGCAATTCCAGGCCATTCATCCCAGGCATATTTTGATCGATCACGGCAACATGAAAATGCTGTGACGATTGAACAGAGATCGCTTGCTCTGCATTGGCCGCTGCAGAAACACGGTATCCCTGTCTCTGAAAGAAACGGCAAGCGGGCTCCAGAAAATCGGGCTCATCGTCGACCAAAAGCAGATCGATTGGTTCGGATAGCGGGGCGATTGGCATAGTTGATAGGATTGATTTCTGAAGCCTGAATGAGGAGCGAGCAAAGTGGTCGTCGCATTCTTTGAGCCCGTCAATGCAAACGGGATGCCGTTTGGTGACGCGGGGTGATTTCCGCCAAAACCGACGTCGCAAGTTCATTTTAACATCAATAAGCGAGACTTTTTGGCGCACTACCGCACATTTCGCACGGTTTGCCTTGCTCCCCTTGGCGCATCTGGGCTCACCATTCGCCTGCAGCGACAATCTGTCAATCACTCCTAGCGTTCACTGGCACAACCGTTAGCATCGGGCTCATCTTGAATGTTATTCGCCAATGTTTTGGATGCATGACCGCTTGAGCACATCGGTTTAGCAGCGTTGCCTGCCGTCACCGCGGGACACGAGCGGCAGTTTGACATTTACCGGTGAACGCGAATCGCAAGCGTTCGGATTCGCGTTAGGACTACTTGCTGCGCCTCGTCACGCAACGTCGAGTGCGTTGCACGACCAAATTAGCCGTCAGCTCTGAATATATGGCTTTGGCACATGCCTTGCGTCACTTAACGCATGCCATTGGATGATGGCGCTTGGTAAATCTGCCAAGACTCGACTGTTTACGACAAACTGCAACAAGCAAAAGACGGCGAAAAGATGAGTGACGTATCCGTGGCTTCCGGGAATGAGAGAAACAATAAGCAAGCTACCACGACGTCGCAATCCGCGACGATTGAGTCGTTTAGTTATAATGATGGAATTGTTAGAATGTTCGTTACGGCTACCATCATTTGGGGGCTGGTGGCCACGCTTGCAGGCGTGCTTGTCGCGCTTTTGCTCGTGTTACCCACTTTGTTCGGCGGATTGGATCCCAGCCTTACTCCGCTCTTTTCCTTTGGAAGACTTCGGCCGGTGCATACCAACGCGGCCATCTTTGCATTCGCTGGAAATGCGATCTTTGCAGCGATCTACTATAGCACTCAGCGTCTATGCAAGTGCAGGATGTGGAGCGACGCCTTAGGGTTGCTTCATTTTTGGGGCTGGCAAGCAATCATCGTGGCCGCTGCGATAACGCTACCGCTAGGGATCACTCAAAGCAAAGAATACGCGGAACTAGAGTGGCCCATCGACTTGGCCATCGCCGTTGTCTGGCTTGGATTCTTCGGCGGCAACTTCTTTATGACTTTATGGAATCGACGCGAACGTCACATGTATGTCGCACTCTGGTTCTACATTGCAACTATCGTAACGGTCACTGTACTACACGTCTTCAACAACCTTGTCGTCCCCGTCGGCCTCGGCAAGAGCTACTCGGTTTACGCGGGTGTGCAGGATGCACTCATGCAGTGGTGGTACGGCCACAACGCTGTGGCATTCTTCTTAACCACTCCCTTCCTAGGGTTGATGTACTACTTTTTGCCAAAAGCCGCAGAGCGTCCTGTCTTTAGCTACAAACTAAGTATTATTCACTTCTGGTCTTTGGTCTTCATTTACATCTGGGCTGGACCGCACCACCTGCATTACACGGCCTTGCCTGAGTGGGCCAGTACGTTTGGAATGCTCTTTAGCGTCATGCTTTTAATGCCCTCCTGGGGTGGAATGATCAATGGATTGCTGACTCTGCGAGGGGCATGGAGCAAGGTAACTTCGGATCCTGTGCTAAAGTTCTTCGTCGTCGGGCTTACATTTTACGGGATGGCAACCTTCGAGGGGCCGTTGCTCTCGGTGAAGAGCGTTAATGCACTTTCGCATTACACGGACTGGACCATCGCTCACGTGCACGCGGGAGCTCTTGGTTGGAATGGGTTCATGACGTTTGGAATGATCTACTGGCTTCTGCCACGGCTCTATCAGACAAAACTTTGGAGTCCCAAAATGGCTGAGTGGCACTTTTGGATTGGGACGATTGGAATCCTGTTGTACATCGTGCCCATTTACGCAGCGGGTATCACACAAGGTCTTATGTGGCGGGCAATGGATGATCTTGGTCGGATGCAATATCCCAATTTTGTGGAGACGGTGCAGTCCATTGTTCCGTTTTGGTGGGCTCGTGTCTTTGCCGGTGTTCTTTACGTCGGTGGAATCGCGATGCTCGGCTTCAACGCAACGATGACATGGTTGAATCGCCCTAGCAAGTACGAAGTGCCTGTCTTTACCGCACCTCGCTTACAACGCGGCTATCAAGATGATCCAATTCCGGCAAGCATATTAAAAGGTGCTCCAGTCCTCGATACGGCCGCGTCCATCGATCAGGTGGTCAAAATGGATTGGCACCGAAGATGGGAGCGACTGCCACTGCAATTTACGGTACTCACTACGCTGGCAGTCATTATCGCAAGTCTATTTGAAATCATTCCAACCTTCTTAATACGAAGCAACGTACCAACGATTGCCAGTGTCAAGCCTTATACTCCGCTTGAGCTCGCGGGACGCGATATCTATATCAGCGAGGGTTGCTATAACTGCCACTCGCAAATGATTCGACCCATGATCGCCGAAACGCAACGCTATGGCGAGTACAGCAAGGCGGGAGAGTTCGTTTACGATCGACCCTTCCAATGGGGCTCTCGACGCATCGGGCCAGATCTCGCTCGAGAGGGTGGTCGACAAAGCAGTTTCTGGCACTGGGAGCATTTCAATAACCCTCTCCAGCGTTCGCCAGGTTCGGTTATGCCCAGCTATAGTCATCTGCTCGAGGAACGATTGAATTTCGGTGAGATTCAGAAACGAATTGCCGCAGTTCACTACCTGGGTGCTCCTTATGACAGGGAGCTTACAGAGGCAGAGGCAATGGCACGCTCACAAGCCGAAGCCGTTGCTTCCGAAATCGTCGCACAGGGCGGAACCGTCTCCTTCGCAGGCAAATTGATCAAGGACTCCACCGCGATTGCACTGATCGCTTACCTGCAGCGACTTGGCAAAGACCTGTATCGTGTCGATGCACCTGTTCCCCCGCCCGTGGAACAGGCAGCCAGCCAGACTCAACCGCAACAATAGAAACAACCAAGCAATGTATTGCCGTCAAAAGGACTAGCACTGCATACATCGACCTAAAACTGAAAGAATAGGAATGCTAAAAGACGTTATTTCCAAACTGGATTACTCGGATTTCGAAGAGATCGCTTTGGTGATCTTTGGATTGTGCTTTCTCGCAATCGTGATTGGGGTTTCTTTGTTGAAAAGAAATGCGACCGACCGATTCAGCCGCATCCCGATTGAAGATTCCGTTGTGGATCCATGGCAAGGAGCAAAGAAGTGAGCGCACAGTCATCCAATCGCGAGCCTTCATTGGGCCATAGTTACGATGGAATACAAGAGTACGACAATCCTCTACCGGGTTGGTGGAAGTGGAGCTTTTGGGCAAGCATAGCATTTTGCCCGTTTTACTTTATGTACTTTCATTCAGGCGCTCCGGGCCGCTCCATAGATGATCAATACCAGGCGAGCGCTTCCGAGAACACTCGTAAGCAATATGCCGAAATTGGCGATTTATCCATGGACCAGGCGACCATGGTGAAATTCCTGCAAGAACCGAAGTGGGTTGGAGTCGGTCAATCGATCTTTAAGGCCAACTGCGTTTCCTGCCATGGAGCCGATGGCGGCGGCAATGTCGGTCCCAATCTATGCGACGAAAGCTTCAAGCACATCAAAGCGCTGCCTGACATTCTGAAGGTAATCAACGAAGGAGTGGCAGGTGGGGCTATGCCAGCTTGGGGTAAGCGATTTTCACACAAGAACGATCTAGTGCTTGTTTCGGTTTACGTCGCAAGTCTGCGTGGCAGTAAGCCCGCTGCGGCGAAAGCCCCAGACGGTAGTCCAATTCCTGCGTGGCCAAACGAATAATGGACACAACACCCACGTCATTGCTCGTGATCTCCGATGATGCCGCGAGGAGTAAGGCATGTGTCACCAAGTGCGGTAAGTGCTCGGGTGGAGGCAAATGCGCAAGTAATGACGAAAGATTGGAGTCGTTGCTGGCGTCGCCGGAACAAGTGTTACCTACATTGAACAGCGACGGAAGTCGAATCTGGATTATTCCGTCGCTGGCGAGAGGCGTCCTATGGCAACGCCGCCGTTGGGTAGCGTACGCTCTCATCGCGTTTTTCGTAACGCTGCCGCACCTCAGAATCGATGGTAAGCCGTACGTGCTACTGGATATTGCACGCAGGCAGTTCACGTTTCTCGGACACACTTTCTATCCGACCGATACACCGCTCGTCGCATGTCTCATGTTGGGTGCGTTCTTTTCGGTGATGTTTGTAACTGCATTGGCTGGCCGTGTTTGGTGCGGGTGGGGATGCCCCCAGACCGTGTACCTGGAGTTCTTGTTTCGCCCCATCGATCGCTTCTTCGCTAATACAGTTGGTCGAGGGGGACGAACGCGCAAATCCTTAAAGCCGTTAGCAATGGTTGCCAAATTCTTTGTCTATCTTGCTTGTTGCCTTTTCCTTGCCCATACGTTTTTGAGCTATTTTGTTAGCACCGATACACTCGCAAGTTGGATGCAGACTTCGCCCTTCAAGCATCCCACTGCGTTCTTAGTGATGGGGGGCGCTACGGTAGGCTTGATGTTCAACTTCCTCTATTTTAGAGAGCAGTTTTGCATGATCGCTTGTCCCTATGGGCGATTTCAATCCGTGATGCTTGACCGCACTTCTTACATCGTTGCATACGATGCAAACCGAGGCGAGCCACGTAAGAAGGGAAAGCGTACCATCCAAGAGTCGACTATGCCGCAATCGAATGGTGAAGTGCTTACGCTTGATTCGCTGGCGGTGCAAAGCGCCGGTGATTGCGTGGATTGTGGCCGCTGTACCGCAGTGTGTCCAACTGGCATCGATATCCGAAAGGGTTTGCAGATGGAATGCATCCACTGTGCACAATGTATCGACGCTTGCAATCAAGTGATGGCGACCATCGGCAAACCAAAGGGGCTTATACGCTATTCGACACAGGATGCATTGGCCGGTAAAGCTAGCCGCATGATCCGACCGAGGACAGTAATCTATCCAACGATCATCTTGATTGCTGCGGGTTTGTTTTTTGCAGCACTATCAACCAAGTTCTCTTTCGATAGTCGCATCATGGGTGCACCTGGCTCCCCATTTACCATCGGAGCGGACCGGCTCGTGCAAAACAACTTTCAGGTGCGGTTGGTAAATCGTAGCCAAAAGGATCAAGTCTATACGATTGCGTGTGCAGATGAGGGGATCGTCGCCAAATGGAGTAGCGGTGAGGCTGTACAGCTAAAGCCCGGACAATCGGTTCTGCTGCCGCTCGATGTTCATTTCCCACTTCACAAAACGACGGGCAAGGGATCGATTGACGCTTCGTTTCAAATCGTCGACAGCAGCGATGCGACCAAAACAATTCAAGTACGGCTTACAGGCCCAAGGTAAACATAATGGTCAACGAGCAACAAACCTCGGTATTTACTTTATCGCAATTAGCAATGCGAGAGCGCAGCGCCATGCGATTCTGGACATGCGTCATCTGCGGCTTCTTTACGATCGACTTCGCGATTGCCGCCATCGCGATTTCGATGGCAGCGGGCGACCCATCCTTTCGTTCGATTCCCGGTTACGGTGAGCGAGCAGTGGCATGGGATATTCGGCAAGAGCGAAAACGGACATCCAAAGCACTTGGTTGGAAGGTCGAACTGCATCGCGTTGAGCCATCTCGCAATGCGATCGATGTTACAGTTAGAGACGGGGAAAACAAACCGGTTACGGGCGGCAATGGGGTGGTTCGAATGTTTCACTTTACTCGCGTTGGGGAACAGATTCGAGGCGAACTTATTGAGATCGAACCCGGCGTGTACAGAGCCACGATCGACGTAGCCAAACCGGGACGCTGGCAAATGGACTTGGAAATCCACAAAGACGGGAATAGTCATTTTTGGGATGAGCAAACGCTTGATTGGTTTGACACCTCGGAATCGGAAAGCGCAACGGGAGAATGAACATCTGGGAACTGTTGGCAGCTACGCTGTTTTCATCGCTCGTTGGTTCGATGCATTGTGTTGGGATGTGTACACCGTTTGCCATCCTCGCGATGGGGCCCACAACCGGTTTGCAAAGCAACCGAATACTGCGTTTGAGTTCGTATCACCTTGGACGTCTTGCGACCTACTGGGCGATGGGAATTGGGGTCGCACTTTTGAGCTCATCCATTCAGTGGTTTGCGGGCGGCAATCATGCATTGCGATGGGTCGGCTGGGGCGTCGGAATTGCGATGATTGCCATCGGCATGATTCGAATGCTAGCCACGTTTTCATGGCGAGCGTCAGTAAGACACTCCCGTTGGTCACAAGCTTGGTCGGCTGGAATTGTACGCCTGCGCAGAACCTATGCTGGCGGTACAGTCGGGTTAAGTTCATTCCTATGGGGACTGACGAGTACACTCTTGCCTTGTGGTTGGCTTTATTTGTTTGTACTGGCTGCGGCGGCGGCCCCAAATGTGACGATGTCCATCGCCATGATGACTGCTTTTTGGATTGGTACTTTGCCGCTACTGTCGATCGCGGCCTGGGGCTGGTCCTCGATAAGTCCGCGATGGCAGGTCCTGGCTCAGCCCTTCGCTGCCGGCTGCATCATCAGTTTCGGAGTCTTTATCTTGGTCGAACGGAGCTTGGTCGATCTACGGCAAATGAGCAAGAAAGCAAGTATTCTGTCCGAAACGTCGTCTGAGGTATCACTGGAACTTGTGCGAAGCTCAAGCCAAATAGAGCTTCCATGTTGTCGAGGGGACGATGCCAAAAATCCTTGAGGAGCCAAATTCAACAGCCAAGATTGCGAAACCCTGTTCGCATTGTCGTCTCCCTACCTATGCCCATAGTGAGGATGAGACGGTCTTTTGTTGCAATGGCTGCATGGGGGCTTATGCCCTCATTCATGAGCTGGGTCTTGAAAGCTACTACGTTCTAAGGACAACACAAAATGGTACCGCTATAGAATCCGGTGAGGCGCAGTGTTCGCGTACGGAGATTTTGGAGGATCTGAGCGCCGCAGGCGTTGCTGTCCAGACGATGCCTGATGGCATGTGTTCGGTTCGTTTGGCAGTCGATGGGCTTCACTGCGCAGCTTGCACATGGCTTATCGAACGGATTCAGCCAACCTTGCCAGGTCTGCTAAGTGCCCAGGTCAGAATGAGCGATCGGACGATTGAGTTGGTTTACGACCCGAAACGGACTCAGCCGGTCGACGTATCGCGCAAGCTGGCGAAGCTTGGGTATTCGCTAACGCCATGGACAGTGGACTGCGAGGACAATCGAGGATTTAAAGAGCAGCAACAGGAGCACTTGATTGGAATTGCGGTGGCCACTTTCCTGGCCATCAACGCCATGTGGATCGGGATCGCATTGTATTCGGGCGAGTCGACTGGTATGCACGCTGGTCACGAACTTTTTTTGAGATGGGTCGGAACGTTACTTGCGGTCGCTGCCGCAATATTTCCTGGCAGGATTTTCTTTCATACTGCTTGGCAAGCGATTCGTACTCGGACACCGCATGTCGATATTCCTGTTGCTTTGTCGCTCCTCATGGGGGTAGTGGGATCGATCGTTGGCGCGGCTCGCGGTTTTGGCCATATCTATTTTGACTCGCTTGCGTCGTTGATTCTGTTGCTGCGCATCGGTCGCTTCATTCAATTCCGGGTTCAGTATCGAACAAGCCTTTCATTGGATCGTTTGCTACGATGGAACATGGTGACGGCCACACGGCTCGAGCTAGACGGAACTCGCAAGACTGTCCCAGCGAGTAGACTCCAAGTGGGCGATCGAATTGAGATAGGGCCAGGTGAGACGATACCAGCCGATGGAATCGTGATATCCGGCAACAGCTCTGTCGATACATCGCTTCTCACGGGTGAGACGTTTCCAGTTTTTATTGGGATAGGGGATCCGGTCGTCGGAGGCACGAGTAATGTTTCAGCATCTGTGGAAGTGGCGATTACCGCTGCCGGAGAAATGAGCCGCGTTGGCAAGCTGATGGAGCTTGTCCGAAACGCTGCTTCGCACCGGACACCGTCGATTCAGGCTGCGGATCGTGTAAGCAAGTGGTTTGTTTTGGTGGTTCTGTTGCTCGCGGTCGGAACCTGGGGGGCATGGTCGCTTTATGCAGACGTTTCCACAGCGACCGAGCACACAATGGCACTTCTTACGATCGCATGTCCATGCGCACTAGCCCTGGCCGCACCATTAGTGATTACGGTCGCGTTGGGGCGTGCGTCGAGACGTCAGATCTGGATACGAGATGGCGACTGTCTCGAACGGCTAGCCACGCCAGGAATGTTGTGGCTCGACAAAACAGGCACGTTGACAAGTGGGCATGTGAGTGTGTTGGAATGGCATGGAACGGACGAGGACTTGGTGCACGCAACGGCGCTCGAAAACTCGGTTCACCACGTAATTGCGAACGCCATCACGGGATACGCCCACCAAGTGTTGAATCAAGTTCCGAATGCATTGGTTGCCGAGCTGGAGCAGCACCTGGGTAAGGGCGTTCGCGGACGAGTGGATGGGGTCGAGGTGGCAGTTGGTGACGAAGCTTGGATGCGGGAGCAAGGGGCTGAGATAACGGGCAATTGGTTGGCGAAGCAAAGATCAGCATTTTCAAAAAATCGATCTGTCGTTTGGGTGTCGGTGGATGGCGAGGTTCGAGGAATGTTTGAGCTTGGCGATTCGCTTCGGTGCGATGTTGTCGAGGCGCTTCGGGCACTCGTAGCAAGAGGCTGGAGATTGGGTGTTCTCTCGGGCGATCGGCAAGAAATTGTTGATGGTTTGGTGGACCTTTTGAGGGGCAAGGATGTATCAATCGATTTTGCATTTGGACAACAGAGCCCCGAAGAGAAACTAGAGGTCATACGCCGCGGTAAAAACGACAGGAATCGTCCAACCGTCATGGTAGGTGATGGCGTTAATGATGCGGCTGCGTTGGCGATGGCAGACGTTGGGATCGCAATCCGCAGCGGAAGCGGCCAATCGCTGGCTGCCGCACCCGTATTTCTAGCAAACCACCGCCTTGATTCTGTCGTCGAGTTGATGGATGCTGCCAGGAGCGTAGTGCGAGGAATTCGCCGATGCTTTGCAGCGTCGCTGATTTACAATACAGTGACGATAAGTCTAGCGATTGCAGGCTGGATTCATCCGTTGATTGCCGCTGTGCTGATGCCGATCAGCGGATTGACCGTTTTAGCCATGGCGATGTCGACAAATGCTTTTTCCGAGAGGAGGGTAAAATGAGTGTACTATATGTTGCCTTGCCAGTCGCTTTGCTCTTAGGTGGTTCCGCATTGCTGGCCTGTTTAGCGTGTATTCGCAGCGGTCAATACGATGACTTAGAGAGCCCCTCGGTCAAACTGCTCAACGATGAGATCAAACAGCCATGAGTCGCTTTGTTTATATTCTATTTTTTTCATTTGCAGCTTGGAATGCCGTTCAGTGTCCGATCCGTTCGGAGGATGAGTTTGAGAATCCGCCTATTGCATACCACACCAGTCCATCGCACGATCCCGTAGCTCAGCTTCTTGAACGATTGAAAGCAGGGACTGAAAAGTTAGAATCGGACTCCAATGGAAGCTATTTGCAAGCAGTGCTTAAGGCGTTAGACATTCCGGAGTCTTCGCAGTGCTTGGTTTTTTCAAAGACCAGTATGCAGATTCCGTACATTAGCCCTCGCACTCCGCGAGCGATCTATTTCAACGACACAGTGTACGTGGGATCGGTCATGGGAAGCCCGATCATGGAGTTGACAGCGGTAGATCCGCAATTGGGTTGTGTTTTCTACACCCTTGAAAGAGACCAGCAAGCGTACCGCATCATCCGCGACCGAGGGCAGTGTTTGTCTTGCCATGCAACATCCAGGACCGAACGAGTTCCTGGTGTCATCGTGCGGTCGATTTACTCGGACAAATCGGGACGCCCGCGATCCGGCTCATCGACGTACATTACGGACCATCGAAGTCCGTTTGAGCAACGTTGGGGCGGTTGGTATGTGACGGGTGAGCATGGTACGATGCGGCATTTCGGAAATGCGTTTGCACTCGACCACGACGATCCACAACGAGTTGACATGGAGCTCGGGGCCAATCAGTCGAAATTACCAGCGTCGATTGCAAAAGAGAGTCATTTGCTGCCCACGAGCGACATTGTGGCTTTGATGGTCCTAGAACACCAGACGCGAATGCACAACCTGATCACTCGTGCCAATTACGAGGCCAGGGAAGCAGCTCATCTGGACCAATCGATGAACGATGTGTTGGACCGACCCAAGGATTACGTTAGTGATTCAACGAAGCGGCGGATTGCGAATGTCGGTGACGCTTTGTTGGCCGGATTGCTATTTGCGGACGAGTTGGAGCTCACTTCTCGGATCGCGGGGAGCAGTGGATTCTCCGAGTCTTTTTCAAAACGCGGGCCGCTTGATTCCAAAGGACGATCGCTCTATCAATTGGACTTAGAAAAACACCTGTTCAAGTTACCCTGTAGTTACATGATCCTGTCCGAACATTTCGACGGATTGCCACCTTCGGTAATGATGTATGTTCGATGCGAGTTGCAAGCGATCTTGTCCCAACACAAGCCACCTCCGAGGGGTACTCGACTGAACGACGCGGACTTTTTGACGATTCGTGAAGTGTTGACTGAACTTAAACCGAATTGGCTTGACTCAACTCCTGCCCCGGAGAAGCCCTAGCATGGAAAACCAACTGCAGGATACGGCCCTATTGGCGGCGATTTTGAATACCGCTGTGGACGCGATTGTAACGATTGATGAACGTGGAGTGGTGCTGCATGTCAATCGTGCGTTTGGCAAACTCTTTGGCTTTGCTGCAGAAGAGGTAATAGGTAAAAACATCTCAATGTTGATGCCAGAACCAGATCGATCGGGTCACGATGAGTATCTTCGACGGTACATGCAAACTGGAAAGGCAGCGATCATCGGGATCGGAAGGCAAGTTCTAGGGCAGCGAAAAGACGGAACACTGATCCCCGTGGATCTTGCCGTCAGCGAAGTTAAGGTTGGAGATCAAACATTATTTGCTGGCATCATGCGGGACATGACAGAGAGGCGTCAGTCGGAATCGGAATTGCGGTCGGCCCAGCAAAAACTCATTCAGAGTGAGCGTCTCGCGGCGATTGGACAGATGGTTACCGGTTTAGCCCATGAAAGCAGAAATGCATTGCAGCGATCCAGGGCGTGCTTGGACATGCTCAGTCTGGACCTCGAATCGGCACCGGAGCAACAAGATCTTGTACGAAGATCGCGTTCAGCTTTGGTGGAATTGCAAACATTGTATGAAGAGGTGCGAAACTATGCAGCACCGATTCAGCTTGAGAGATCCAAGCAAAGTATTCCCAGGCTATGCAATGAAGTTTGGGGAAATCTAGCGGACCAATGGCGGTCGATCAGAGTTCAGTTGGAAATGCGTTCTGATTCGTGTCCGGAAGTTGTTTGCGATAAGTATCGTATTTGCCAGGTCCTCCGAAATCTTTTTGAAAACTCATTGTCGGTTGCACCCGCTGATAGCAAATTGTTTGTGAGTTGTAGGAAAATCGCGGGTGCGAACTCCACAGATTCTCGTATGGAGATCCGAGTAAGCGATCAAGGTCCAGGACTCGATGCAACGCAACGAACGCGTATATTCGATCCTTTTTACACTACTAAGACCAAGGGTACAGGCTTAGGAATGGCGATTTGCCAACGCATCGTTGAGGCGCACGATGGCCGAATTTACGTTGCCGTGCCTAGCAATGATACTGAGCAAGAGGCAACAGGCGCCACAATTGTATTCGAGTTACCAATCGAGTGATTACCCAGGTTATGGGCAAGCGTTTTACCGCTAACTGATCCGGAATTTCCTACAACCCCTGGACTATCATTTGTTGTTTTCTGCTTGTTTTTCACGCAGGTAGCGATGGCATTCGATGCATTGTACCGTCATGTTTAGATAGGCTAGCGCAGCCCGATCAAGATTTTCCTCGCGAGCGGCTTTGGTGACGACGTTGAGTGCTCGTCGAAAGTCAGAACTATGGTCAAGGTAATCGACGGTGGTGTGTGTATTCCAACTACTCTGTAAACTGAGAGCAGTCAGAGCCTGCGAGTCTTTTGCAATCTGCTCGAAGTCTTCGGTGGCCAAGCCCTCTAAGATTCCTTTTGCATGCTCCAGTTTCAGTTGCATGAATGAGTCCAGCTTGCTCTTGTCGGCTGGTTTTGATTGGGGTTCTTGGGTCGCATGCAATTGCAACATCCACATTCCGATCAAACATACCAATAATGCTACCAACAGGAATCGTTTCATCTTTTGCTCATCCAATTCAGTTTAGGGAGACACGCGGGGTAACAAGCAGCTAACGCTTTCAGACTCTTGTTCGTCATGTTGTTCAATGAGGTCGATTATCAAACCGAGTTCATGGACGCCCTTTTTCCAGCCATCCATTTCCAATTCCGCCTCCTGCATCCGATCGATAAGGTGCTTCAACCGATTAGAGATGTCTTCGTGATCGCGGTCGATTTGACGTTGAACTGCCTCGGCATCCATAGGACAGTCGAGATGCGCGCTTTTCAGGTGCTGGCAGATTTGTTCTTCTCTTGCAAAGTGGGACTGAAGCTGCTCGTTTAGCTCCGCCAGCTTCTTGACCGTTTCCCGAAACTGTAGGGATCGTAGTTTGGATTGGGTCGCTATCCATTCCGAGAGGCCGGCTGCATAACGTTCGATGGATTGATGCTCGGATTTCCATTGATCGAAAACGGCATTACCGTTTGGCTCGTTTGGTGTCTGCATAGCACGCCTATAGAGTTGGGCTCGTGTCGGATTCACTGTTAGCCTCAAGTGCAATTTCAATGCCAATAGAGGCAGACGAACCGCCAACGCCCTCGGTTGTCAAAGGGGTAGCACGGCGCGCGGTACCGTTCCCATGTAAATCGGCATGGATAAACTAGGATGTTTTTGTTTTGCCCAATAAAAACATCCTCTTGCAAATCCAATCCAAGGAGTACAGTGGTTTTCTTTTACGGTACGCGACTTGCTGATAGGGCGAGGATTTTACCAAAGGAGAACTCGCAACTAAAGGAGTGAGGCAAAACAGCGCGCACAGACATTGGTATGGGCCAGAATGGTACAGGCTTGACCCATGCGCGTCACCCTGTGGACTTTTTAATCCTAATGCAAAAGGTGCGTGATGGTTGCGATTGTCTCGTTGTTAGTTATCTCGATGGTCTCGCTATTGGCAGTCCGCGCTGGCTCGACCGCGCTCATGATGACAGGACTAAGTTGGGATACAGCTAGTTTTCAAAGCTATTCCGCTTTCTTCGGAGTTGGTTTTACGACTCGCGAAGCGGAAATGGTAGTCAATCACCCTCTTCGGCGACGCATCATTCGAGACCTCATTCTCGCGGGCAACATCGGAGTCACCTCAGCGGCGGCGACACTGATTGCCACGTTGGTTCAGAACTCGAGTGGCTTTCGGCCACTATTGATCGTTGGCGGATTGGTCGTCGGCCTAGGACTGCTCCTCTATCTTACACGGGTAAGTTGGGTTCAACGGGCCATAGACAAGACGATACAACGTACGCTTGAGAAGACCGGCTTGGTTCGAGTTATGGACTATGAGTTGCTGCTCCGTATCCAGCATGGTTACGTCATCTCGGAGATGGAGATTCTCGCGGAATCAGCAATTGCAAACCGATCCTTGAGGGAGTCAAGGCCGTGGGATCATGGTGTGGTCATCCTGTCCGTAAAGTCAAATGGTAAGGATCTGCCTGGAATTCCTAACGCCAATACCGTGCTTCATACAGGCGACGTGGTCACGGTTTATGGCGAGGAACACCATATTTGCAAAGTCTTTGGTGCAGCAAACAGCTCGGGGATTTGCGAGAGCGGTTGATTCTAAATGGGGGCGCTGCGAAGAGATTGGCAAAGATCATTGGAAACGCAGTTACCAAGCCCCGATGGCAACAACGATTACGTTTGTGTATTGAATTACCATGTCTGTTCCTTCTTTTACGATGTCATCCTGAGTAGTTTGACGAGCAGCGGAAAGCTTCGTAAAGTAAAACAGCGGACTTCGAGATGATCATGCCACCTTTTGGATATAGTCTACAAAAGTAGGTTCGTCCCGCTCCTGAACGACACCTCAACGAATGGAAGCTTCGAAAACTGTCTGCTGTTTCGGTATACTTTTAAACAGGTAACGACACTCGACAAACAGTCCCACCCTCAGGTGGCGAAGAAAAGGTGATCTCGCCCCCTAATCCGCGAATCACATTGCGTGTCAAGAACACACCCAAGCCCATCCCCTGGCCCACCTCTTTTGTTGTAAAGAATGGCTCACCAATGCGACGCTGAACTTCGTCCGTCATTCCGCTCCCATCATCGGAGATGGTCAGCCGCCAAATCTCCGCAAACTTTTTCGAGCCTCGCTGCTTGTCCACCTCAACACGCAAAGTCACCATCTGCGTCGGCTTGGATGCATCCAAGCCGTTTTGTAGCAAATTCCTCAACGCCTGCGATAACGCTTGCTTTGGCAACAGCCCAAGTGAATCAGCCACGGCATTGGACATCTCAATCTTGACTCTCTGTGGTTCTCGCATCGCTTGCACCGTCTCTCGCAATATCTCGCCAAGCGAAATTGGATGCAAATTCTCCGCCGCTGCCTCGCCCGCACCGCTCTTCATTCGAT
>JANMNR010000673.1:0-12475 GCA_031368325.1 Pirellula sp.
GCATAGTTGCCTTTGCCGTCATTTTTGTACATCGCGAGAGTGCTCAACGGCTTGTTATCAACTGCCTTGCCAGGCCAATCGCAGGAATTGACCAGCAGAATATCCTGGTCTCCATCCGCGTCGAAATCCAAAAACGCACAACCACTTCCCATCGTTTCAGGAAGTAGTTTTTCGCCGGCTGCGCCGCTGCAATGAACAAAGCGGATACCTGCCGACTCCGTGATGTCGGTCCATGGCATGCTGGGCACCGTCAACTTAGGCAACTCTCTGACCGTTGGCAAAACCTGGGGATCGATTTCAGCGATCTCCTCTTTTGGTTTCCGAGTCAGCACAAAATACGAAACACCGACAATCAACCCAATCAACACAAAGACTATCGCGGACCCCATAAAGGCACGACCGATGACCGAATCGTCTTCCTCGCGTTCAATCGGTTCCTTTCCATCCACATCTGAACCGCTCATCAATTGCTCACTCTTGCGCTGCGTGTAATGAATAAATGACTAACGGTTCAGCCGCGCTATTTGCCGCCGGATATTTTTCTCGGCCCTTGCCGACAGCCAACCCTTGTGCGTTGTCATCTGGTTTGTAGCGTAAGTGCAACGTCTTGTGTTTCTTTTCCAACGCACTATCACCCAACATGGTATAGATCAAACCGAGGTTGTAGTGTGCATTGGCATTTTCGGAATCAATGACCAAGGCCCGTTGAAACTGCTTCTCCGCATCGCGAAGCAAGCTCTCTCGCTCTTTTGAATGTGAATCGAGTCGCAGTTGTTCCGCACGATCGAAAAGGGTACGACCGAGAGTGTTCAACACCTCGATGTCGCGGCTGAAATCAAAACCTCGCACTTTACGTTCCTCGGTCGTTTGATCGACGATCCGCCTGAAGTTCGTTTCGGCCTCAACCAGGTTGCCCTGCTCTCGATTCACGAGGCCACTAAACCAAGCCATCGTCCACTCCGGCGCCGCTGGTTCTGTCACCTTGGCCGCTCGCTGCACCGCATCGACCGCTTCATCAATTCGTCCCTCCCGCAGATACACTCTCGCAAGATTGATGGGCCCATCGAATCGTTTCATCGACTCGACCACCTTAAACGCCTGTTCAGCTTGCTTTAGCTCAGATTTGCCCTCGAGAAACAGCCCGATCCCATAGTCGTTCCAGCGCTGCCACGCAGGAATCTTGGATTCGGCGTTCTTTGGCTCTTCGGAAATCCCCTCGACTGGAAACACGACTGAATCCGCAGCCAATGTCAGCACTGGCAACGTATTGCGATACACTCCAAATTCCTGCGAATCGCTAGTGGCAATCGGGTTGTCGCCTGGCTTTTGTCGGTTGTGTACGATCTCCATGTATTCGTAGTCAAACTTGCGATACTGCAATTTGATCGTAGCCGTTATCGGCTGAGTCAGGTCGGTAGGGACTTGGAAAGAGTAGTGGACCACTTGGCCGGACCCTGGGGGAATCTGGTGGTTGTACAGCGGCGTAAAGATGTCTTGCGGATTTCGACGGTTGATACGGTTTCCATTTCGATCCAACATAAACACATTTACAAAGTGAGAACGGCGATCGACTTCGCCCTTGGCATCCATTCCGCCACTCTGTCCTATGAGGCGTTCGCCACTCTTTAAAGTTACCTCTAGCCAAACTTCGTTCGAATCAACCGTTCCCTGGGTGAACTCGTGGCCAACCTTTAATGTTCGAATGATGGTCTCCAGCAGATACTGTGAACCAGGCTTCAACGTGGGGACTTCGGGCCGAATTGGTCCTAGCAATTTACCATCGACGTTCCCATCTTCCTTGACTGCAAAAATATCCACGCGCATCGTACCGTCGAGGAACTTTTTGTGCTTGTCCTCGACCTCGGTTAAAAATCCTCGGAGCGCTGGCAGACCCGTGTTACCTGCGGCGAAGGTATGATCGTGGATCGAGTACTTGCTGTTAGCGCCCGCGAACTGCTTGGCCCCAAAGTCTTCGGATTCCTCGAGCGGCATGTGACAACCTGCGCATGCTTTCTGCGACTTCTCTGGATAATAAAAGCTGCGTGCTCCATGACCTGAAACACCACTGAGCAACCACGAGTCGTAGTGATTCTGCCCTCGCAAGAAGTCCTTGTATTGATTCAAGGCAAACGGCAAGTGCACTTTATGGCATGTAGAACAGAACTCGGAAGTCTTGTGAAAAGACTTTAGAAACGTCTTCTTATGAAACGCGGGCTTTGCTTTGATCAGCTGCTCATTAACCCATTGCAGCACAGGGTTGTCGCTAAACGCAAAAGGATAATGGAGTGGCTCCTCAATCGTAAAGTCTGCATTCCCTTTGGTTGAGTTCACGTTGGTGACGGCATGACACACTGTACAAGTAATACCGGCTTGCGAAGTTGGATGATTGACATCGTCAAACTCTGGATCGTCAAAGGCACCGCTAAAGAACGGAACAGGGTCGTGGCATCCTGCGCACCAGCGCGATGCCTTGACGTCTCCATCTCGTTTGAGAGCCACCTCGCGGGTCTCACGCACGCTTGCCAAGTATGCAGGATTATTGAACGAGCTAAATCGATGCGCGCTATGGTTCCAACTCTTGTACGCATCCGGGTGGCACTTTAAACAATACTCATCGTTATCCAAGTTTTTGGCGGAGATGAAGGCACCGTTGGATGTCCGCGCGAGCGAGGGTTCAAAATACTTAACACCGTCGACGGACCCGACCTTGTTCCACTCGCGAGGGTCCTGGGTGTGCATCGAGACCATGACGGCAACCGAGGCTATGGCGATCGCACCATATGCAATTCCAAGCTTCCACTTGATCTTTTGCCCGACCAGGCGATGCAGCCAATAAAGCCAAATCGTAACCACCGGGCATATGACGTGAATCCAATAGACCACCAAACGCGTCGTCGGCTGCTTGAGATCAAACACCCCACCAACGCGCACAAGCAGTAGACCGGTACCAAGCACCACAAGACTGACTGCAAAAAGAGCATAACCGACTCGGATCGCACGCTTGTTCTTGCGTTTCCTCGCCGTCAACATGTGGATGAAACCAAAGAGGACAAATGGAACCAAGAAGATCAGGCCAAGCACCACGTGGCCTAGGAACATGGCCATATAAAACTGATTCTGATAGGTCTCGCCGCGTTGCCATTCGAGAAATGTAACGGTCGCCAAATAAAGCGAGTTGGCACCAAGCAATGACAACAGTGCGAAGACTACAAAAAGTAGCTTCTTGAGCTTTTTTCCAATCGGCGGGGTGTAAGCTTTTCTCGTAGTTACAGTCGACATTGTTTACTATCTCAACTCGGCTTGCATGACTTTCTCTCCGGTGATGGATAGAGAAAAGATCATTTTTTGGTGTGGGTCCGCGACGAGCAATCTTTCGCCGCGCATCGCCAAACCAACCGGATTTTTTAGAGGTTCGCCACTAAAAAACTTCTCCGGCTTGCCTTTGGCCGGTATTTTCCAGACCGATTTTGCATATCCATCTGTAATATAGCAGTCCTCTTTGGCATCCACGCAAATCTGATGCGCAAACTGAAAGACTGTTTCATTTACGATCACTTCCTTGGTCTTATCCGTTGCAAATCGGACAACCGGCTCCTTGGAATGGGAGACCACCCAGACTCGATCTTTCGTATCAACTGCAATCCCTCGCGGCGCAGGCACCTTAACAAACTCCGTCGCCGCGCCGCCGGCTGCTGGAACTTGGAAAATGCAATGCAGTTCCAAATCTGCGACAAGCAAATTGCCTTTGGAATCGATGGCAATCGCCGTCGGAATTCCGATACCCCCTTTGGTCATGGGGACGGGGGTATCGGGGCTATCAAATCGATACACTTCACGTGTGGACGAATCGCCAGCAAGCAGTTTCCCATTCGAGTCGATGGCCAAGCATCGAACTGCGTTTAGCGGCGTGCGAAACTTCTTTGACCCTTGGTAGTAAATCGCCGCCTTACCATCCTGGATTTTCCAAATTCCTGGCAAATTTCTATCTGCCACATAAATCAAATTGTCTGGCCCAGCAACGACAGCCAGCGGATAATCCATTCCCTGGCCTAGGCAAGTGTGCGCCAAGGTTACCAGCAAAAATGCAATCGTAGCCATTACCGCAGATGATTCAAATCGAGTTTTCTTCATTTCCTGGAGGGTTTCGTAGGTGTTCAAATTGGTTCAGGCGGCTAGTGTAACGCGGCGCTCCGTTTTATAACCCGACGCGTAGGCGAGGTCTAATTGCATCGTTCGTACTCGCATCGGGTCGCTAAAATCTCAGTTTTCGCGGATTTGGTCCCAAAACGAACCGGATGATTGAACGCGCGTTTGATATCGTCGCAAAAAGTCGGTATGTTCCGGTCCCGATGGAAAGGACTGATCTGGTTCATAAGGATACTTTGACATTCCGCGAAATGGGAGCGGTTCTACGGATTGCCCATGGACAGTATTCAAATCCGCGTCCTTATCCCAACCAATATTGTAAATGATAAAGTCTCGCTTCCATCCGGCTGGAAGCTCTGCCGTTCCGACAGAAAACTCTGCCGTCATTTCGTCGCCGGCCCCCAATACAACCTGCCTATCATCTGCTTGGTCAATCAATTCTTTGACATCCCCAAAACGAGTGAAACGCCCCGTCATGGGCGGCCAGATCGAATCCTTGGTAACGCTATCGTACTCAAACCGTTTGGGCGCATTACCGGGCCGTGGAATAAGCTTCGAAAAGCCCCGGAAGTGCAAGTCGGCCTTCACAAGCTCCAGCTTTGTAAGTCGATAGTCCTGCATTTCCGATTTTTCGTTGCCGCTGGTCCAAAACACTTCATCCCAAGACAATTCCATGTTCGTTACGATTCGAACTCGATGATCGTTCGATTTAAATTTGCCAGAAAGATCAATTGCAATCGTCTTGGTCTTGCCACCAGGAAATCCAGCGTAAGGAATTGCCTCAACCCACTTCCCAGTCTCGTCGGGAACCCAAACGGATGGCGGACTCAATCGGGGCCTGAGCGGGTTTTCCGTCATCGCCAGATTAAGCGACGTACAAGTTGGAAAAACCCAGCCCGTCAAAAACAACATTATCTCGTCGCCACTTTTTGGCTCACCGTTCAAATCGATTTCAAGCCAATGGTCTTCTACGAGTCCCTGGTTATAGCCCTCCTTCCAACATCGTGTGAACCGGAGATCGCGTTTGGAAACCAATTCGGAAATGTCGTGGCCGCGTTGATCGACGACCGATTTGGGCTGCAATCGATTGCGAACCGTGTGCACTCGAAACTGCGCCAAATCAGGCGGTCCCACCTTTTCATTAGTGTAGATCTCTACGTCAGCTGGATGATCCACCGCCATCAACTGCACCGCGTCAAAATAAGCCGCTTCCCAAAGCTCTTCCGTAATCTGCAGAACATAACGCCCATCGCGAGGCCTGACCTGATCGCCATCGATCTTCAAGTATTCCCAATCTCGCGTCGGAGCCGAAACCCCTTGCGCAAACTGCAATCCTATCGGAGCCGCCCATAAACAATCGGTACAAAATTCAAAACGCTCACCATTCCAAGCGTAAAGATACGGGCAGGAGCCACCCAAGTTTTGCTGATCGAAAACCGTCGATCGGTTGCTTACGTTTAGAACATTATTGGGTATCCCGTTTGTCCACAGGACTCGCATAATGTCCACTTGCGATTCTTTTCCCAGGCCAAACTTGGTTGTTGGCCCTCGAACAATACGGGGCTGATAGCGTCCAGCGGACTTGATTTCAATCAAGCCTCCGACCCCATGCATGTTGCATCGCTCGCGCGGACTCTGTTTTCCTTCTTCATCGGCGCGAATCACCACCTCAAGGTGCTGATTCAAATTGCCACCTTCGTTTTCCAAAAAATGTGCGGTGCCGTCTTGGGCCAAACAAACCACGTCCTCATCCCCATCGCGATCGACGTCCATCGTGACCACTTGGAGGGTGCTCTTGGAAAACAGCCCAACCTGCTTATCCAAGAGTAGCTTGCCATCCTGCCCTCCGCGAAACAACTCCAAACCGTTTTCGCCCCAAGTCAAGCAATCCGAGAATCCGTCGAAGTCCAAATCGTTGACCAACAGTCCAACCATCCCCGTCGTAGACAACGAAGCTACATGAGCAGGAACCCATCCATGTCGCCCTACAGACTTCATGGTCACTAACCTCGTTCCTTGCTTGCCACACGCGACAAGATCCCAACATGCATCGCAGTTAACATCGATTGAGTCGATCGCGCGACAGGCACCCTTTAAACTGGATGTCCAGTCGAGGCTCGATGGGTGATATCGCCCATGCAGATTGTTGGTAAGAAACACGGGCTTCTCCAATTCCTCTGAACCCAACATAAAATCGTTGAGTACATTGCGATCGAGATCCATCGCCAGAATCGAATCGACCGCTTTCGCTTCTGCTGGAACATCCGAAAACGGAGTGAAATCCGCAAAGGTCCAGTCACCTCGGTTTGACCAAAGTGAAAGGCCGCTGGCGCTCGAAACAACTAAATCCAAATCTGAATCGTGATCGAAATCGATGACCGCCACCGTTCGAACGCCACGCAACTCCACGAATTCTTCCGACTGCGGCATCCCTTTCAGACTTCTGGCTCCTGTCGCAGGATCAAGATCATTGCGATAAAGTCGAATGCCGTCTTGCCCATAGACTACGACATCGAGGTCCGTATCAAGGAATTTTGTCAACAAAGGATCGGATTGCTTAGCATCGGGTGACGCGGTTGTTGGGAGTGCAGAGGGTGGCAGAGCATCCTTTCGAACTTGGTAGTCGTGGTCCAAATCCGCTAGTGCAATGCCCGTGCATGAAATCTCCAACACGGTCGAAATCAAGTTATTGCTTGCGATTGCGCCGTTCATCTTCCAGACATCCAGCTGATTGCCAGACACACAGACTAGATCACTGTACCCATCCAAGTCCATGTCCTCGGCTCCAATTGCCGTGACCCCCTTGGACGCAAACGGCAATACCCCCTTGTTCTCAAGTCGCCACGCGGCCGAACTAATTCGCTTTGATGCCGCCTGCTGCTTCTGGACTTTTTCGCTGAAGTTGAGCTCAACATACTCAAGCTCATGCGGCTCCAATTGATGCAGGTCATTTTTAAAAGCGATCTCCGCCAACAGAACATTGCGAAGCCGAGCCGCCTGACTTTCCGCACCTTTCCAATCACCCTTGTCGGCCGCCACCATTGCCGCCTCCATCAACGATGGAATGCGACTCACGGTTCTGGATATCAAAGGCTTAAACAACTCGCTGCACCTATCTGCCTGCCCTTTAAATCCTGCGTCTTTGGATTTTGCCAGCGTGTCGAGTAAAGCGACCGCCAAGACCAGATTGCTCGGTGCAAGCTTTACCGCTGAATTGATCGCCGACAGCATCTCAGGAATATGCTCGGGGTTTGCGTCCATTGAGAGCAACTGATAAAGCTGGTAATACGTATCTGCCGTGGCCTTGGTCGCACGGCAAGCAGTTCGCATGCTCTCGATCGCCAACGCGCGATCGTTTTTGATTTGATGAAATCGACTCATGAACACATCGGCATCGGGCTGATCGGGTACAAGCGCCTTGAGAGAACGCGTCGATGCTTCCAATTCTCGCTGAAACGTTGCGAATTGCGTTCCAGGTTCCGCCGGATCGATCTTTTGTAAACGGAGCAAGAGCGTGACGCAAAGATTTTGAACTCCAAGCCGTTCCGATGGCAACTCCTTTGCGATCTTTCGAAAACCATCCGCGGCTTCCGAAAACAATTTCTCCGTTGCGATCCCGCCTTCAAGGATCGCTAGGCAACGATTCTTGAGCACCTCGCGATCACTTGTGACCTTGTCCGAATTGGAAAAGCAACCGCTCAAGCATACCAAGCAGAAAACCGATCCGAGGAAACACAGAGCAAGTGGATACGGGAATCGTTTCTGGCCGCCAATACGTGGAGTCATATTGCAATGATGGGTAGGAGAAGTGGGCTTGGCGAAAATTCACCATGTACGCTTAAATTGTAGCGGCAGAGCGTGAGCCCTCCTGCCCCACGGTGATTTTTCATGCATTAACCGGACGGCTTTTGCCTTTCCGCTAACAAAGCATCTGCCATTCGACTTCTATTGCGTTCCCAAGTACGCATACAAATCGGCCAAGTCCGCCGGCGATTTGTCGTTCAATAGCCCCGTTGGCATCAAAGATTCCGTCGAAGCGCCCGAGTCCTCGATGTCCTCCTTGTTGATGCGGACAATCGAACCGCTCGCTGTCTGGAGTGTGGTGCCATCCGCAGCCGAATAGACGACCATTCCGGTGAAGATTTCGCCATCGACAGTCAATACTCGGAAAGATTTATATCGGTCGGAAATATCACGACTCGGATCGAAGATCGCAATCGAAAGGTCGTCTCTCGAAAATCGCTTGGTCACCCCAGAAAGGCTCGGTCCAAGCGAGCTCCGTCCACCATGACACAACTCACATTTTTCCTTGTAAAGCTCCTTGCCTCGTTTTGCGTCGCCTTCTATCGATTTTGCAGCCGCATGAAGCGATCGCCAATCGCCAGAGGACGAAGGCTGAGGCAGTCTTGCATATGATTCTGGCTCTAGAGTTGATCGAAAGAACAATTCCCAATCCGTCCAAAGTTCACTCGCTGGAGGGTTATCCAATTTCAACTTGGCAGCTAAGTCTCTTGCCCTTGCAAGAACTGCAGGCTTGGGCAAAGCCGAGGCGGAATGTAGCGTTTCAGCAACCAAAGGAGCTAATGCCTGCCACTCCTGTTTGCCACTTCTGGCCTTGAGTCCGCTCAGTCCGCTCCAGCCTGCCGGCCATAGATTGCGATCATTACCCTGAAGTGCACTCAAATACAGCTCATAGTCCAATTCGTTCGGTTTTGTAGACAGCAACTCGATCACTGTTTGCCGAAGACTAGGTTCGGCGGCAGCATTACGAATCGCAACTTCAAATTTATTGTCGACATTGCCAAGGGCGGCGTACCGCAACACCGGTATTGACCAGCTTTTGGATTCCGACGCCATCAAGTGTTCACGACATTTTTTTCGAACTGCGGTTTGAATGTCGACCGGAAAAGCCGATACAAGAACTAAGTCTTCTGCGTTGTATGCAACCGGCAATCGCAAGAACTCCGTTCCCAAGTTGGCATCTCGCCGCGTGAGTGCATTGACGAGTTGCTGCAACCGTATCGGCCATTGATTGTCCGTGTAAAGATTCCGTTGGCTTACCTTGCGAACGATTCCAGCCAACGCACGCGCCGTTTTGGATGATAGATCCAGCGATCGTGGCTGCGGGCAATTGGCCGCACAGCAGAGCGCAAAGATATCCGACGTTGGGTGGCTGTCCTTTGTGATTTGATCGAGAAAATAGTTGAGTGATGCCTTATCGCGTGGCTCAAGCATGGAAAGCGTCCTCATCGCTTCCGAATGAACCAGTTGATTGTTGCCTTCCGCTTGCTTTGCTAGGAACAGAGTCCAGCCCATCCAAGACGATCGCACATTCTCTGGAAGCGTCGATGCGCTGAGCCCCTTGAATCCATCTAAGACGTCCGGCTGTGGCGGATCCTGCTGCTGGGGCAGAGTCAGTCGGCGTTCACCCAAAGCGGCCTGGAGCACCGTCAAAAACTCCAGGATATCGCGAGTCTTCCATCGCGGTTCATTCTTCGGAAGCCAGGCTGCCAAAGCAGCCAACAAAGGCGAATCGATCGTTGTCTGTGTCGTAGTGAACAGTTGCTTGGCGGTCAGGAAATCGAGTGTGTTGTCGTCGGACTTCTTCGCTAATGGAACCCCGGACCGAGCCAATGCCCAAAGCCAAGTTCGTCGCATCGCATTTCCCGACTCATTGTCCTCAACGCCTAGGCTGTTTGCAGCAGTAAAAGTCCATTTCCGGACACCGTAAGCCTCCCACCGTAAACGTTCATCTGCTCGCCCCAAATGCAGCTCCCAGCTCGACTGATCATTGTTATTCGAGTTGAAAGGGAAGGTCGCGAAATCGAGGGCAGCCAACGCGTTCAGAACTTTACTGTGGTTAGCGGCGATGGAGACATTGCCGCGACCCACCAGCCACCAACTCGCCGCCCGCGTAGAACGTGATGGAGAACCCAGCAGATTTTGAATACTTGAGAATGAAACGGGGACACTCAATCGCGTTAAGACATGCGCACATCGCATTTTGGCTGCGGCGGCAACCTCAGGCTCTGCCGCAATTGGAATTTCTCCCGAAATAACGCCAAGGATTCCCTTAACACTTGCTTTATCAACTTCGGGGAACCACTTTGTTTCGGACCAAGTTTCAGTCGGCATCTCCGCGTTGAGCAGGCGTTGCATAGCTATTGCTTGGTCGTTGCTGAGCTGCCCCTTTGCTATCGCCTCAGCAAACCAAGTGCTTGAGGTGTCCGTCGATTCTGGCGAATTCGCTTTTATCTTGTAGATGGCTCCCGTTGTGCCTCGCCCGCCAACACAGATCAGCAAACCGCCATCGGCTGCGACACAAATATCCGTAGGCGCAAACCCAACAGTTCCGCTGGGTTGCATGAACACCTCTGCGGGCACTCGATTCGCAACGCGTTTGCTTTCGTCCACGTTACTCGACGGATGAACTGCCATCACTCGACCAAAGGTCCAATCCAAAACAAACACTGCATCATGGTACTTCTTTGGAAATACGCGATGCTTATATACGGCCACACCGGTCGGTGAACCACGGCCCAGTTGCGCTATCACCAGCGGCATCGTAATCCGATGATCCTCATCCTTCCATGCTTGCCCGCACCAACCCGCGTCCGAGCTAGGTCCCATCACCATAACTCTCGTCGGCCTATACCATGGCAACGTCGCTTCACGCTCGCAATCACTATCGAAGGTAACGATCTGACCATCCGGCATGAAGTCAAAGTCATAGCAGTTTCGCATCCCATGAGCCCAAACTCCACGCTTCGAAAAATCAGGGCTCATGCGCCAAATAGTCCCGCTCCTGGATCGAGTCACTGGACTCAGCGGGTCGTTCTGAAGTTTGGAGATATCGCGGGCAAAATTGCCAGCAATCAAATACCAATAGCCATCCGGTCCTCGTCGAATCGCGTGTGCATAATGCTCATTGCCGGTTGGAAGCTCCAATACCTTTTTGGGATTCGGATCTGCACTCAAATCGCCATCTGCATCTTCGCTCAGCCAGAGCCCCCCCTCACTTACATAATAGAGCTTTCTCCCCTCAGACCAAAGCCCCTGCGCACCTTGCTTGGTCAAGTCTGTCCAAAGGAAACTTCGATCGTACCTGCCGTCGCTATTGTCGTCCACAAGAGTTCGAATGTAACCCGGTCCCGAAACGACCGGCCGACCGAGCCCGTCCAATGTCATGCAAAAGCAATCGTGAACCATTGCGTCGTCAGCAACCAGTTCCACGGAAAAGCCGTCGGGAACAGTAAAGGGGGGCGCCTCGTCCGACCGACCCCGTTCCGAACTCATCAAAACCAAAACGACCAATGCAATGGAATAGTTCCAGCAACGGGTATCACAACCCCTCAAGGTAAACACAAAAACGCTCCAGGCGGACGGATGTTCAAGAAATTGCGGACTGAGGGGAGCGGGCAGCATGCCAGCTAACGAAGCTCGCGAGCTAGCGATCTCTGCGGAAATCATGAGCGAGCGAGTCGATAAGGTATGCTACAAACCGCCACTCGCCTGACTCCACAACTCTAATATCAACGTTTTTTCTATTTTTAAAAGCCCGAATCAACTAACCACAGAGAAATAGTCTCTGCTGTCATTGCAATTAGAATTAGAAGCTGGCAAAGTAAGCTCATCCCGGTTGGCTGGATTTGCGCAGCATAGCAGGTCAATCCTAATCCCGTTTTAGTGAGGCTCGGTTTGTCAGACGCCAATTCGCAACTCCTTAATTTTGCCTGCCCCAAGTGCCAAAAGAAACTCCGGGCTCCGGCCAACTTGGCTGGTCAGAAATTGGCGTGCCCAAAATGCGCGGCGCCGATCCGAGTTCCAGGTGTCGTGGAAACAACCAACAACGATGATGACTGGTTATCCCTGGGTGCACCTGCTGAGCCGATCGCCACGACAAAGAATGAGGAGTCGAAAGTCGTAGCATCTAAAAACCAACGCCCCATGACTTCGCCGACTCCACTTTCTAATACGCCGGAACCAACAGCCAAAGTAGAGCCGGATGAATTCCGGCTCGCCCCTCAAGAAAGCATCGTCGCAAGCCCATCCAAGAATCAGTCACCGAAAGTTTCGACAGATGGCGTAACCGCTGGAAAAAGTGTATTCGATGAAGATTTGCCGGACCTGGCACCGTTTGACGAAATTCCCGTTTCTAAGCC
The DNA here is from genome assembly GCA_031368325.1 of Pirellula sp. Taxonomy (GTDB): domain Bacteria; phylum Planctomycetota; class Planctomycetia; order Pirellulales; family Pirellulaceae; genus JBKCUI01. The sequence goes on from JANMNR010000673.1 coordinate 12,309, forward strand.
AATATCGTCTGGGGAATCCAAGCCGACTCCACCACGCAAACCCACTACGGCGAAACCACAAGTAACGCTGCCAGACATTGCTTTGCCCGACCTTGACTTGTCCGATATCCCATTGGCTCCTCTGGAGCCGACACCATCCCAGAATGGAAGGAAAAAAACGCTGCTTG
>JANMNR010000733.1:0-4031 GCA_031368325.1 Pirellula sp.
CCGCGACCGATCTTGACGACGCGGAAATCGTCTTGACACTCGAACCAGGCCCCACGATTACGGCTTCTGAGACAACATCATCCGACCTAACCCTTGAAGGTCTGCTGGCGGAACTGAGCCCGAACAAAGCGACTCCGTTTCGCCTCGATTCCTTAAACGCCTCATCTATCATTGCCGAGGTGCTGTCGCCGCAAGGAACAGACACGCAAATTATGCCACCTATTCCTGCAAACGGGGAATTGGGCGAACCGGACGAGGGGACTGTTTTAGCTGACGTCAAGGCAACCGTAGCCGACGATGGAGTCATCACTCTAGAGCGTCCGATTGAGATCAAGGCGGCTGTTTCGAAAGAGACAATCGCAGTCGGGAAGTTTGTCGTAGCCAAGGCTTGTCGATGCGACGTCACATTGAAGGTTACGGATGAACTTATTATTGAACCGATGGAACAAGTTTCGATCGAGGGAATAGGCAAAGCTCAGTGGAGGATAGCTATTGAGGACGAGGAACCCGAATTACTCGTCGAAGTTGCGTCAAATCCAGGTGCAAGATGGCAGATCGTGGCATCTGTTGGCCTTCGAGAGACACGCAATTCGCCACCCATTCTGATCGGGCCTCGCCAAGCTCAGAACGTTGGCAACCGTTTAGTCGACTATCGCCATTGGCTCAAATCATCTATCGAGACGCTGCGTACTGCCAGATCGAACAACCGAGGTCGTTCCGATTTCGACTTCACCGGCCAGATCAAAAAACTAGAACGGCAAGACAAAGAAGCGGAAAAAGCGATTGACCGGTGGAAAATGGTCGCGAGGCTTTGCCATTATTTTTTTGATAGTAACGACGTGCGATTGCAGCTCAATGCTGTTGCGAAACAATAGTCCGAACTGCACATAACGAACTCGCAACGCGAATGAGTCCGATTGTGGACTTTCAAGACTGAGTCGAGGCGAGCTGAAAATCGGTTCTTCGCGCCCACTCTTGTTTTTTGCAATTTCACAGAAGCAAAAAACGACGACGAGACAGTTGTTCCGACCCGGCACAACCCCTCGTCGTCCAATATCGCGTGGCCGCGCGATAGTCTTCAATGCGATCACGAATGAAGCAGCAATTGCCTTACTCTGTTGCTACCTCACCACCTCGCGCCGTTATCATCGCCCGAAGCAACGATTCCTTCATGGACTTGGCCATGAACCTCACCGAACCGTCCGCGAATGCGGCGTGAAACCCCTCTTCAGAGAACCCGCCCATCGTTGGCAATGGTTTACTTGAATTGTATTCGAGATCCTCCGGCTTGGTCCAAGGGACCGATGCTTTTGTTTCGACAGCCAAAATCGTATAAGCCGTGCCATCCGGTATGTTAGTGAATGTCCCCGCCTTCTTTGGCTGAAAAACCGTCTCTTCGCCAGTTAAAACAACATAGTTCGTCTCGGTCGAATCTGGCTTGGCGTCAGGATGCTGGTACACCTTTGGCATCTTGGCAAGAAGATTCAGGTTGTTTGGACCGTCCCATGGCTCATCAAAACGGTAGGCTTCATACAACTTGTTCTGTTCGATAAAGGGTAGGATCTTGACTCGCCAGCTCACCGGAAACTTGTGCGATGGGTTAGTCGATATCGTTGGGTGAGGCAGGACCTTGAATGCACTTTCGTGGTTGTGGAAGGCTAATGCGATTTGCTTGAGATTGTTAGCGCTCTTTGCACGCTCAGCAGCTTTTCGCGTTGTCATGAGTGCACTGACTATGGACGCGACTGGCACTTCCTTGTTCGGAATGCTGGTTATCATGCTGACGGTTCCTCCATCGGTCTGAATCTTTGCTGAATCGGCAAGCATCGTGCCTGCGGACAACAACGTCTCCATTGCTTTCTTCGAGTCAGACGGCATGATAGGAGTCTGTGGTTGCGAATTCAACGATCGCCCCAACTCTCGCAATCCATTCTTCAAAAGAACAATACCAGCTTGGCTTGTTTCTTGAATGATTGACGCCCCTTTTGCATCTGTACACTTCGCCATGGCAACAAGGCTCCATTCCTTGTCCATCGATACGGCTAAACCTAATACCTGTGCTTCATCCAAAATCGGCGACAGGATGGACGACGTAAGCATCGGCATTCGGCTACTCGGAGGCTGTGTGGCTAGTAACAAGTTCCGCATAACTTTGCCTTCGCTAATCACTAACAGAGGGCGATCCTTGAGATTTTTCCACATATCGGTTTCCGTCAGCTTCCGTTCAACCTGTCGCCCCTGAATCCAGCGTTCCACATCGCGTTTGCTACCATAGACCACGGTACGATCGTCCGGCTTCCAAAAGCAAGCACCACCTTGCGGAGCCTCCAGAATCTCTGCTCCCGCAAGTGTCGTAGGGATGCCGCCTCGCTGGATGTCGCTTAGTTTGCCCATTGGCTTCGAAGCCCGGACGAAAATCGATGTAGGCATAATGGCCGGACTCTCAAATGCCACCAACATTTGTTCAAGGTCTTTAAGTTCCACGCGAAGAGGCGAGATCAGGTCTATCACCATCGGCAACTCCTGGATCAGTTTTGCGACTTCGGTCATCGAGCTGCTCGCAAGCAGCTCTGCTGGTCGAGCGGCACACAGTAGCCCGCCTTCGTCGTTTAAGTATCGCAGGTCGTAGTCAACGCGAGCAGTATTGGTCTGTGTACCTGCTGTCGCGCTCGAGTCCTGCGCCATCGCGCGATTCGGTGGCGGTTTCAAACCAACCAATGCAACCGAAGCCACTACGATTGCTACCATCGCAGCCCATTTTCCAACCGGAGTTTGCCCCGGCGAAGCCAACTTAACATCTCTCAACATTTCAAGTCTCCTCAAAAAGGTTTGTCGGGTCGGAAGGAAAGCACGGGCCGGCCAGCCCACAAATCGATCTTGATGTTCCAACGCTAATTTCGCCAAGACTCTCACATACCGTACCTGCCCCCCGGCGATTTGGGCTGCAACAGAGTCCGCAGCCAACTCTTGCTCTAATCGCAAACGACCAGCAAGCCAATGCACTAACGGATGGTAAAAGTGAACCACAATACTCAACTGAGAAATCAACACGGCAGCAAAATCGCCGTGTGCAATGTGGGCAAGTTCATGCGCCAAAACAGCATTCAATTCTGAGTCGGTCCATTCTCGCCAGTGAGTCGGCAGCAAGATTCTTGGCCGCCACACTCCTATCGTAGCAGCCGTCGACAGCTTATTCGTCTCGTACAACTCAACTCGCGTTTTCATTCCAAGCATCGCTTGAAGTACGACTATGGATTCGTCAAGATGCTTGTCCAGGATCATGCTGCAGGTTCGAATGAGTCGACGCGTTGCAACCAAACCGACGATTAACCTAATGGTCCCGATGATGATTCCAATGCCAAATAAGCCAAGCACGATCGTCGAGACAGGGCTCAGTGACCAGCCTGTTTGCGTTCTGTCGGTCGAAGCGCGAAGCCCCTCCATAAACGCAGCAACATAGTTCGCTCCCGTTTCTGAATCTTGGGATATCAACGGAGGTTGTCCGTGGTCCATTGGCAACAATTCGGTGCGAGATGCTTCGACATCTAGCTCTATTTCAAGCGAAGCCTGCGAAGAAGTTGCGCTTTGCCGATCCAGTAATCCATCAGTCCAACTCCACGGAATGGGAAGGAAAGCAAAAATTGTAATCAGCGATACCCCCATTAATCCGAGGAGCGGTGCCGACGAACCACCAAATCGCCACGGCCGCGAACCAAGCACCAAAGTCAACAGCGCCAGCAACGTGGTCTGTAATGCACACCATAGCAGCGTCGAACTAAGTGGACTCATGGCTTGTCCTCCCGAAGCAGATTCTCAAGGGCCTGTCGTTCTTTACGGGTCATCTTCCCACCATCGAACATACGTAGCAGCAATTGTTCTCGGGACCCACCAAACAACCGATCGACCATATCGCCGATCATGCTCTTGGAAACGTCTTCGAAAGGGCGAGCAGGTTTGAATCGAAAAGGGCGCTGTTCATTCATCTGAATGAGAAATCCCTTTTCAAACAAAATCCGAATCAATGTCGCAAC
>JANMNR010000747.1:0-7653 GCA_031368325.1 Pirellula sp.
TTTCGCTTCGGAAGATGAGTTTTGATTTCAAGGTGATGAGTCCCGAAACATCAAAGACCACCGTGCGCGGCCCCAGAGCTTCCACGGCCTCTCTAAAAGAACCGGGGCCAGAGTCGTCCAGGTTCGTCACGTGCATCACTCGCCCGCCACGTCCGCCTATCGCAAAGCGACCATAACCTTCGGCGGTTGGAAATCCGAGATGTCGCACTCGAAAGTGCCAAGCATCCCCGCGAGTTAACTTGCCTGAGGCGTCCACCGAATCGACCCGCCAAACATAATGCAATAGCGAAACATTTGCCGCGATGGATGCGGTATACGAACCGCCCTCGACCACAGCCATAAAATGCGGTGAGTCCTTGGTAGCAGCGGCCAACCGGCGCTCAGCGATGTCTGGGGCAAGATCGGCTACTAGATAAACGTGCTGACGGACGGCAGTGGGCGACGGCGCCCAACTGAGTTCCACCTTTCCTGCGTCGCCAATCGCATGCCTCTCCAAGTCCATGGGAACTGGCTTGAGAGCCTTCTTTCGCGGGTTCGAAACGTCAATGGCAAAACCATTCAATAGTACTCGATTCCCGCCGACTACTGAAATGCGAACGACCGTTGGTACTCCCTCGACGGCATCGAACTCAATGAATGAGCTCTCCACCTCATCATTATGAAAAGCTTGTTTCGAGGGTTCGATGCCAGACACTGTTTGTTGATTAGTAGCCGCTTGCTTCTGGACCGTAACGGTATAAGTGCCATTGTGTTCTCCGATCGCATGGTGAAAGCCAACAAACGAATGCGGTCCGGTTGCGAGCCCCTGGATTGTGATTTGCAACACAGGAGTTGATTCGCTAGCGACCATCACTGCGTCCGCTCCGAGGGTAATACCCTGGACAAGCATCGATTTATCGCCTACTGTTCGAATGCTCCCTTCTTCGTTGCCACTGCGCAAGGCGACCGTCAAATTGCCAAACGATCGTTCATGATTGCCTTTGGCCACAAACCAATTCTCCCAACCATCGGTGCGCATGTCGGCGCGATCGTCGGCGTTGAGGTCTACTCGAAGCGGGTTTGACACGGGAAGCATCTGAGCCTGCAATGGCCGTACCGAAATCGTAAGAAAAATGAATAAAAAGCATTTGTAGATTGCCATATTGAATTGAATTCGAGCTTCATTGGAGAATGGCGTGTGGGCGCTTCGCTCGAGTTAGTATAACGTAGGATCGAACGGTTTCGTCCGAGCAAGGGCGTTTCCTTTCCCCTTTCATAATAAGTAGTTACGCATGAGAATTTTAACGCAAATACTAGCGATCCTTGTTGTCGGCTCGCAAGGCTTTGCAGCTGAACCTCAAAAGGCATCCGTCCAGCCAAACGTTCTCTTCATCGCAATGGATGATCTCAAGGATTGGATTGGCTGCATGGGAGGGCATCCGCAGTCGATCACCCCCAATCTAAATCGTTTGGCTGCAAGTGGCGTCTTGTTTAAGAATGCCCATTGTGCCGCGCCGGCATGTAACCCATCTCGTTCGGCGATCATTACTGGTCGTGCGCCAAATCGATCTGGTTTGTATGACAATCGTCAGCAGATGCGCGAAGTGATGCCGGTCGAGACAATTATGCCTCAATACTTCCGTCAGCATGGCTACTACTCTGCCGGCTCGGGCAAACTGCTGCACTACTTCATCGACGCCAAGTCATGGGATGAATACTTTCCGAAAGCCGAGTCCGAGAACCCTTTTCCGGAGACATTTTATCCTAAGAAACGTCCGGTCAATCTGGAGCGTGGAGGCGCCTGGCAGTACGTCGAAACGGATTGGGCCGCACTGGATGTCACCGACGAAGAGTTTGGAGGCGATTGGTCGGTCAGCAAGTGGATCGGCGAGCAGCTCATCAAGAAACATGACAAACCCTTTTTTTTAGGATGCGGTCTCTATCGACCTCATGAGCCATGGTTTGTTCCGAAGAAATACTTCGAGCCCTTTCCGCTCGAGTCGATTCAGCTACCGCCTGGTTATCGTGAGAACGATTTGGACGACGTTCCAGAAGCAGGCCAGAAAGCTGCTCGGAACAAGTACTTCGCCCACATTCAACAACAGGGACGATGGAAGCAAGGCATCCAAGGTTACCTCGCGTCGATTCACTTTGCCGACGCCATGCTGGGCCGAGTGATAGACGCTTTGGAGTCCGGCCCCAATGCAAACAATACGATTGTCGTGCTATGGTCCGATCACGGTTGGCAACTGGGTGAAAAGGAACATTGGCAAAAGTACACGCCATGGCGAGCCGTGACGCGTGTTCCCTTGATGGTTCGTGTCCCAAGCGGAGCCAGTCTGGTTCTGCCGAAAGGGACGCAAGCTGCGACCGTTTGCGACGCACCCGTGAATTTGCTAAGTCTGTTCCCAACGCTTACCGACCTTTGCAAACTTCCAGCCAAGCCAGCGTGCGACGGTCCCAGTCTGTTGCCGTTGTTAATAGATCCTGTGGCAGCGGATTGGAATCACGATTCGGTTACCTTCCTGGCCCAGCCCGGCACCTATGCCGTCAGTGGTCGTTCGCATCGTTACATTCACTATGCCGATGGCAGTGAAGAGTTATACGACATCAGCAACGATCCCTACGAGTGGACCAATCTTGCCAAGTCGCCAGAGTCGCAGGTACGATTGGCCACCTTTCGAAAAGATGCTCCCAGAGACTTTGCTCAACGCCCCGAACCGTCCGTCGAGTCACTAGCTAAGTTAACTTGGCATCCTACGACCGGCGGAGTTGTCCCTGCCTCCAAGCCGGATGGCAATCCATTCCCAGTACATTTCATCAACAAGCAGCGTCAACTGGTCGAACTTGTTTGGATGAGCCCCGAGGGGCAACCCAAGTCCTACGGTTCGATCGCCTCGGGGCAGACAAAGACGATGCAAACACGACCGGGCGCGGTCTGGTCGATCGGGAAACTCGGCTCGGACCAATGGCTAGGTTATTTCGTCATCGGCGATCGAACCGCTCAAGCCGTCATACCTGCCACGCAACCGAATGTCATTGTCATACTGACCGACGATCAAGGCTGGAGCGATCTCGGCTGCCAGGATGCACAAAAAGACGTAAAGACACCTCACATCGACGCACTGGCCGCTCGAGGAGTCCGCTGCACCGCAGGATATGTGACTGCACCACAATGCAGTCCTTCGCGAGCAGGATTGATTACAGGCCGACACCAACAACGCTTCGGCATTGACACCATCCCCGACATGCCGCTCCCTAGCGAGGCGGTGACGATCGCCGAACGCTTGAAGCCGCTTGGATATCGCACCGGGTTTGTCGGAAAGTGGCATCTCGAGCCGAACGTAACCTGCGTTGAATGGTTGCGGCGAGCGATGCCAGAGATGGCCGATAAGCCACGAGCTCAGGTGCGCATTCCTTGGGACAAGATTCGTCCTTACTCGCCTATGGCACAAGGCTTCGATGAATACTTCTGGGGTGAGCTGAGAAACTATCGAGTTAACTTTGAGATACAAGGGGCTGACGGTACAGAACCCGGCAACACAAGCGCGAAGTCTGTGCCAATTCTAAAGCAGATGAAGCAGGTTGAGAACAAGGACTTTCGCATTGATGTTCAGACAGAAGCAGCCTTAAGTTTCCTCGAACGCAATCATGCTTCGCCTTTTTATCTTCAACTGAACTACTATGGCCCGCACACGCCCCTCGAAGCTCCTTCGAAATATCTCGATCGTTTTCCAGCCGACATGCCGAGCCGTCGTAAAGTCGCTTTGGCAATGATTTCAGCCATCGACGACGGCGTGGGACGTGTTGTCGAAAAACTGAGCGAGCATGGATTGCTCGACAACACGCTCATCATTCTAACCAGCGACAACGGTGCTCTACTAAAAATGACCAAACCCGTCACTCCTGTTGACGGTGATATGGGCGGTTGGGATGGTTCGCTCAATGATCCGTGGGTCGGCGAGAAAGGCATGTTGAGTGAAGGTGGAATTCGCGTCCCGATGATTTGGAGTCTTCCCAGTCAACTTCCGAGTGCAAAGACGTACAACTGGCCCGTCAGCACGCTAGACGTCGCCCCGAGTGTATTGAAGCTAGCCGGAGGCGATTTGCAGAGGGTCAGCAACGAGTTCGACGGAATCGACTTGATTCCGCAAATGAATGATATTCAAAACCCGTCGACTCGCACCCTTCATTTCCGTTTTTGGGATCAAGCCGCTATTCGAAGCGGTAAGTGGAAATACATTTTCGTCGGCGATGGACAGCGGTATCTATTTGATCTTGAGAGTGATCAGCATGAACACAGAAACTTAGTCGACCAGCATACCGAACTCGCTGGCAAGTTGCATAAAGACTTGAATGACTGGTGTGCTGAGCTTAAACCAGCAGGGTTGCCAACTGGCGATAAGATGCGAGAGCGCAATTGGTACAAATTCTATTTCAAAGATAATCCTACCCCGTAACAATCGTTCCTAGACTGCACTAAGAGTGACATGGTGAAAACATTCATGCTGAACCTGTTTTGCATTTCATGTCGCAGCTTGGCAGCTTGTGCTGGGGTGGTGTTTGCAGCCTACACGGCTGCTGAAGAGCCGAGCTCTCGTCCAAACATTGTGTTCATCGTCGTCGACGATCTTGGCTACGGCGAACTCGGGTGCTATGGTGGAAAGGAGATCCCAACACCCCACATCGATGCGTTGGCGGCAGGCGGCGCACGTTTTACGGATGGGTATGTCACCGCCCCCTTCTGTGCTGCCTCGCGGGCGGCGATCATGACGGGCCGCTATCAGACGCGTTTTGGATTTGAGTTCAATCCCATCGGCGCAAAGAATGCGGCACCCGGTATTGGGTTGCCGGTTGAGGAAAAGACCATTAGCCAACACCTACGCGATTCAGGTTACGCGACTGCTCTTGTAGGTAAGTGGCATCTTGGTGGGACAGCCCCCTTTCATCCGCAGCGACGCGGCTTCGATGAGTTCTACGGCTTCCTACACGAGGGGCATTATTTTGTGCCTCTTCCATGGGACGGCGTAACCACTTGGCTCCGGCGCAAATCGCTGCCGGATGGCAGCAAGGGCCGCTGGGCATCCCCCGACGGCCACATCGTCTGGAGCACGCATTTGGGTAGCAACGAACCTGAGTATGACACAGACAATCCTGTTTTACGTAGTAGCCAGCCATTGGACGAGAAAGAAAACCTCACCGACGCTTTTACTCGCGAAGCATGCGATTTTATTCACCGACATCGCACTCAGCCATTTTTTCTTTCCCTCAATTACAATGCTGTTCATAGTCCGATGCAGGCCGCGGACTCTTATATGGCGAGGTTCGCACATATTGAAAACATTCACCGCCGCATCTTTGCCGGGATGCTCGCGCACCTTGACGACAGCATAGGCAAAGTCCTTACTCAGCTTCGCGAGTGCGACGTCGAAAACAACACGCTCGTCGTATTTGTCAGCGACAACGGGGGGCCAACGAAAGAGCTCACTTCGAGCAACGTACCATTGCGGGGCGGCAAAGGCGAATTGTGGGAAGGCGGCATTCGAGTACCCTTCATCATCTCTTGGAAGGGGCGTATTGCGTCTCAGGTGGTTGAGACACCAGTGATCTCTTTGGATGCCAGTGCGATGGCCTTCGGACTGGCTGGCGAATCAGCCGCACGTACTCAACTCGATGGCGTAAATCTGTTGCCTCTTCTTAGCGGCGAAACCAAAGCGATACCTGAGCGAACATTGTACTGGCGAGTCGGCAAAAAGAACGCAATGCGTAGCGGCAATTGGAAACTGATTCGCGATGGCAGTGGATGGCAACTTTACGATCTGGCCAACGATACGGGCGAATCTATCGATGTGTCCGCAAGTCAAGCGGACCGCGTACAACAACTATCAGCCATTTGGGAAAAATGGAACCTTGAACAAATAGAACCACTTTGGAAATAGCATTATTACGACCATCGTCCGACTGAAAGCAGAGTCTCGAACAATACGCGGCGGCAATGAATTACCCTCGCATGGCATTCGTAAGCAACAATGCCTCGGTCATTAGTTCTCGAACGTTTTCCGATTTGAGTCGACCGTACTTGCGAATGATGAGAAGTGCGTCCTCTTGCCCAGCGAGATGTTGATTGGGGAACTTCATGATCGCGGCTCTGCGTGTTGGATTGAGAAAGTTGCAAATCGCGTTGGGGTCGTTCCCCTGAATCGCAAACCGCTTCGAGAAACCGGGGTCTTCCTCGATGTCGATATCGACACGGCCAACAAGTTCTGCAATTTTGGATCGCCATGTTTCTGGCTCGATACTCATGTTCGGTATCTCGAGCGATGTGTTCGAACACATGGCTATCGAGAAGAAATGGGATCGCTTGTGTTTTCCATGCCCGGTCGTATAGGAGTAATCGAAGACGACGATTCGTGTCTCACCATCGTCGGCAATAATGGTCGTTGCCGAGGTCGGCAATCGCCCTTTGTTTGCAATCTGAAAACGATTGAAGCGAGCGAGATCGGCATCGGGTAGTTGCCAATTGAGTTCTAAGCCAAGTTCTTTGGCGAGCGAAACCAGTCCGTCTCTTCGCTTGCGATCAAGGTGGCTCACGTAAGCATAGCCGCCGCCCAACAGCCCTATGAAGATGATCGCAATCAACCATTCCATCGAAGACTGTTCCTTAACTAAAGCTGTATTTGCTAGACATTCCGAGCCATCTGTAACGGCAAAGTGGTGCGCGAAGCTCTGGTCTATCTAAGCGTAGGCCGAAAACCTTGGGCAAGCGCAATCCGGGTTATTAGACTAATCGTGTTTAGGCCAGTCCAATCGAGCTCGGCCTTCACTACATCGACTCAATGACTACATAGACCAGGAGCATCAACACTAACCCAACTGGGAAAGAGGCGATACCTACGATGGACATTCCCTTTCCATAAGTATTGCCTTCGGTCATTAGTAGCTGGCAAAGAGACACAATGCCGCAAATGAGAGCGGCCAACGAGAATATAGGTGACAAGACAAACGCGAGAAAACCCAGCACAACACAACTTAGAAGGGCCAAGAGGCTTACACCAGCCAGGGACACGCTGATGATAGAGAGTGTGTTGGCTTTCTTCCCGCTGGCAATCGAGGATGGCAAACGTGCAAGTCGATTCGGCTCAAGTCGCTCTTCCGGTTGAACTCCAAGCTGCATCGATCCGGTCCCATATGCCTCCGGCGGGTCGAGTGAGGCCAAGATTCGTAGTATGTCTTCGCGTGAAGGTTCCTCTCGATTAATGCGTGCAACAAGTTCTTGGATTTGATCTTCCACCGCAGATACGATTTGGCGTCGTTCGTAACGACTGACATCCGTTGAGAGGAGTGCTCGGTCAATGTTATCAAGCCTTGCATCGACAAGCTTTTGCAAAGATGGAGCCAATTCGGTTAGCAATTCAGTCATTTTGATCTTCCTTTAAGCAGTTTAGAAACAGACTTATTTATTGATTCCCAATGTTCAATCATCTGTACCAGTCGACGTTGTCCCTCTGCCGTCACTCGGTAGTAACGTCGTTGAGGGCCGCTCGGTGACTTAGCAACTCGTATCAAAAGCAATCCATCTTTTGAAAGTCTTGCCAAGAGCGGGTAGATCGTGCTCTCGGTAAGTTCCAATTCCGCCTCGCTTCGCAATCGCTCCAGAATTTCATATCCGTAGCC
>JANMNR010000756.1:0-2932 GCA_031368325.1 Pirellula sp.
AGGTAGTAATCGAAGAGGATCCAAGTAATCCTGGCTACTACAAGTCCAAATTCTTTTTGAAGCCTCATTACCAGTTAGAGGGTCTAACGGTTTCGTTGCGTTTGACTTCGCGAATCCCGTCGGCGTAATTGTTTTTGGCAAGATTCAACAGGCAGAGCGGTGCATTGGCTTGTTGGGGTGATTCTAGATGCCCGATTTTCGTTTCGTTTCAAAGTTTAGAGGTGCATAATGATTTTGGTAAAGATTGATGGTATCAAGGGTGACTGTGTAATCGGAGGATTTGAAGGCTATTTTCAGGCAGACAGTTTCGGATTTGCCGTTGAGCGAGAATTGGCTGAGAGCGGAAAGGCCGGAACATCTGACGTCAATATTGGTGTTGGTGAGTTGCAGGAGTGCACTATCTCTAAGAGTATGGATACCGCATCGTGTGCCCTCGCGAAGAAAGCCATTAGCGGATCCTCGTGTGGAACAGCTCAAATCAAGTTTGTAGAGGCGATTACGAAGAAAGACAATTCAATGCACAACGTTGTCTATCTTACCTACTTGCTGGACAACGTTTTCATCAAGTCGTGGAGCACCAGTGGCGACGGTGACGACCGTCCAACCGAAGACGTTGCACTTTGGTACAACAAGATCGCCTTTGCGTACTTTGCGACACCGGATGGCCAAGAGTTTTTGCCGGGCGGGGATTGCAGATGGGATCAGGTCAAAGCCAAGCCATGGAGCGAAGCTGCACTGCCAACTGCTATAGAAGAGCACGCTGCGTCATAGCGATTTCTTTTCGTTTAGAAATAGCGAGAGTTGGCGGAGTGAGTGCGTGGAATTCATGTCTGGCCGCCAACTAAAATGGTTCGGACTCGATTTGATTTCGTACACGGTTTGAGGGGTATTGTGTGATTGTCGTTCAAATCCAAGGTGTTCCTGGAGACGTGAAAATCCCGGGATACGACAAAGAAAAGTGGTTTGTCGCCGAGTCGATTGGATTTGGTGTTGGCAAGAGTATTGGCAAGGCCGGTGACTCCAGCAAAGATATTGAAATCGGGAAAAAGGAGGAGCAGGAATTAAGCGTAGACAAATTGGTGGATTCCGCCACTGTCTATTTGATGTACCTGGCAATGAAGGGGAGATCTGGTGCCACTGAGTCTGGATTTTTCTCGGTCGATATCCACTTGATTCAACTGAGTACAGACGGCGGACCACCCGCCGCATTTCTCAAGATCCGAATTGAGAACGCCATGATTAAGGAATGGGAGATCAATGCAAGCGGGGATGATCGTCCGACGGAATCGGTCCGTATTTGGTTTAACAAATCGGCCATGAAGTACCGATCATCGTCTGATGGCAAGACTTTCAGTACTCACGGTCCGCTGGGTTGGGATGAGCAGGGGAACAAGGATTGGAAGCCCCAAAAACTTTTGATTAAAGACGATTAACGACACCAACGAAAAGACTGAACGATGTCATCTTTGCTTTCCTTAAAGAACGCGGATCTAGCCTCTGCGCTAAAGAGCCTTCAAGCGGAAGTTCGCGACAATCCGTCTGAGCCAAAGCATCGAATTTTCCTATTTCAGCTGCTTTCGATTCTGGGTCAATGGGATCGCGCTCTGGGCCAGCTCAATGTCCTGAGAGACCTCAATGCTGATTCCCTGTCGATGGTTCAGGCGTATCAGGAAGCATTGAATTGTGAGGCGCTTAGGGATGTGGTTTTCAGTGGAAACCGTTCCCCGTTGCTTTTTGGAGAACCAGAGCCCTGGATGGCTTTGATGCTGGAGGCCCTCAAACTCTCAGGCCAAGGTAACGGAGTGGAATCGGCTGCGTTGCGAGACAATGCACTTCAGGATGCGCCGCTGGTGTCGGGTACCTTAACCCTCTTTCCAGAGAAGACAACGGACGACCGAGCGATTGCTTTGGCGTTGCCCTTCGAGTGGATGGCTGACGCAGACTCCCGAATCGGTCCGTTTTTAGAAGCGATCGTGAATGGCAAGTACTTTTGGATACCTTTTCAGCGGATAGGCTCCATCTCGCTTGAAAAGGTGTGTGACCTTCGGGATCTGGTATGGCTCCCTGCTCGATTTGAATGGGCCAACGGAGGGGAAGCAGTAGGGTTTGTCCCGACACGTTATGTCCAGAGCCAATCCCATTCGGATGACCATATTCGTTTGGGTTGGAAGACCATTTGGAGTGAGGCTGGAGAAGGAACGTATTTTGGTTTAGGACAGCGTATCCTGACGACCGACGCGGACGAATATCCTTTGACTAAGATTCAAAAAATCGAATTTCGACATGAGTAAGCAGCATGGCTGAGTTGACACAAAAGGAACGACTTCAGCCATCTCTGTTAGATAGGCTGACGGATGATTCGCCTACCGAACGAAACGAGTCCAGAGATGCTCGTGTCCTGAGCCTTAAAAAGCTACGTGAATGCGTTCTTCGGGACCTAACTTGGCTACTCAACACAGAATGTTTCGAATCCGTGGTCGCATTGGATTCGTCCCCTGCGGTGAGGACTTCGGTACTGAACTTTGGCATTCCAACCGTTGCTGGACTTACAGCTTCGGGGCTTGAGTTGGCAAAGTTATCGAGGCAAGTTCGAAATGCTATTATCGCGTTTGAGCCTCGTCTACTAGAAGACAAGCTGACGGTGGAAGCACTCTTGTCGGATGAGGAGATGAGTCGCAACACATTGGTATTCAACATTAACGGTGAATTGTGGGCACAGCCAGTTCCGCTTCGAATGCAGCTGCGTACGGAACTGGATTTGGAAACCGGAAAAGTTTCGATAGTCGAAACGAACCAGTAATTTTCACGCCATAAAGGTAGCATTGATGCGAACTGCGAGCGTAACAACCTGATCATGGATCCCAGACTCTTGGAGTTTTACAATCGCGAGTTGCTCTACATTCGTGAAATGGGGGGAGAGTTCTCTCGCGAC
>JANMNR010000786.1:0-1802 GCA_031368325.1 Pirellula sp.
CACGGAACAGCTGCTCACCGAAAACGACAAAGTCCGTCGCGACGAGGCGTCTCGATACGATCATGTTCTGGTTGACGAATACCAAGACACCAACGGAACTCAGTATCGCATCATCCAAGCTCTCGCAATCGACCATCGCAATCTCTGTGTAGTGGGTGACGATGATCAATCCATTTACGGCTGGCGAGGTGCCGAAGTCCGCCACATCCTCAACTTCAAAAATGATTGGAACGAAGCGAAAGTTGTTCGACTTGAGGATAACTACCGATCCACGGACGCGATCCTGCAGATGGCCAATCGGCTCATCATTTTCAATGCCAATCGTCACGACAAAGTTCTCCGAGCTGCTCGGCCCAACGGGGCTCAGCCAAGAATACTGCAGTTTCCTGACGAGGCCGAAGAAGCCAAAGGGGTCGTGGAAGAAATCGATGCTCGACTCAAGAAGGATTTGACAACGCAACCAAAAGACTTTGCGATCCTTTTTCGCACCAACGAACAGCCTCGCCCATTTGAAATGGAGTTGCGACGCTGCAAAGTTCCCTACGTGATCACCGGCAGCCAGTCGTTCTTCGATCGCAAAGAGGTTCGAGACATCCTGGCCTATTTCAAATGGATCGATACGCCTAACGATGAGTTATCACTCTTGCGCGTCATCAACGTTCCTCCGAGGGGCTTGGGAGCATCGAGCGTCGACAAGCTGCTCAAGCAGGCTGTTTCCACCGGTACAACCGTTTGGAAGGTCATGCAGGATGCCGCGTTCATCGAAAACCTTCCTTCTGCAGCACAACAGGGAATCGGTAGCCTAAAGTTTCTTTACAGCGAATTTTCAAAAAAGTTTAAAGGAACTGCCAGTCCTCCAGCCTCACCCGCTGCGGCCGAGTTTCAAGCTGACTTGTCCGATCAAGCTCCGAATCCAAAGGGAGATGAAGACGATGAAGCCGAGTTGCTAGAGGGATCTGGCCATATGACCCAGGCGGCTAGAGAATTCATCGACTCGATCCACTACCGACGGGAGATCAACCGCCTGTATCCCAACGCCGAGGAAGCCACCGCGAGAATTGGTTCGCTAGAAGAAGTGATCAATGCCATCGCAGAATACGAAAGCGAATCGAACAAAGCGGACTTAGGTGACTTCTTGTCCAAAGTAACCCTCGAGGGCCGCGAGTTTGGTTCGCCGAAAGAAAAGGAACTTCAACGCAACGCTGTTTCGCTAATGACCTACCACAGCGCCAAGGGACTAGAGTTCCCGATTGTTTACATGGTGGGAATGGAGGAAGGCGTCCTGCCGCACCGTCGCTCGCTAGTCGAAGATGGCGTCGACGAAGAACGCCGGCTTTGTTACGTCGGAGTAACTCGCGCGCAGGATGAGCTTTCGCTCTGTCTGCCTATGTCCCGATTCAAATGGGGCAAAGCTAGGCCTACGTTTCCGAGCCGATTTCTTTACGAGGTAACTGGGCAAGCGGATAATCCGAATTGCATGAAAGCCATCCAAGCGGCAACCAAAGAAGCCATCAAATCCATGCGATAGAAGGCACCGCGTAAGCGTTACAAACCACCTGCTTTTGCACCGTATCAACTTGATGAAATCTGCCTTCAAAGTGAATTTTCTGTTAAAAACCCGTGGGTAACCCCACGATTTAGGGTGAATTGGCTGATACCGATCCAACCGAAGATTCTGTCTAAAGTAATCCCCCCATTTGAAACGAAACTAGGTGCAGGACGGCTTTATCTGCGCTGGACAACTCTAACGAGTCAAGTCCAGTATTTTGAAAAGCCGGCCGAGGTTGATTAGGGGGGAAAGT
>JANMNR010000787.1:0-2718 GCA_031368325.1 Pirellula sp.
ACTTTCCCCCCTAATCAACCTCGGCCGGCTTTTCAAAATACTGGACTTGACTCGTTAGAGTTGTCCAGCGCAGATAAAGCCGTCCTGCACCTAGTTTCGTTTCAAATGGGGGGATTACTTTAGACAGAATCTTCGGTTGGACCGGTATCAGCCAATTCACCCTAAATCGTGGGGTTACCCACGGTTTTTTAATGCAAAATTCATTTTGAAGCCAGATTTTATCAAGTTGATACCATGCGAAAACAGGTGGTTTGTAACGCTTAAGCGGTTCTTTCTAGCGCATAGCCTTGATGGCTTCTTTGGTTGCCGCTTGGATGGCCTTTTTGCAATTCGGATTGTCCGCTTGCCCGGTTACCTCATAAAGAAATCGGCTCGGAAACGTTGGCCTAGCTTTTCCCCATTTGAATCGGGACATGGGCAGACAGAGCGAAAGCTCATCTTGAGCGCGAGTTACTCCGACGTAACAGAGCCGGCGTTCTTCGTCGACGCCATCTTCCACCAGTGAACGGCGATGCGGCAGTACACCTTCCTCCATCCCCACCATGTAAACGATCGGAAACTCAAGCCCCTTCGCGCTGTGGTAGGTCATCAGCGACACGGCGTTGCGTTGAAGTTCCTTTTCTTTCGGAGAACCAAACTCGCGGCCCTCGAGCGTTACTTTGGACAAAAAGTCACCTAAGTCCGCTTTGTTCGATTCGCTTTCGTATTCTGCGATGGCATTGATCACTTCTTCGAGCGAACCAATTCTTGCGGTGGCTTCTTCGGCGTTGGGATACAAGCGATTGATTTCCCGTCGATAGTGGATCGAGTCGATGAACTCTCGCGCCGCATGGGTCATGTGGCCAGATCCCTCCACCAACTCGGCTTCATCGTCGTCATCGCCCTGTGGGTTCGGAACTTGATCCGACACGTCAGCTTGAAACACTGCCGCAGATGGTGATGCTGGAGGACCGGCAGTCCCTTTAAATTTTTTTGAAAATTCACTGTAGAGAAACTTCAGACTGCCTATTCCTTGTTGCGCTGCGGATGGAAGGTTTTCGATGAAAGCGTTATCCTGCATAACCTTCCAAACACTTGTTCCGGTGGAAACAGCCTGCTTGAGCAGTTTGTCGACGCTCGATGCTCCCAGGCCTCTGGGAGGAACGTTGATGACGCGGAGCAATGATAACTCGTCGTTTGGCGTATCGATCCATTTGAAATAGGCCAGAATGTCTCGGACCTCCTTGCGATCGAAGAAGGATTGGCTGCCGGTGATCACGTAGGGAACTTTGCAGCGTCGCAACTCCATTTCAAATGGGCGAGGCTGTTCGTTGGTGCGAAAGAGGATTGCAAAGTCCTTTGGTTGCGTTGTCAAATCCTTTTTGAGTCGAGCATCGATTTCCTCCACGACCCCTTTGGCTTCTTCGGCCTCGTCAGGAAACTGGAGTATTCGCGGCTGGGCACCGTTGGGTCGAGCTGCTCGGAGAACTTTGTCGTGACGCTCCGCGTTGAAAATGATGAGACGATTGGCCATCTGCAGAATGGCGTCGGTAGATCGGTAGTTGTCCTCAAGGCGAACAACTTTAGCTTCATTCCAATCATTTTTGAAATTTAGGATGTGGCGTACTTCGGCACCTCGCCAGCCGTAAATGGATTGATCATCATCACCCACCACACAAAGATTGCGATGATCAATCGCGAGAGCTTGGATGATGCGATACTGAGTTCCGTTGGTATCTTGGTATTCGTCAACCAGAACATGATCGTAGCGTGACGCTTCTTCGCGACGTACTTTGTCGTTTTCGGTTAGCAGTTGTTCCGTGCAAACCAACAAGTCATCAAAATCGAAAGCCGCATGGTTTTTGAGTGATCGCTGATAGCGTTTGAAGGCGCTGGCGGCGAGGTGCTCTTTGTCTGAGGTGGCAGCCCCGTCAGCCTGTTCTGGCCGTATCCCTTGGTTCTTCCAACGGCTGACAATACTAAGAAAATCGCCCGGTTTGAGCATGTCGTCATGGACACGGATCTCCCGAAGAACGGTCCGGGCGACACTCTCGGCATCGCCGCGATCGTAAATCGTGAACTTGTCCGGGTAGCCTAGCTCTTTGGCATGCCGCTTGAGAATTTGAACACAGTGAGAATGGAATGTCCCAACCGCAGGTCGGAGGGGAGCAGGCTGCCCGCGTCGAACCTTTTTGGGCAGCTTAAGCCGATGACCAATTCTTTCCTGCATTTCCATGGATGCTTTGTTGGTGAACGTCACCGCTAAGATTCGGTCCGGGCGGATGCCGTGCCGGATCAAATTGGCGACCCGAAACGTGACCACACGCGTTTTCCCAGTTCCAGCTCCTGCCAAAACCAGGAGCGGGCCTGAAAGGGTGTCAACGGCTTCTTGCTGCGGTGGATTGAGTTCTGCCATGGAGGCAAATGTAATGGAGCTGGTCTATTAGCGGAACGGCGCAAGCGAAATGGCACTCACTTTGTCAGCGGAACGGCGCAAGCCGTCCGGTGAATGACCAGCAAATGCCGCGAAACCGGAGGGCTCGCGCCCTGCCACTACAAAAATACAATCGAAAGTGATCTCCATTGCGCAAACCGTTTGGTACAAAGGAAAAGCCGAAAAGCAAGCGACTTTGAAATTTATAGCTTTGGACTCGACGATTGGCAGCTAGGCTGCTATCCTTTGTCCTCCGTAATCCGGGCTCGCTCCGGGATTTTCGTTTTTGCACCTGTTTGTGTTTG
>JANMNR010000798.1:0-1885 GCA_031368325.1 Pirellula sp.
GCGACAGAGCATGCAAAAATATGCAAAACACGTAGGCGAGTCCCTCCGAAAATCGCGGCAATCAGCTTTCCCTTAGTCCAAAATCACTCCCCCTTTGAAATCTGGCCAACTGTGAAAACCGATGCCGACGATAGACTGATCGACCAGTTCGAAGAGGACATCAAAACAGGGACATCGCCTTGCATTGAAAACGTCCTGGCGTTGTTGCCTGAAGATTCGAGACAGCGGATATTGCTGGAACTGATCTCGATTGAAGTCTTTCACCGCGTCAGAAAGGGTCGGCAAGTTGGCAACACTAGTTATGCGAGGTTTGGAGAAGAGGCTGTAAATCACGCCAATCGAGTCCGGGAACAGTTCACTAAGCCGAAAACGATCAAGGGGGCCGATGCCGATGCTCTGGCCACCCGATCCGCAGTCCCCGCAAGTTCCGGAAATGGTAACTCGACCCAACCGCCATTCCAAACCATTGGCCCCTACAAGCTCATTGCGCAACTTGGGGTCGGCGGAATGGGAACCGTGTGGCTGGCCGAGCAAGAAAGGCCGGTCAAGCGACGCGTTGCACTCAAGTTGATCAGGTCCGACTTGCCCTCCAGGGAGGTCTTAGCACGCTTTGAAGCTGAAAAGCAAGCGCTGGCGATGATGGCCCACCCTAACATCGCAAGAGTGATTGACGCGGGAAACACTGACGACGGGCGACCTTATTTTGTGATGGAATTGGTGGATGGGATTCCGATCACAAAGTACTGCGACAGCAATCGACTTAGTATTGATGAAAGGTTGAAGCTCTTTATTTCCGTTTGCAAGGCTGTTCAACACGCGCACCAGAAAGGAATCCTGCACCGCGATCTTAAACCATCCAACGTTTTGGTTGCGGACATTGATGGTGAACCGGTTCCCAAAGTGATTGACTTTGGCATGGCGAAAGCTATCCAGCCCGATCTCAAGTTAACGGACCAGACGATGTACACCGAGTTCGGCAGTATCGTTGGAACGCTGCAGTACATGTCGCCTGAGCAAGCTGAATTGAGCTCCGTCGATATCGATACTAGAACCGATGTCTACTCCCTCGGCGTGATGCTCTACGAATTGCTAAGCGGTTCAACGCCGCTGGACAAAGAAGTCTTGCGCAAGAACGCGTTACTGAAAACACTGCAAATCATTCGCGAGAAAGATCCGCTCAAGCCAAGTAGTCGGCTAGGTACGTCGTCCGGTGAGGCGACGACGCAGGTAAGTGAAGTACGCAAAATCTCATTGGTCAAACTTCAGAAGATCCTCAAAGGCGACCTCGATTGGGTGGTCATGAAGGCTCTCGAAAAGGACCGAACTCGGAGGTACCAGTCGGTTGATGATTTTTCAGAGGACATTTCCAGCTATTTGGCTGGCGACTCGATTCGCGCGCGTCCTCCTTCGACCTGGTACCAGGTTCGGAAGTTTGCGAACCGACATCGCGGCCTCGTTGCAGCATTTCTCGCTGTTGGTGTCACGCTGCTGGTTGGGATCATCGGCACGACCTACGGACTGCTTCAAGCGAATCAGAAAACTCTACTCGCGGAACGTAAGTCGCAAGAAGCGACTGTAGAACGTGCCAACGCCGTCGACGCGGAAGGACGAGCTACTGTCGATTCTCAACGTGCTCGCGATGCCGAAGCGGCAGCAAAGTTTCAGCTTGCGGTTGCCAGGTACGATGCTAATCGAGCGGTGGAGGCTCGAACGCTGCTGCATCAGATCCCACAGGAATACCGTGACAACTTCGAGTGGCATTATTGCAACCGGCGTTTCCAGGGCAGCGACATTACATGTTACGGGCACACGAGCGAAGTGGTCGAAGTCGCTTTTACTCCTGACGGAAAGCGGGTGGTTTCGGCAGGCAAAGGCGGGACGATCC
>JANMNR010000802.1:0-3380 GCA_031368325.1 Pirellula sp.
TGTACCCATGGGTTAAGCCCGGTGCCGGTTACCAAATCAAATCCTCCGTCAACAAAGAAACGAATTTAGTCAGTATGGAGACAGTTCCAGCCAAAGATTTCACCGTTTGGCTATCACCCGAAATGGTCGATTTTGAAAGTCAAATTACGGTAATCAGCAAAGGAGTACGTACTAGACTCGATCCAAAGCCTGAGACGCGTGTCATTCTTGACGATGTTCGCGGCCGTGCCGACAGACAACATCCTTTTTGGATGCGATACGATTCGAATAAGAAAAACTCTGCAAGATGAATACTCGTTGTTTTGCAGGGTCGCGCAATCACGCGCGAGATCGTGAAATTACCCGCGCTAGCATCAGGTTTCTTTTAGAGATCAACACCCCATTTTGTGTATTCATGAAGTGGAAGTGTTGCATTGAATTGGGATGCAATCGAGTTGCAATCTCCGTCAGCTAAAAGTGCGTTCGCTAGTTTGTGACCGTACCATTTGCGGTAGCCAAGGTAGCTCGTCGTCAATCTTGGATTGACCTCGATGACCACAAGCTCCGGCGACGAGACCGGAACCAAAAAGTCAATTCCGATCCAACCATTGGCACCGAGCGGAAGCGCCGCGCGAACCTTTTTCGCCAACTGTTCAAGCTGCTCTCGTGTGACGGCTCGAAGCGGTCCACTTCCACCCACATAGATGACATCGGAACTTCCGTCACCTGAATCAGACGGCTCGAGTTGGATGAACTGTTCGACTGCACTAAGTACGTGCCATTGTTCACTTGCGAGAATCGCAATGCTCGCTGGTCGTCCCGCAAGCCAGGGCTGGACGATCCAATCGTCGCAGTTCAAGTCTCGCCGAATGGGTTGCGAAAGCCAGTTGCTGAAAAGCCTCGGGTTGTCGAAGTACTTCATGTCGACACATCCCGCGCCATCGCGGCGTTTTATGGTCACAGGTGACGGTGAGATCGTGTTTTCTGGATCCTTGAGAAACTGAGATAGGGTGCACGTTGACGGATGTGCGACATGCGACTTGGAAAGCAGCTCGGCAGTAACCAGTTTGTCGCTGGTTGCGCGAAGGAACTCCTTGGACGAAGCCACTACCACGGAACCAGCAGATCGAAGGCGTTCAACAATTTGTTCGAGCTGATGCGCAAGTTCGGGAGCAATCACAATAGTTCGGTCGCATGCGTGAGCAATCTCATCCCATTTTTTCGACCAACAGAGGTTCGCAGGTGGAAGTTCGTGAATTCGAACATTGTCAAAAAACGGATCGCTAAGTTGACTTGCGTGTCGATCGAGACATGTATGCACTTGGTGGCCGCATTGCACAAGGTCATTGGCCAATGCGATCAGCATTGCCATGCCTTCGTGGCGGAGGGAAGTCGAGACTTTTTCATCAGATAGACCGCCGCCGCTCAGATACTCAAGAACAGCTACTTTCACTCGTCCCGTCGCAGATCTAGATTCGACTTGGAATAAGTATTCGCGTACCAAATACGCCATTGAGGAATGTCATAATTGTGGTTGGCGCCATCCGACAACGCGAGCAATGCAGTCAAGACTGTTTGGTGATTATGGATGCCATGTTGCTTGATTGTTTTGGGGGTGCTTATCCCGCCGCCACTTCCATCCTTATTGAAGGTGTTTTCACCTGGGAGTGTAATAGTCCTCTCCAGTTTTGAAATCAGTCGCTCAATTAAATCCGGGATTGCAACTTTGTCAGGAAAGGACTGAATGTGCGTACCAGCGAGATCGACGACTTCAGGTTTCGATTTTGGGTTTCGGATTACGTTCAAAAACGCGTTCATGGCATACTCTTTTGATTGGTCACGCGACAAGAGTTCCATTGACGTTCGCACCAGCTCGTTGTTTTTTGCGTTCATCGCGAGATAAACGAAGACATAGCTTGCTGTATTACCCGGCATTTTGGCTAGAATGGGCATGAAGACTTCTAGCTGTGCGGGACTCACATCCTTTTTAATGTAATCGTTAAAAATCACCTCAATGGCATTGGGGTTGTTCAGGTTGTTCAAGTACTCGAGTGCTTTTGCTTGTTTAGGACCGCGATCCTTTAGGTTCTGAAGACTTATCTTTATTGCACTTCTGATTGCCGCAACTTCCGTGTCCTGTTTTTTCTCAAGTTCGAAAATTGCCTGCGACTGAGATGTGTCCCAGCGACCATTCACTTTCACTTTGCCTTCTCGTCTGTATGCAACGTCGCGATGAATGTACTCACCAGACTTTTTGTCTGGAACCATTTCTCCGAGCGCTCTCCAGTTTTCGTCGCTTGGATCAAGTTCTACAACGCGTTCCTTATGCGCATAAGAAAGGGCTTTGAGTTCGCATTCTTTACTGACGGCCCGATGCAGCTCGACGGAGTCTTCTTTGCCCAAAAGTAATGCCAAGTATGCCTTCTCTTTTTCGGCAGAAATGATGGCGGGTGGCTTAAGCTTGCTGCTTGCAATCTCAAGTTCCACTCCGTCGTTGGTCAGAATCTTAAGCACGCTGCTGCCCGGTTCGTTAAGCAATTTTCCGGTGATGATTCCTAGTCCACGAATCTCAAACGTATCGGCGAGCAATTGTGGGACGGCGACTAAGCCCCAGAATGAAACCACTAAAAGAGCGGCCAAGTGTTTTGGGAAAAGCGTTGTGCATTTCATAGCTTGGTTCCTAACGACTTCTATACCCCAGATTTTGTCAACACACTTAGTTTATCGACTTGCGCTGTGGATTGCGAATCGAAACTTAGAATCGAGACTCCAAAGCGCAGTAGGGCGTAACAAAGCACAGAGCTACTTTTGAATTTTCATGGCCGATTGGACGATTGGTAGGAAAGAATCCGCCTTTAGCGACGCACCACCAACCAACGCGCCATCGATATTCGGCTGGCTAAGCAGCTCGTTCGCATTGTCGGCTTTCACGCTCCCACCATATTGAATGATGACGGAATTCGCCACAGAAGCGTCGAACATTGTTTTTATCAATTGGCGAATGTCTGCATGCACTTCCTCGGCCTGTGCGGGCGTCGCAGTTTTGCCTGTTCCAATGGCCCAAACCGGTTCGTAGGCTAGCACGGTCTTTGCCATCTGTTCCGCGGTCAACCCTGCGAGTGATTGGGTGCATTGCCCCCGGACGATCGTCTGGGTCGAGCCAGATTCGCGTTGTGCGAGCGTTTCGCCAATACAGACGATTGGAGTAAGCCCGGCTTTAAGAACGGCCTTCAGTTTGGTGTTCACGTCCAAATCGGTTTCGCCAAAAATCGCGCGACGTTCGCTGTGGCCTAGGATGACGTACTTGCATCCCAAATCTTGAAGCATGGGACAGCTAACTTCGCCCGTGTAAGCACCTTCGGCCGCATGGTAAACGTTTTGTGCCCCCAAGTGGATCGAGC
>JANMNR010000020.1:0-5108 GCA_031368325.1 Pirellula sp.
TTTGACGAAAGAAGGGCTTCTCCTCAGTCCGCGAGTTGGTCCCTTGGCGGTAGGACACTTTCTCAATGCCTTCCAGTACGATCTCTAATTTTTGGATTTTCTTGGCGTTGCCCCGAAACATCCAGCTTAGTTCAAACTCGCTTCCTGGGTAGATATCGCGTTGGCTACACGCAAGGATGGGGCTTGGGTTAAAGATTTGCAAAGTAGAGTAGAAGGCAAAAACGATCAGGGCCAAACCCATCAGGAAAAAAAGAGACACAAACAAGAGTGGTATCCACTCTCGGTTTTTCAAAATAGCGAATGCAATCAACGTTACGATGCCGGTCCAGCAGACGCTTGCTATCCATAATCCTATCGCGATAGCCACTCGAGACTCAGCCGCTTGGATGACGAGAGGTTCATCTGGCTCACCAGATTCGACCGGACTGAATTTATTCACCATAGTACGCTTGAGGTTTGCGTTGGAGGATGACGCCCCGAAAACCAGTTGCACTGCAAACCCCGCCACATGCCCGAAAACCATAATTGCTCCAATCCCAGCCGCAACTGCATAATAGAAAAATGCGTTGCCGTTGGCCGGGTTTAGTTTCCGGACCAGTACGGACTCTTTTGGATCGGTTGGTGCAACAAAACAGTCGTAATCCCCGTCAGCTTGGTATACGGCAGCGGCTGGAAACGCAACGGCTTTGTCTATGGTTCCCTTGGCACCAAACCAGAATCGATCGGACTTGTATTGCTTGCCGTCGCGGTCGTAAATGTATTCGACGGTCGGTGTATACAGGCGTTGACCGTTGGAGAGTGGCGTGTCCTCGACTTTGATTCTTGTAACGATGCAGTGGGTGGACAGCCAGTTCTGCGAATCGCCGAACATCAGATAGTGCTTGTACCAAATCGTGTAGACGCCATTTAACCCAACGCACAGCAGACTGCCCGAGACTAGAATCCAGATAATCGTGGAAACGACAGATCCCTTGCCACTATTTGTCGCCATGTCCTGTTTTCCATTTCATTCGTTTGTGCAGATGTTTCGATTTGTTGTAAACTGAACGTGTGCCAGAAATCCAGAAGTCTCCCTCCACCATCCTACCTTATTTCCAATGCGACAGTCTTTACTCGCTATCTTGTTGGCCGTCTTGTTGTGCTCGCAACTGTTCGGAGCTAAGCCGATCGGCATTCGAGTCTTTCCTGAGTCGATCGATTTAACTTACCAGAACAGCAAGCAACGGGTCTTTGTCCAGACAATTCTTGCCGATGGATCCATTGGCCCAATGATAGAGGGGACTCCAGTGCTCAAGATCCAAGCGCCAGAACTGGTCGATATCACCAGTGCTGGGGCGGGTTTCTTTTCTTTGTCGGCAAAACGAACCGGCAAGACCTACATTGATATCGAATGCAAGCTGCTCGACGGCACAGTCGCCAGAACGACGGCCTCGATTGTCTGTCGCGATGCGGAGAAATTGCTCGACGTCGAGTTTAACAACCATATTCAGTCGGTCCTGGCTCGGAATGGTTGCAATATGGGGGCATGTCATGGTGCATTGGCTGGCAAGGGTGGCTTTAAGCTGTCGCTGAGGGGCTACGATCCCGTGTCGGATCACTTCAACATAACGTTGCAAGATCGTGGGCGACGTATCGAGGTAGCCGCCCCAACCACCTCGCTCTTCATTGCAAAACCAAGCGGATCGATCGAGCACAAGGGTGGATTGCGATTGCCGGTCGAGTCCGATGACTATGCTATGCTCGTGAAATGGATCTCGGGTGGAGCGATTGGACCCAAGGCGACAGACCCGCAATTAGATCATCTCGAGATCTTGCCGGATGCCGTCCGATTGGAGCGAGGCAATACTCAGTCTATTTCGGTCCGTGCACATTATACCAATGGCCGCATAGAAGACGTCACACGATGGGCCAAATTTAGCTCGACCGACGAAGCGGTCGCAACGGTCGATGAGCAGGGAGTCGCAAAGGTCATCGGGCCTGGAGAAGGTGCCGTTAACGCTTGGTTTGCTAGCCGAATAGTAACCGCTCGATTGAGCGTACCTTTTTCAGTGCGAGAGAATTCCAGTGACAAGTTTCTGACGGCTGCCAATTTCATCGACGAAAATGTTGCCAAGCAACTTGCAACCCTCGGTCTCGATGCATCCGGACGATGTAGCGACAGCGAGTTCATTCGCCGTGCGGCATTGGATGTGACAGGCACGTTGCCTACCGAGGAACAGACAATCGCTTTCCTACGAGACGAATCGCCTGACAAACGAAGCCGTTGGATCGATTCGTTGTTGGAGAGCCCGGAGTATGTTGACTACTGGACCTACCGTTGGTCCGATCTACTCATGCTCAACAGCAATTTGTTGAGAGCGGATGGAATCAAGGCTTACTATCAATGGATTCGCGGTCATGTACAGAGGAATACGCCATGGGATCAGTTTACGCGTGAGATCCTCACGGCTCGAGGCGAGGCGATCGAGAATGGCGCCACCAATTTTTATGCGATCAATCAAGACCCTGAGGGGATGACCGAAAACGCTTGCCAAGCATTCCTGGGATTATCAATCGGTTGTGCCAAATGCCATAATCACCCATTGGAAAAATGGACGAATGACCAGTATTACGCAATGGCAAATTTGTTTGCGCGAGTCCGTGCGAAAGGTTGGGGCGGTGAGACCCGCGACGGGGACGCGGCCCGTACGCTGCTGGTGCTGGATCGTGGTGATCTTATTCAACCCTTGCGGGGCAAGCCTCAACCGCCGGCGCCGTTGGATGCCGCACCTTTAGAAATTGACTCCACCGTGGACCGACGGGAGTATCTGGCGCAGTGGCTCACGTCACCCACGAATCCGTACTTCACAAAAGCGATCGTCAATCGCATATGGGCCGCTTACTTTGGGATCGGAATTGTAAACGCCGTTGATGATTTGCGAGCTAGCAACCCGCCCAGCAACCCAGCCTTGATGCAAGCTCTCTGCGATCATCTTATTTCGAAAAAGTTCGACCTAAAGGAAACCATGCGTGTCATCCTAAACTCAGAGACATACCAACGCAGCAGCCAGACGACCGAGCTCAACAAGGACGACAAAAAGTACTTCTCGCACTACTACCCGCGGCGTCTGATGGCAGAGGTCATTCACGATGCGATGGTCTCAGTTTCGACCGTGCCGACGGTATTCAACAAAGTGTCCTTTCTTGGCGGCGATAAACGCGACACCAAGTTCTACTCCAAGGGTACTCGAGCGATACAACTATTTGACTCAAGTGTCGACAATAACTTTCTTAAGACATTTGGTCGGAATCAACGCAGAATTACGTGCGAGTGTGAGCGAAGTGACGAGCCGAGCGTCACTCAGGTTCTGAACTTGAACAACGGAGACACACTGAATGCAAAGCTTTCAGAAAAAGGTAGCGTCGTCGATCAGCTATTGGAATCGCACAAATCGGACTTCCCAGCCATCGTCAAGGCCTCGTTCCTAAGATGCCTGTCCCGTTATCCAACAAGCTTAGAATCAGCGGGAATGGAGACAGAGCTCGCTGCGACGAGCGAAGGGGATCGACGAATCGTGGTCGAGGATCTGCTGTGGAGCCTAATGACGTCGAGAGAGTTTCTATTCAATCATTAGTTCGACCAATCGAGCCCTTCGGGTAGGGAGTTGAGGTTGATACAACCGTTCTCCGTCACTACCACGATGTCTTCGATTCGGATGCCGCCGACGGCCTTGCTGTAAAGTCCTGGCTCAATGGTCACGACATCGCCAACCAATAACTCTGGCCCACCGGCCGCCAACAATGGTGGCTCATGAACCTCGAGCCCTAATCCATGTCCGGTTCCATGGGTCATGGACGTGAAATCGTCCGATGCGCCTTCCGGAGCCAATCCCATGCAGTATCCTGACGATTCGATCGAACGGCAGGTCGCTTCATGAACAGACTGCCCAGTCACACCCGCGCGTACAGCCGATGTCGCTGCCGCTTTGGCTTTAGCTACCGCCGCATGCATCGACGCCAATCTATCTGAAATCTTTCCGTGTACGACAGTCCGAGTGCAATCACCGTTGTAAAGCGATTTTTTGTCCCTCGGAAAAATATCGACAATGATAGGTTCCATCGATTTCAAAAAGCCGTGTCCATGATCGTGGCAGTCTGCACCGACCGGCCCTCCAGCAACAATCGACATTGGGTTGGAAAATCCTCGCTCCAGAAGCCAAATGTCTATCATTGACTGCATCCGCGCACTGGTCAGCGGTTTTCCGTCATGCATTAAAATGTTATCAACGCCGGTTTGAGCCCTTGCGATGGTTTGGCAAGCAACGTTCATTACCGCCTCGGTTTGTTTTTGGGCAAATCGAATTGCCGCAATCTCTGACTCGTCCTTTTGGCGTCTTTCAATCAAACCCCATTCGGAATCGCACCGGACACGTATGCCTGCCCGACTAAGCATCTCTGCATAAATCATTGGCAACGATCGATCGACAGCAATTTCAACGAAACCAGATCGACGTACAAACTCAGCGGCGCTTTGCGCGGTGGCAGTCTCTCGATCGCCAGAAAGGCCACCGACTGGTGTGAAGTCAGCTGGACAAGCGACTCTACTCGCGTTCGCAGAGAGCCTGGCTCTCTGCATTTCGATATCGCGAAGAATCAAAGTCGACTGTGTCGCCCCACTTGAATCCGTTATCTCGATCCAAGCAACAGGGTCGCCAACCAAGAATCGTATCCGCCGATACAAACCAGCATTCAACGTGGGAATGCCGGCCATCATCCTACCGAAATTCATTTCAAAACATCCTTGTCGACGAGTGACGTATTTAGCAGTCTTTAATCTGTTCGATGATTATAAGCAAATGTCTCGCGTTTTGAACAGATCCTGCAGCCTTAACGAAGGCGACCCCTGCTTCAAGCCCGGTTAAGAAAGTCGGTGAGGCGCTGGTCATGGCCGTCGACGCGGATGCAGCTGCCTTTGGTTTAGCCGACGCCGAAGACTTTTTCGAAGATCCCTCACTGCGTTTTTGATGACTCTTTACATTGGCCACGTCTGCCGCTGTAACACCATACTGCCCCAACGACGCAACCGCATCTTTATTTCGCGCGCCAGGGTGTTTGTCTAAATATTCTCG
>JANMNR010000028.1:0-5020 GCA_031368325.1 Pirellula sp.
GCCAATAGTATTGAGACTTCCTTCGGCGTATAGAACTCGCCCGCTTTCTTGCCGGCTCCTGCCGCAAAACGTTCAATCAAGTATTCGTAACAATCACCGATAACATCGCGATTGCTCAAGTGACTTGGACGCAGATCCAACGGCCGATCATCGCCGCCTCGAAAATCCTCCAACAGGTTTTTCAGACGGCGGTTCCGATCCTTGGTCTGCCCCAAAGCGGCTTCCGAATTGAAGTCTATGTTCCGAAAAACATTTTCAAGCTTCGACTTGTTCGCATCCTCGATCTTCTCCAACGCTGTATTAATTAGCTCGCCAATGTTGGCTGCCTCGCGATTCGCGTACAGATAGTCGAAGCCGCAGTTCTCCGGAAGAATGAACCGCTCTCGTTCCATCGCGCGTTTCACACGCGTTGCGTCACCCTTGTACTTCCTGCTGTACTCTTCGCGTTTGTCGAGCCACAAGTCCGTTAGGTACTTAAGGAACAGCATCGTAAGGATGTAGTTCTTGTACTCGGATGGATCGACAGCCCCGCGAAACGAATCGCAAGCTTTCCAAACGATCGAGTTGATTTCCGATTGTGTAAATTCCTTTGCCATTGTTCTATCTTTCAATTCCTCGGCTAACTGCATTCAGCAGTGTCGTTCGCCGATTCTGGAGTTCTTGTATTACTTTCAACTCAATTTTCATCAATCGATCGACCTCAGCAATCTGTCGCTGAACGGCCAAATCCGGCAGTTCAATTTTCAGTTCTATAAGCGCCGACTTCGTGATTTGAGGCACAGCCGACTTCGTCGATGCCGCCTCTACTTGATGTTGGAATGAAGGCTGGTTGATCACCCAAACTAGGTAACTTGAATCAACCAAGTCAGCCTTCACACGCAGAACCATAAAGTAGCTCGCTGGTACGACCGCATCAGACAACGATCCCTCGAAACGAAAAGCATACCGCCGTACACCCCGCGCCAAAAAAACCACATCGCCGGACCGCAGCGAGTGGTTATCCAAGTTCGGTACATTGACGGCCGTCAGCAATTTTTCATCGAAGTGACCTTCTGCATCTACATCACGGATTTGCAACAGCAACGCATTTCCACCGATCTCTTCTTGAACACTCCCACGAATGTGGAAGCCCATTCGAACCTCGGCGATGTCATTGATATTGATCTCCACGACTTGAGTATTCCTCTGCTCGTTAAGGTAGAATCAGCGGCGATTTCGCAGTCGGCTTTTGATCAAGTTTGATTATCTGCAGTCCAGCATTGATAAGCTTCTGAGCATAGGAGTCAGCAACTTGCCGCATGGTCGATTCCGTTGGCCAAAGCAACCAAATGATTGATGACAAGCAGTTCATAGCGATTGCGATCACACGAATGTCAGCGTTTGAGGGGTGAATCCACGTGAACCAGCAACCGATAGCTAAAGCCATAACGATTCCTAGCGCCACACCAAATGGACGCAAGCCAAACAGGTTTCGAACAAATCCGTAATTGCAAAGCTCATCAAACACCAACGGAAACACTTTGCGGTCCCGTGTGGCGTCCCGGAGGTATGCCGTTATCGCCTCATACGAAACGTCGACTTTGCCTGAGTCATGCGCCTCTGACGCAGCATCGGGAAGCTGTACGTTGGAGGCCTTGGCGAAGTGAGAATGGATCGCAATCAATTGCTCGCGTGGCAATGTCGAGGATTTGTATCGCAATATTTGCAAGGTTGGTGATCCACCCCATTTCTTGAACAATCCTTTTTCAAGTGCCTTGCCTCGACTCCGGCCTAAAACCGACATCAACATCCAGAGTGCAACCAGTGCGATCGGCGGCGCAAGCCAACTCGAATCTGGACTTTTTTCGACGAACAAACAAATGGAAAGTACTGGCAACGCAACCACTGCTAGGATTGGGGCTATGCGAGCTTTGGTGTTATAAACATCTGGAAGCATCATCTTAGTCCTCACTCGTTTCTGGTTGGATTGGAATCGATGTCAGTGGTACCCATCCGTATCTAGCGGGCGCACCCCACGAGTAAAGAATTGATTTTCCCTTGGTGGCGAACACCCGCGCTCCGCGTCGCGTGAATGCGTTCAAGGCCTTTTGGGAGGGATGCTTCGGCGACGATGCAGCGCAGGAAACGTAGGCAGTTTTTGTTGGTGTTGTACCATAGGGCAAAACTGGTCCGACAATCGCATCTAAGATTTCCGGTCCTACATTTCTTCTGGAGCCGTGATGCGGAATTTGGACAAAGTCAGACTGACGAAGATCGATTCCTAGCGTTATTGCTCGCTCGTTCGCGTGCGTAAGCGCCTCGACGCCAGCGTCGGCAGTGAAAAAAATTTGTCGCCCTTCATACTGCATCAACAGTATTACTGATGAATTATTCTCCGCCCTAATTCGATTTGTCGGCTCTACCAGCGTTTCTTGGGTCCACGCGTAGTAGGACTCAAGTAAGCCTCTTTCAGCATTAAGAACCAATGACTTCGATTGTGTAGACATTGCTATTTTCGTCATCGGAACGTCATCGAACTGCGGTAGCAGTGATGAGTAATAATCTTCTGTTGGACCAAGAATATGAAACGTCGCTCCCATGTGTACAATCGGTTTTTCAGCGAATGGCTCCCATATCTGGATGTCCTTATCGACCGCGATTTGCTCAAGATCATAGGCTGCGTTCAGCGCCTCCTTGATTCGCGATTCGAGACTCGAAGGAGTTACTCTGCCGTCTAGCACTAGCTCATGTACTTCATCAAGTCGATTCCATGGTTGATGAAGCCATAACTGACCAACATCCAGTTCTTCTAGAACTGTTGCCAGCCCTTTTGCATGATCGGCGTCAGGGTGGGTAGAAACAACGGCATCAACATAGGTTGCCTTGTAGTCATTCTGAATGCGACTAACTAGAGCCTCACCAGAGGAACAGTTACCGCCATCGATAACAATTATTCCCTGCTCATTTCGTGGACCATTCAGATTGCCCCATCGCACAGCAATCGCGTCCCCGCTGCGTGCACCATCACCAACCGCAATAAAATCAATCTCACATCCCATTCCAAAATCTCCCAATCTCTGCGGCCGATCTAACCGCTTGCAACGATACGAATTCGGTCTTCACCGTGAAAACCGAAATGGCCGTCCTTGACCTATGGCGACTGGGAGTCAGAATGTACGTAGAAGAAATGCCATTCGGGCTCTCAGCCTGCGTGAGCTTTAATTGACGGCTTCGCGTTCCACCGCGAGGCCGTTTTTTTATGCACCCATGCTTCCTGATTCCATATTTCTAACATTGACCGCCCGAAAGTCAAGTGTGCAGCAATTATTTTGCTGCACTCGAATCATCCGGAGGAATGAGAGCTGAAAAGGGATCTTGAGTTCGCTGCTCACAGTAGGCGTGAAAAGCTAAGAGGACCTGTTTTGCCAGTGTTTTCGTTGGTTTTCCCAATTGGTGTTGCCCGCAATTACCTGAAGCGCCTTGAGCTGAATTGCATCAGGGGCGGACGCCTGGTGTTCAGTGAAAAGGAGTTCTTCCTGAATCTCCGGTGCCAGCAGACGTAGGTTCATGATCTGGGTCACTCGGGCCCGAGTCACATGACCGAGGCGAGCGAGATCGGCATAATCTGTGACAAAACCTTGACTGATGAGGTCCTCAAAGTGAATAGCCAAAGCCATGTAACGTGAGATGCGGGGAATGCGCTCAAGCGCTGGTTTGGATTCGTCCAATTGGCGTGCGCCCTCAACCATTCGTTTCTTGGCTCCACGCCCGCGTTGCTGAACGGTAAACTGAAAGTCGACACTTACTGGTTTATTCATGATGCAGCCTCGTGTAACGCTGGACGGTTTTCCATGGCAATCGTCTTGATTCCGTCAGGATGAAAGGTGATCGTCACGCGGCCAGTCGCGCCGTCGTAGTCGATCTGCTTGACGATCAGCTGTACGATCCGCGATTGCTCGCGGACTGTGAGCGATTCCCAGATCGGTACGAAACTGGTGAGCGCTTTCACAACATCGTCTCGTGTTAGCGCCTGGGCCTGTAACGCTTGCACTTTTGCTGCGACGATTGCGTGTCGATGTTCTGCCCGATGAAGGCTTTCGTGCCAATCAGCCAATTGCTCGAGCGACTTTGAACTTGGATCACCGGGCTTGATCGTTGGAGCTGCAATTCGGATTGCTTCATTCCAATACTCCAGCTCCTTCACAAGCCCGTCCCGTTCGGCCACAAGTACCCCTAGTTCACGTTCAAATTGAATCTTGGCTTGTTCCACGACTTCGTCGACCATCGCAGAGTCGTGGCCAACGTGACGTATTTTGTCCACGACAAACTTCTCGATCTCGGCGGCCGGTACCGACTTCGATTTGCAGTTTTTCCAACCGCGCTTCTGAGCCTTCATGCAGACGTAGTAACGGTAGCGTTTGGTGCCATTCTTGGTCGTATGCGTCGGCGTCATCGAACAGTCGCAGCAAGCGCATCGAAGGATTCCCTTGAGCAGCGCACCGAATTTGTTTCTCGCTTCGACACCGCCAGTGCGGCCGTTTCGCCGGAGAAGCGATTGCACCTTTTGCCAAACGTCCGCGTCGACAATCGCGTCCTGCTCACCTTCGTTGATTTCATCCTTGTAGCCAAGCTTACCGATGTAGGTCACATTGGTGAGCAGGCGGAATAGCGTTGCTTTGGTGAACTGCGAGCCGCCTCGTTGTGTTCCCTTCCGCGTTTTCCATGTCTTGTTTGTCCAGCCGCGTTGGTCCAACTCGGCGATCGTCGCCATGATCGATTGCTTCTCGAGGTAGAGATCGTAGATGGCTCGCACTTTGTTGGCTTCGGCTTCGTTGACCTTCAGTTTGCCACCTTGGCCGTCGATATCGTATCCGAGCAGTGGCATGCCGCCCGACCATTTGCCTTTGCGTCTCGCTGCAGCGATCTTGTCACGGGTGCGTTCCGAGATCAGCTCGCGTTCGAATTGTGCGAACGACAATAGCACGTTGAGCATCAACCTGCCCATTGAATTGGTCGTGTTGAATTGCTGTGTCACGCTGAC
>JANMNR010000047.1:0-2587 GCA_031368325.1 Pirellula sp.
CCGACTCCAAGCGGAAGCGATCGCGGCCAGGACGGCATCTTGGGGGCATTGGGGGAATCGCCCAAACAGTTATAGTGCGTGGACAAATCACTCGAATCGACTGATACCGGTCTATGTCTTTGGCGGCTCGTTTGCCAGCTACATGGGCGAGGGGAGCATCTATCGTGACTCAGCAAGAATCGAGAGTCTCTTTGGCCGCATGCCGACAAACACAGTCCGAGCAGATGCACCATATGCTGACCAAACGGACGTTTATCGTTTACAACGTGCTGCAACCGAGACGCTTGGCAAAAAGTATGTGTTCTTGGTCGTGTTCGATGGTATGGATTGGCAAACGACTCAAGCGGCAGCAATCTACAAGTCAAACAAGGTCGGATACATCGAGGGCCGCGGTACGGGGCTGCTGTTTCAGGACTACAGCAAATGCAAAACCGATTTCGGCTACTTTGTGACGTCGCCGTATGGCGATGAAGTGGAAACGGATGTAGACGCTCAGCTAAATACAAAACCGGTAATTAAGTTCGGAGGCTATGACTCTCGCCTCGGAGGTTCGTTCCCATGGCAAACGGAAATTGACACCGAGTATCCCATCGGTCGATCTAAGATTTCAACGCATGCGGTGACCGACTCATCTTCGTCAGCATCCTCATTAACGGCCGGTATCAAAGTGCTCAACGGTGCACTTAATTTGGACTACAAGCTCAATCAGGTCGAAACGATCGGTCATTGGTTACAACGAACGAAAGGGTTTGCGGTCGGTACAGTAACCAGTGTTCCGATCAGCCATGCCACGCCTGCAGCCGCTTATGCGCACAACGTCAGTCGTGATGACTACCAGGACTTAACTCGAGACATGCTAGGGCTTCCGAGTGTTTCTCACAAAACAAACCCGCTCCCAGGTCTTGATGTCGTCTTAGGTGCTGGCTACGGCGAAGAAACCGCCGATGGAAAAGGCCAAGGCCAAAACTTCATTGCGGGCAATCGTTACTTGGCGGACGAGGACCGAAAGCTAGTGGACGTCAGCACCGGCAACGCCTCAGCCAAGTATGTCGTAGCTCAACGAACCAAGGGGGCAAAAGGCTCTGAATTATTGGCCGAAGCGACCAAGAAAGCGGTTGCAGACAAGAAGCGGTTGCTTGGTTTCTTCGGAGTTAAAAAAGGGCACCTACCATTTCGAACTGCTGACGGTGACTATAAGCCCGTACTGGATGTCAAAGACGCAGAAGTCTATTCCCAGGCTGACCTCGACGAAAATCCAACTTTGGCTGATATGACGCAAGCGGCAATCCAAGTGTTGCAGGAAGACAAAGACGGGTTTTGGCTGATGGTAGAGGCGGGCGACGTCGATTGGGCCAACCACAGCAACAACGTAGATAACTCGATCGGCGCCGTCATCAGTGGCGACATGGCACTGAGGAAGATTTTTGATTGGATTGAAACACAAAATGCGTGGGAACAGTCGCTAGTGGTCGTCACATCCGACCACGGCCACTATTTCCATCTGCTCGAGCCTGCAGTATTAACAAGCAAGTAAGTACGAAAGAAACGCGAATGAAAATTGTCTTCTTGATTTCAGGGTGGTTACTCTTGTCCGGATTCTGCGCAAATAGGCTGGACGCGCAAACGACTAACGGTTCAAAACCGGAGGAGCAGAATTCGATCCGTGTAATGAGTTACAACATTCGTTATGGGACCGCCAAAGATGGCCCAAATCATTGGGAAAAACGACGAGAATTCCTCGTGGAAACCATTGCCGCGTTTGGTCCCGATTTGCTAGGAACCCAAGAGACACTGGCAGAGCAACGTGACTTTCTTCAAGCCAAATTAGCTGGGTACGATTCATTTGGTGTTGGCCGAGACGATGGGAAGGACAACGGAGAGATGGCGGCACTGTTCTACCGCTCAAGTCGATTCGAGAAATTAGATGGAGGCCATTTTTGGCTTAGCGAGACACCGGCCACCGTAGGTAGCAAAGGCTGGGATGCGGCCCTGCCAAGAATTGCTACTTGGGTCAAACTGCGAGACCGCAAAACAGCGAACTCCAAATCCATTCTATTCTTGAACACGCATTTTGATCATGTAGGAAAAACGGCACGCGTTGAGTCGGCCCTCTTGATCCGACGCAAGCTTAGTGAACTCGGCCAGGGGTGTCATCTGGTCGTGACAGGAGACTTTAACGCCGAGGTGGACAGTGGGCCCTACGCTGCACTGTTTGCCGATGTCGCCGGGCAAGCTTCCCAGGTCGTTGACACATTTCGAGTGGCGAACCCAATCATCACGAGCAACGACGGTACGTTCTCGGGCTTTAAAGCAAAACAGACTTCTGGTGCTCGAATCGATTGGATCGGATGTTCTCGCGATTGGAAAGTTCGTTCGGCTACGATCGATCGAACGGAGAGAGATGGCAATACCCCCTCCGATCATTTTCCAGTTACTGCGATTCTTGATCACGAGCGCGAGTGACAGTCTTAACCTTAGAAACGAAGTTGGATTTACATGCAATAGTTAGGACTTGATCTGACATTCAGAATTGGATAATAGGATACGCACGGTTGTTTGCTAGCGACACGAAGTGAGCGCAGCGAAC
>JANMNR010000370.1:0-2353 GCA_031368325.1 Pirellula sp.
CCAAAGCCGCCAAATCTCTCCGGGCAAAACCCATTCTATCAATGGTCTTCTCAATGGTTTTCAGTCGCGGAGCGACGGCAGTTGATAGCCTGGGGTGCAAACCCCAGGCGGAGCGACGGCAATTGATAGCCTGGGGTGCAAACCCCGGGATGAAATACCAAATTGCTAGTGAGTCGCGGAGCGACGACATGACCGGATACCCTCGTTGAGCCTGAATACCGTTCTTGCCCCGTCA
Organism: Pirellula sp.; assembly: GCA_031368325.1. Taxonomy (GTDB): domain Bacteria; phylum Planctomycetota; class Planctomycetia; order Pirellulales; family Pirellulaceae; genus JBKCUI01. The sequence goes on from JANMNR010000370.1 coordinate 236, forward strand.
CAATCGTTAAATTCCAACCTGAAAACGGGATGGAAGGTGAATCTTTAAACCACCCGTTTGTATTCAATTGGAAATGTGCACATAATGTAACCCATTGTTTGTTCGTTGTTTTTGAATCGAACGAACAGTCAATTACAACTCGTGTCGTTTAGCCCAATTCAATGGTGGATCTTCCATGAATCGATTTTGTTCGTCTCTGCTTTTTCTTTCCCTCGTTTTGGGTTCGTTTTCGTCGCAATCCCAAGCGCAGCAACAGGTTTCGCTCAATGCAAACCCGCTTGATCCTTTCCCAGCAAACACGGTCGAATTGCTGAAAATCGCTGAAAAAGTTCCCCCCATCAAAGAAGCGATCAATTTCTTTCGCGATGGCAACGCAGACAAACTCAAAGATAGTCTACTTGCTGCCCGAAGCGTAAACGCCGAATTCCCCAAGGTCGACGTGATGCTTGCTCGAATGTTTATGGCCAATGGCCAATGGCAAGATGCATATCAAGTCCTCGAAAACCATGTTGCTTTGAATGCGACCGATGCCGAGGCCTATAAGAACTTCGCTGAAATCGGAATGGTGAGTGGTCGATGGACCGACGCGCACCTCGAGGTCGAAAAAGCGATGTCGCTGGTGGATGGCATGAGCTTCTCCGCCACTCGCAAACAAAATTTCATCTCGGAACTTACCAAGCTTCGCGCTGAATTGGCCGAATTGCGTCAGGATATTCCCTTGGCAACCAAGCTTTTCGAAGAACTTGCCAAGCAACAGCCTAAGGATGGAGCCCCAGTTTGGGCCCTTGGACAGATCAAGGTCCGCAATGGCGATGTCGACGGCGGAATGCTCCTTCTCAAGAAGGCCAAGACATTGACCGCCGCCTTGCCACAACCTGAATTGGCTGTCGCTCGATCCCTGGTCGGAAAAGACAAGGCGAAAGCCGAAGAATGGTTCAAGAAAGGATTTGCCAAAGATGCAGGTGTTGCGGAAGGGAATTTCTTGAGCTACGCCCAGTTTTTGGTTGACGAAGATCGAATTGAAGACGCCAAAAAAGTACTCGACAACGCCCCCGAAAACTTCAAGAGTATGCGAGAATTCCGCCTTTTGAAGGCCATTCTTCATCGATACATGGGTGAAAACGCCGAAGCCGAAAAGCTGCTTTCCGCCCTCTATCAAGAAAACACCGAAGATCCGATGGTCGTCGATCAACTCGCTCTGGTTCTCGTTGAGAGCAGCGATCAAGGGAAACTCGCCCGAGCCGATCAATTGAGCGAAGCCAATGTTCGTAAGGCTCCAAACGCCGAGCGTACTGTTGCAACTGCTGCCTGGATCAAATTCAAGACTGGTAACGCCGACATTGCCGACAAAGTCCTCGGGCAAATTCTCAAAGGCGGACGTTTGGAGCCACAAACGGCATACTACGCTGCTAAATTGCTCGAATTACGCGGCTTGAAGGCCGAGTACGCTCGCTTTCTTTACGCTGCCACCTCCGGTAACGGTTCGTTCCCTCAAAAGCGAGCTGGCAAGAAAGAATTCGATGCCTTCCAAAAGGCAAACCCAGGCGTCTTTACCCCGCCAGCACCGGCACCGGCTACTGCCCCAGCCGGTAAGAAATAATTCCTAACTCTTATGCATTAAGTGTGCCGCGACGCTCCGTCGTCGCGACTCTCCATTTAAATTCCAACCCCGGCGAGTTCTCAGCTCACCGGGGTTGTTGTTTTTAGACTGTCTCTGGGCTTCGAGTTCACAATGGGTTTCAAGCTCGATTCGAAAGCCGTCGACCTTAAGTTCCCCGTGGTCTTCGATCGCCAGGGCGTGGCCTTGCCACAGCCTCTTTCGCCACCCGCCGCGCCTGCGGCCGAGGGCATAGCACTTCCGACCATCGTGCCCCTCCTTCTCGAGGCGAAAGACGAAAACGGCCAGCGCCAGGAGTTGCGATTTACTTCCCCCACCGGTGTCACCAAACCGCTCACGATTCCAGCAGTGATCGTGATTCCCGGGAACATCGGATATTTGAAACAGTTCTTTTCCGCCCAGCTCTATGTCTCAAATGGCGCGCCAGTCGGCTCGGGCCTGAATCTCCGCGACATCAAGGCGTCTCTGAAGCTCCCGCCGGGGATCGACCTCGAACTCGG